>JAFWWU010000113.1 GCA_017523285.1 Ruminococcus sp.
ACACTCACACCGGCTGTTACAGTTGCAGTAGGTGAAACTACTCTTGTGGAAGGCACAGATTATGACATAGTAAAATATACATCCAATGTAAATGCAGGAACAGGAACTGTCACAATTGCCGGCAAAGGTGATTACGTGGGAACCGCATCTCAGACATTTATCATTAATCCGACTGAGGCAACAGATGAAAACGGCGAAAATGATGCCGATACAGACGAAGATACAGAAGATGTACAGGCAACAACGACATACATCGATGAGGAAGAGGAAATGTTCAGAGAACATGATGAACAGAATGTAACGACAGCGACAACTACAACCACACAGGCTTCGGATGAGTAAATAATCGTTATATTGCACATAAATGTTAAAAAAAACAGTTCAACTCAACGAAATATTGTGAAATCGATGAAAAATAAAAAAAATTATTACAGATACTTGAAATACACAAAAATATATGATAAAATAATTAGTGTATTTTAGAATGTTATTATTGTAATTTGTTAAATAACTAAGGAATATAAATTTAGGAGGACATATAAAATGGCTGATTTTATTTTAGAAGAAACACTTGAGCCTGATGTAAATATAAAGGTTATCGGTGTTGGCGGCGGCGGCGGAAACGCTCTTAACTGCATGGTTGATTCAGGTGTAAATGATATTGAATATATTGCTGTAAATACAGACGCAAAGGCGCTTAATAAGTCAAAGGCTACAACAAGAATTCCGATTGGTGCTAAGCTCACAAAGGGCAGAGGCGCAGGAAATAAGCCTGAGGTTGGTAAG
The DNA here is from genome assembly GCA_017523285.1 of Ruminococcus sp. GTDB lineage: Bacteria > Bacillota > Clostridia > Oscillospirales > Ruminococcaceae > Ruminococcus. The sequence continues at coordinate 787 of JAFWWU010000113.1, forward strand.
CGTTCAGCTGAAGAAAACAGAGATGAAATCGAAACACACCTCAAGGGTGCTGATATGGTTTTCATTACCGCAGGTATGGGCGGCGGTACAGGTACAGGTGCTGCTCCTGTTGTTGCTAAGATTGCACAGGAAATGGGCATCCTTACTGTTGCTGTTGTTACAAAGCCATTCCTTTTCGAAAGAGAACAGAAAATGATTCAGGCTGAAAAAGGTATCGCAGAGCTCAGAAAATATGTTGACTCACTCATCGTAATTCCTAACGAAAAGCTCCTCGTTGGCCTTGATAAGCCACTTACAATGCTTCAGTCATTCGCACTTTCAGATGATATTCTCAAGACAGGTGTAAAGAGTATTTCAGACCTTATCGTTGAAGAAGGTTACATCAACCTCGACTTCGCTGACGTTTCAACAATTATGAAGGGTGCAGGCTATGCTCACATGGCTATCGGTCACGGTGCAGGCAAGGATAAGGCTCAGCAGGCTGCTGAAGCTGTTATCAAGAGCCCACTCCTCGAAACTTCAATCGCAGGTGCAAAGAGACTCCTTATCAATATTGCTATGTCAGAAGATATTCTTTCTTCAGATGTTGATACAGCTACAAAGATGATTACAGATCAGGCTGCTGATAATGTTGAATTCATCTTCGGTACAGCATTCAAGGAAGATATGCAGGATGAAATGATCATCACTGTTATCGCTGCAGGCTTTGACGATCCTGCTGAAACTCCTGTTGAAGAAAAGAATACAGAAGAGGAAGAGGACGAAATCATCAAGATTGATAATCCGCTTATCGATGAACTCGGTCTTGGCGAAAAGTCAACTTCATCATCACAGGATGACGACCTCGAAGCTATCTTCAAGATGCTCGGCAACTGATTACATAGCTGATAATCGTGAAATATACAGCACTTCCGTGTTCTGCGGAAGTGCTTTTTGTTTTTTCTATAATGATGTAATATACAAATTTGAGTACAAATTAACTCATACAGATAATTGAGTTTAGTATAAAATGCACTAAAATAAAACGATAATTTCTACAAAATGAGGGTTGAAAATTAAAAATAAAAATGTTATAATTGTATATAAGGTGTGAACTCACTTTGTATAACTTTATTCTGCAATTGATGTTTTGCAGGGATTGGAGCGTATTATGGATGAACCAGTAGTATTAAGAACCGCGAAAGTTGGCGGATTTGTAAAAGATGATGTATTACAGTACGTTGATGAGCTTAATTCTAAGAACGTTGCATTAGAAGAACAGATAAAAGCTTTACAGGAAGCCGGACCTGCTGATCCTCAGGAAATTGCAAAGTATAGATCACAGATTGATAATCTTCAGGATAAACTCAATAATGCAAATAACTCTCTCAGAGCAGCTAAGACTGAACTTGAAACTCTCAAGAAACAGCATGAATCAGATATAGCACTTATCAATCAGCTCAAGTCACAGTCAGGCGGTCAGGCAGGCGCTGCAGTCAATACTCCTGCAAATGCTGCACAGGCTGCCGAACTTAACAGCGCTAAGGCTGCACTTATAAAGGCTAAGGAAGAAATCGACAAGCTCAAGGCAAGCGTTGAGGCTGCTGAAAACAGAGCTAAGGCTGCGGAAGAAAAGGCAAATAATGCTGCTGCAGCTCCTGCACCGGCACCTGCTGCTGTTGATACATCAGCTAAGGATGCTGAAATTGCTGAAGCTAAGAAGGCTCTCGAAGCAAAGACAAGCGCTCTCGCTGCTAAGGATAATGAGCTTCAGAATAAAATCAAGGAACTTGATGACAAGGCTAAGCTTATCGCTGATAAGGACGGCGAAATTGAAAAGCTTAAGGCTGAAATTGAAGAGCTTAAGGAAAATGCTGATTCAGCTGCAATTCCTACAAGCTTTGATATGGGCGCTCTCTTTACAGAGGCTCAGCAGACAGCTAAGAAAATCACAATTGAAGCTAAGAATGCCGCAGATAAGGCTGTCAAGGAAGCTCAGGCTCAGGCTAAGCAGATTGTTGACGACGCTAATGCTGAAGCAGAAAAGGCTATCAATTCAGCAAATACAACAGCTGATAAGTGTGTTAAGGACGCAAATGAACAGGCTAAGCTTACAATTCTTGATGCTAATACACGTGCCGACAAGGTAAACGAAATGGCTGATACTGTAAGAAATATGCTTGTAACTGAAATTGACGGAATTCAGGCTAAATTTGATGATATTTCAGGTCTTATGCGTAAGCTTACTTCACAGGCATCAGACAGAATGGATGAATCAAAGAGCATTATTGATAATGCAAGAAAGAGCATTACTGATGTGCCTGAGGTTAAGAAGGCTGAACTTCCACAGGATACTGTTTTTAATAATCATGCTGCAATGCCTGAATATGCAAAGGTACCTGAAAAGAAGCCTGTAAGCGATATGGGTAACAGCTATAATTCACAGCAGAACAAGCCTGTGAATGAACAGCCTGCAAGCAATAATTCTCAGAAGCCATATCAGGATAAGAATATGAAGAAGGCTGCTGACTTCAATTTTGATATGTCAGAATTACTTAAGGCAGCTGAAGAAGAAGCTTCAAAGGAAGAAGCTCTTAACATCGAAGAATAATTGTTTGAATATTACACAGAATCCCGTTTATACGGGATTTCTGTGTTATTAATGAGGGTGATTTTTTGTCTTTAATTAAATTGACGGTTGATGAGCTTAGAAATGCTGCTCCGAGCCTAAAAATCGGAGATAAAGTGCTTCTTAGCGGATACGTTTATACATCAAGAGATGCGGCACACAAAAGAATAAAGGCTATGATGGATAGCGGCGAAACGCTGCCTTACGACCTCAAGGATGCTGTAATTTACTATGCAGGACCTACTCCTGCACCTGAGGGGAAGCCTATCGGCTCATGCGGCCCAACAACTTCAAGCCGTATGGATGTTTTTGCTCCTGAATTTCTTGATAACGGGCTTGTTGCAATGATTGGCAAGGGCGAGCGTAATCAGGCTGTGCGTGATGCGATTGTACGCAATAAGGCTGTGTATTTCTGCTTTGTAGGCGGTGCGGGCGCATTGGCGGCAAAGTGTATCAAAAGCTGTGAGGTTATTGCATTTGAGGATCTCGGCTGTGAATCTGTTAAGAAGCTTTATATCGAGGAGCTTCCGCTTATAGTTGCAAATGACTGCAATGGCGGCGATCTTTTCTCAGAAGGTCGTGCTGAATACTCTAAACTGTAATTTAAACGACTGATTCTATGTGTAAATTAACAAATTTTTTTACTGTAAATTGGTGGAAATGATGTTTTTTGGCATTATAGTTAAAAAATTGTTAAGTTTTTATTGACAAAACAGAAAAAATGCTATATAATATACAATATAGTATTTACATTCAGAGTGATTGGGTGAATGAAGTGCTTGGTTCGGATTATGATTCAAAATCTCTTGATAAATTAAGTGATGAAGAGCTTGTTGTTATTGCACGTTCAGACAGACGTGCTGAGGCTCTTGTAATTTCACGCTATATTAAGTTTATTTGGAAAAAATCCGAATCATTTGCAAATTCAATTATTGACAGCGATGATCTTGCGCAGGAGGGCTTGCTCGGTCTTATGAGTGCCGTTGCAGGCTTTAATCCCGATAAAAATGTAAAGTTTTCTGCGTTTGCGGCTATATGCATAACAAATCGTATGAAAACTCTCGTTTCAAAATCGAATAAAGTAGATTCGCCTGTCGATAATATTGAAGAGCTGTCTGTTTTACAGGGTATTTCATTTTCTGAAACGCCTGAAACTATTTTTCTTTATAAAGAATATTTTTCGGATTTGTTCAACAAAATCGATTCCGTTCTTACTGAAAGAGAAAATGTTGTTTTTCAGATGTATATTCACGAGATGTCTTATAAAGACATTGCTGAAAAGCTGAAGATTACTGAAAAGTCTGTTGATAATGCTATACAAAGAGCCAGACGGAAAATTAAACTTCTAATGAATGCGTCTGAAAAATGATGACCTGGTAGCTTAAGTAAAGAGCGTTGTTAATCAAAGGTATTGGTGCGAATCCAATCATGGTCCAAATATATTAAGCGAGGTATTTTAAAATGTACGAAGACAAGACATTAGTCTGCAAGCAGTGCGGAAGCGAATTTACATTTACTGCAGGCGAACAGGAATTTTATGCAGAAAAAGGTTTTGTAAACGAGCCACAGAGATGTAAGGCTTGTCGTGACGCAAGAAAGAATGCAGGCAAGGCTGACAGAGTAATGTTTACAGCTGAATGCGCTTCATGCGGCGGCGAAGCTAAGGTTCCTTTCGAACCAAAGGAAGGCAGAGCTGTTTACTGCAGCGATTGTTTTGCTAAAATGAACGAAGCATAATAATGCCGATTTCAAGGCACAGCGTCGGCTGTGCTTTGATTTTTTGTATGGCATAATATATCTATTTTATAAATTTCTGAAAGGATTGTTTAATATGGTAGTTACTAAAAACACAATAATCGGAGATATTCTTGACGCTGATTTTGACGCTGCTCCTTACTTCCTTGAAATAGGAATGCACTGTCTTGGCTGTCCTGCATCAAGAAGCGAAACAATAGAAGAGGCATGTGCTGTTCACGGAACAAATGCCGACGAGCTTGTTGAAAAGCTTAACGCTCATTTTGCAGCAAAGGCTTAAGTTACTGCGGCGTGTCGAATAATCGGCACGCTTTATTTTTTGATTGGAGATTGATTTATGCTTGATAAAAGACTTGAAATGTGTATGGAGCTTGTAGGCGGTGAGGGAATAGTCTGCGATATCGGTACAGACCATGCATATCTTGCCGCAGAGCTTATAAAAAGCGGTAAATGCGAAAAAGTAATTGCCGCAGATATAAATGAAGGTCCGCTTGAAGCAGCTGCAAAAACAGTTGAAAAATACGGGCTTTCAGATAGAATAACTCTCATCCTTTCAGATGGACTTGAAAATGTACCGCTTGATAATGTGAGCGATGTTGTTATTGCAGGTATGGGCGGCGAAACTATTGCAGGTATTATCGGAGAAACTACTACTGGCGTTATCGTAAATGCCTCTATAGATAAATGTGATTTTGAAAGCATACGCTGGATTTTACAGCCTATGACAAAGCCTGAAATTCTGCGTAAATGGCTTATTGGAAATGGTTTTGAAATTATATCTGAAACAGGCGTTGAAGAAAATGAAAAGCTATACACGGTAATTACTGCAAGATATTCTGCCGTTTATAAACAGCTTACAGAGTTTGAGGCTTTGCGTGGATTTTTCAGAGATGATGATGAAATGGGCAAAAAAATCCGTCAGAAAGAAGCAGAAAAGCTTAATAAAGTCAGTCAGTCACTTGAAAAGGCAGGCAAGCTTAACGAATCAGGTCATTATGCGGCTATGGCAAGCAGAATTCATAAAGGAAATGAAGAAGTATCTATAAGCGATATATACTCATTCCTTAACGAAAAATATCCTTTTGCATTACAGGAAGGCTGGGATAATTCGGGTTATCTTGTTGAGTCGGAAACAGGCAGATGCTCAAAAATTCTTCTTACTCTTGATATTACAAATGACAGTATCGAAGAAGCAGTTGATAAAGGGGCAGGACTTATAATTTCACATCATCCTGTTATCTTCAATCCGCTGAAAAAAGTACAGACAAACAATCCTGTTTATAAGCTTATCAGAAACGGAACAGGTGCAATCTGTATGCATACAAATCTTGATATTGCAGAGGGCGGTACAAATACTGCAATTGTAAAGAAAATCGCTGAAAAGCTTGCTGTATCTGCAAATATTGAGCCGCTTGAGGATTGTGGACTCGGCTGTATAATTGAGTTTGAAAAGGTAATTGATTGTGAAGAATTTGCGGCGATACTCAAGGATATTTTTAAAATTGACCGCATAAAAACAAATATATACGGTGAATATATATTATCAAAAATTGCAGTATGTTCAGGTTCGGGCGGTTCATTGTGGAAACTTGCAAAGGCTAAGGGCTGTGACGCACTTATTACAGGTGATGTAAAGCACGATATATGGATTGATACGAATAATGCTAAGTTTACAGTATTCGACTGCGGTCACTTCCACACAGAAAACCTTGTTCTTGAGGAGCTGAGATACGCTCTTGAAAAGAAATTCCCACAGCTTGATGTTGAGATTTCAGAGCGTTCAACAGACCCATGCGAATACATTTAATAGGGTGAATCTATGAATATATTTACTTGTCCCGTATGCAGTGAAATGCTGTATAAAGAGGGGAAAAGCTATATTTGTCCGAAAAGACATACGTTTGATATAGCAAAAAGCGGATATGTAAATCTGCTGATTTCAAAGCAGGTGGGAAAGACTGTTCATGGCGATAATAAGCTTATGGTGAAGGCAAGACGTGATTTTCTTGAAAAGGGATATTACGGAAAGCTTCTTGCGGCACTTTCTGAAACTGTAGCTGAATATGCTGAAAACGGAAGTATAATTCTTGATTCGGGATGCGGAGAGGGCTATTATACAAAGGGTGTATATTCTCACCTCAAAGAAAACAGCATTGAAGCGGATTTCTACGGAGTTGATATTTCAAAAACTGCTCTTGAATATGCATCAAAGCTTTTTAAAGAAGCACATTTTGCGGTGGGAAGTGTTTTTCATCTGCCGATAGCCGATAAATGCTGTGATATTGTTATGACTTTATTTGCTCCGTTTTGCAGAGAGGAATTTCTCAGAGTTTTAAAAGAAAGCGGAATATTTATAATGGTTATCCCCTCGGAAAAGCATTTGTGGGGACTTAAAAAGGCTGTGTATGATACTCCGTATCTTAACGAAGTCAAGGACTATGCAATTGACGGATTTGAGCTTATAAAAAGCAGAAAAATAGCGTATGAAATAAATATTGATAACAATGAGGATATACAGAATTTGTTTTCAATGACTCCGTATTATTATCGTACAGGTAAAATACAGCAGGAGCGTCTTGCGGCTCTCAATGAGCTTGAAACTGAAATCGAGTTTGAAATTCTTGTATATTCAGCAAAAGAAAATTAACACAGAGGATTGATAAAATGGCTTTAGACGGTGCATTTCTTTATGCGATAAAAAGTGAAACAGAAAGTCTTATCGGCGGAAGAGTAGAAAAGGTACATCAGCCTTCAAGGGAAGAAATAATTATATCGCTCCGTACAAGACATGGAAGTCATAAGATAATGATTTCCGCAAATGCAGGAAGTGCGAGAGTACACATTACAAAGCTTACGGTTGATAACCCGAATACACCGCCTATGTTCTGTATGCTTCTTAGAAAGCATCTCGGAAGCGGAAAACTTATAGCTGTACGTCAGGACGGTTTAGAGCGTATACTGTTCCTTGATTTTGAATGTGTGAATGAGCTTGGCGATGTTGTTACTGTAACTCTTGCCTGTGAAATAATGGGGCGTTGTTCTAACCTTATTATTATTAATCAGGAGGGCAATGTAATTGATAGTATCAAGCGTGTTGACGAGGAAATGTCAAGAGAGCGTATGGTACTTCCGGGAATGAAATATTCACTTCCGCCAAGAAGCGAAAGACTGAATTTTCTCAGTGCAGAGCGTGAAGAAATCGTAAATGCTCTGAAAAATACAAACAGCGGAGAGCTTTCAAAGGTGCTTATCAGAGTATTTGAGGGCATATCTCCGATTCTTGCAAGGGAATGGAGTTTTTATGCAGGTAAAGGGGAGTATATTACTTCTGAGGAAATCACAGATGAGCAGATTGACAGGCTTATATTTATAATCAATCAGACGAAAAATGCTCTTATTGAAAACAAATGCACATTTACCGCTGTTATGGATAAGGAAGATATATTAAAGGACTTTTCGTTTATCCGTACAGAGCAGTTTGGAAATCTTATGATTACAAAAGAGCTTCCCTCTGCTTCAGAGCTTCTTGATTATTTCTATGCAGAGCGTGACAGATCGGCACGAATTAAACAGAGAGCAAACGACCTTTTCAGGCTTCTTGTAAATCTTACGGAGAGAACTTCAAAGCGAATTGCAGTTCAGCGTGATGAGCTTATCGAATGTAAGAATAAGGATGCATTGAAGCTTTACGGCGACCTTGTTTCAGCGAATATGTATCGCATACAAAAGGGCGATGAAGTATTGATTGCAGAAAATTTCTATGATGAAAATCTGCCGCAGGTTGAGATTAAGCTTGATATAATGAAAACTCCCTCGCAGAATGCGCAGTATTACTATAACGAATACAAGAAATCAATAACTGCCGAGCAGAAGCTTGCAGAGCAGATTGAAAAGGGCGAGGAAGAGCTTGCATATCTTGACAGCGTATTTGACGCATTGACAAGAGCATCGACAAACAGCGATATCAGCCAGCTAAGACTTGAGCTTTCTGAACAGGGATATATAAAGCACAGCACACAGAAAGGCAAGCCGCCAAAGGCTTTGCCGCCTGTTGAGTATAAATCAAGCGACGGATACTGTATACTTGTCGGAAGAAACAACAAGCAGAATGACCAGCTTTCGCTCAAATTCGCAGAAAAGAGCGACATATGGCTTCACACGCAGGGAATAACAGGTTCGCATGTTATTATATGCACAGACGGAGCAACTCCGCCTGATAAAACAATAGAAGAAGCGGCAATAATTGCGGCAGTAAACAGCAAGGGCAAAAGCTCTAATCTTGTTCCTGTTGATTATTGTCTTGCAAGATATGTGAAAAAGCCGTCAGGTGCTAAACCGGGAAAGGTTATTTTTACAAATTACCAGACAGCTTTTGTAAAGCCTGACAGCGAGCTTGCAGAAAAACTGCTTGTAAAATAGGAGGAGATTGCTATGAAGCTTGGCAGAGATTTTTTCAGCCGTGATTGCCTTGAAGTTGCTCCCGAGCTTGTGGGAAAGATTATAGCCCGCAAGCTGAGTGACGGGACTGTTATCCGTGTGCGTATAACCGAAACCGAGGCTTACAGAGGCGAGGAAGATAAAGCTTGCCATGCTTCAAAGGGCAGAACTCCGAGAACAGAGCTTCTTTATGGTGAAAGCGGAGTGATTTACGTTTATTTATGCTATGGAATGCACTGGCTTATGAACGTGATTACAGGCGAAAAGGATATTCCACAGGGAGTTCTTATAAGGGCAGGAGAGGGATATAACGGTCCTGCAAAGCTTACTAAAAGGCTGATGATAAATAAGGAACAGAACGGCACTTATATATACGATAACGACAGCGTATGGATTGAAGATGACGGCTATAAGCCTTATATAGAAACAGCAAAAAGAGTCGGAATAGACTATGCGGGTGAATACTGGCGTGATATTGAATGGCGTTTCATAGACGGAAGTAAGGAAGTGAAAAAATGAAAATTCTGGGTATAGGTTATCATACTATTCATAAAGACGGATACAGCGTGCGAAGAGAAAACGGCTCGGAGGGTTATATGCTTATGCTCTCATATGCTCCGTGTGTATTTGAGTTTTCGGGCGTAGAAACAAGCGCACAGGAAAACTCGGTGATAATTTATGAAAAAGGGATACCGCAGATTTTTCATTCCGATGAGCCATATTTTGTGTGCGATTGGGTGCATTTTGATGCTGAGGGCGATGATGATTTTCTGAAATCGCTTAATATTCCGTTCAATCTGGTTTTAAGCAATGCTGACACGGAATTTATAAGCGATATTGTAAAGAATATGTACAGTGAATTTTATTCAAGCCGTACAAACAGAACGAAAATGCTTGACGCTATGCTGAAAACCATGCTTATGAAAACAGCTGAATGCACAGAGATTATGACAGAACAGAAATCGAATACCGACCCTCATTATGCCGAGCTTATGGAGCTCAGGGATAAGATTTACAGCAATCCTCAGATTAAGTGGACTGTTGAGCTTATGGCGGGCGAGGTTAATATGTCACGTTCGTATTTCCAGCATATTTACAGTGAAATTTTCGGAGTATCGTGTATATCTGACGTTATAAACTGCAAGATTGAAAAGGCGAAGGAGATACTCAGCTCAAGTCAGGCGACTATTTCGCAGGTAGCCGCAATGTGCGGATATGACAACGAGGAGCATTTTATGCGTCAGTTCAAAAAAAATGTAGGCGTTACGCCTACTGTTTACAGGAAGAATAGTATGTGATAATATATCTGACTTCGTTGAATAAACGAAGTCGTTTTTTTGTTCTTGAATAAAGTTTTGGTTTTAATATATAAAGCAAAGAATTATAAATTTAAAGTAAAACTTTAAAAATGTATTGACAAGCGCAGAAATCTGTGCTATACTGATGTTGTAATTAATTACAGATATTTTTACAAGTATATACAACAGGAGGTATTTACTATGAAAACATCGTTGAAAAAACTGGAACGCTCGGTAAAAACAGACCGTACTTGTGTGCTGATTATAGCTGTGATTGTTATAATTGGCGTTATAGGGACAATTTCAAATGTTGTATCACTTCTTTCAAAAGAGCCGTCTGAATTTTCGGTAAGGGTGGAGAAATCTGAAACCTTTGGAATAGAAACAACATATCTTGATGTGAATGGAGAGGAATACAGCGAGATTTTTACGGACTATTATAAGCTGCTTGATGATAATGGAAAAACTAATTATCAGGCAATTGCTGTAATCGAAGAAATCGGAACAATTGTGCAATATGTTTTGATGGCTGTTATTACAATACTTGTTTATATGCTTTTCAAGGATTGCAAGAATCTGCGTACACCATTTACAAAAAAATCCGTAACTTTGCTGCGCTGGATTGCAGTATTGATTATGGCGGCAGTATTATTGCATGAGTTTGTTTGTCTTATCATTACTATGGTTGTTTTTTCTTATGCTTCTTTTGAGATTCCTGCATCTTCAGTTTTCGTTATACTTTTAGGGGCTGTATTCGGTATGATTGCTGAAATATTTAAATATGGCACAGAACTTCAGGAAGATTCAGATTCTATTGCATAAGGAGCGGATGATATGTCGATTATTATACGTCTTGACAGAATGATGGCGGATAGAAAAATATCTGTGAATGAACTTGCACAAAAACTGGAAATGTCTAATGTAAATGTATCAAATCTTAAAACAGGAAAAATGAAGGGCATTCGTTTTGAAACTCTCAATGCTATTTGCGATGTGCTGGATTGTCAGCCGGGTGACTTATTTGAATTTGTAAAGGATGATGAGAATTGAAAAAGGTGAGCAGATGCTCACAACTCGGATGTCAGAAGTATCTTTGCTTTACTTCTCGAAGAATTAAAAATACTAAAGAAAAAGGAGCATTTAAATATTGAAATGCTCCCCTTATTTTTTGACACCCACTTTGACACCCATATTACATGATTATTTATAATAATTCTTAAAAAAACTCAAAATGATAAAATGAGATTATTAAAATAAAAAGCCTCGCAAATGACTGTATAAAACCATTTGCGAGGGCTGAATTCTGTAGCTGATGATCGGACTTGAACCGACGACCTACGCCTTACCAAAGAGAATTTTTACTTTTTGTGGCTTTTTGTAGTTTTTGATTTTTAGCTATATTGCGTGATATTCTTGCTGTAGCCGTTGTTGTTTTATTGTAGTTTTTAGTGCCCTTAGTGCCCTCAAAATATAGGAGCAGGTTTTGTGCCTGCTCCGTTCTGCTATATTCAATTAAGATTGAGCTGCTCTTTAAGAGCCGATTGAAGAACCTGAGAAAAATTCACGTTGTTTGCAACAGCAATTTCATTAAGCCATGAAGGAATAGTAAGAGTTTTTTTGACTGACTTTTCAAAATGCTTCTTAGCATATTCAGCAACATCCACAGCTACCATATTTACAAAAGCACTTTCATACTCGTCATATTCCTCGTTAATGTCAATGGTGTTTATATCAGACGGAGCAGGTATATTCTCGCCCTCCTGTTTAGCTGTATACAGATAACCTGCAAGACAGTCAACGGCCATTTCAATAGCGTTTTCAAGAGTATCTCCACACGTTGCAAGGTGGTTGAGGTCTGGGAAAATAACTGCATAACCGCCCTCTTTTTCCTTATAGAAACAAGCTGGATAAACAGATAACATATAATCAACTCCTTTTATATTATATGCAGGAGCAGGGCATTATTTCAGCCCTGCCTGCTTCAGGATTGAATTTGCTGTACCTTTAGGGATATCTCCCTTATGATTAGGTACAGTTACTTTTCCACTTTTGGTCGGGTGTATGTACTGAAAGTGTGATCCGACAGTACTCTTTAAAAGCCAACCATCAGCTTTAAGTAACTTCTCCATTTCCTTAAAAGTCATGGCGTTTTCCTCCTGCATTTATATTATAGCATATAATACGTATTGTGTCAATACGTATTGAATATTTTTTATAAAAAAGAGCAGATTTTTCATCTGCTCCATTTTTTTATCCTATCTTCTGTTTTGTATCCTCTTCCTGCTCCCTCTTAGTCTGAGTGATGAGCATTTTGCTATGCTTGCTTTCTTTTTTTGAAAACAATTTGTCGCATATTCTTATATTATTTCGTAGTTATTAATATTGATAGTGTCCTGAACGATATTGATAAAAAAACAAGCACACTCCCTGAAATGAGAATGTGCCTATTTTACGTTGTTTTATTGGAGCTGATGATCGGACTTGAACCGACGACCTACGCCTTACCAAGGCGTTGCGCTACCGACTGTGCCACATCAGCATTTATATAGTTCGATAAGAACATTAATATTATACTACATAAGCATAAAAAAGTCAATAGCAATTTTCAAAAAATATCACACCAAAAAGAAAGGGCTGACGGATAACCGCCAGCCGATTTGTATTATTTGATTTCGCCTTTTTTTAGTCGTGCAAGATAATCCTTTGTTTCAGCGGCAACAACTCCGGAAAGTCCGATAAGAGCTATAATATTAGGCAGAGCCATAAGTCCGTTGAAGATATCGGCAAAATTCCATACAGCCTCAACTGTGAGATACGGACCGATAAATATTGCGGCAATGTATACCCATTTATATACCGAAGCGTATTTTTTCTTAGCTCCCGTAAGATATGAAAGACATCTGTCTGAGTAGTAATTCCAGCCGAGAATTGTTGTGAATGCGAAAAATGTAAGACACATCATAAGAAGGAACGATGACAGCTTTGCAGGGAACGGCAGACCGCATACGAATGCGTCAATTGTGATGTTTACGCCGACAAGTCCTTTGTCATAGCTTCCTGCCATTACAATTGCAAGTCCTGTCATTGTACATACGATAATTGTGTCAATAAATGTGCCTGTCATGGTAACCATACCCTGTCTTACAGGCTCGTTTGTCCTTGCAGCAGCTGATGCAATCGGTGAAGAGCCAAGTCCCGCTTCGTTTGAGAAAATACCTCTTGCAACACCGCTTCTCATTGACATTTTAACTACCGCAAAGCCTGCAATTCCTCCCGCAAGAGGACGAACTCCGAATGCTCCCTTTACTATATCCGCAACAGCTGAGGGAATTTGTCCGATGTTCGAGATAATTATTATAAGACAGCTTATAACATAAATGATTATCATTGCAGGAACAACAATCTCTGAAAATGCGGCAATTCTCTTTATTCCGCCGATGATGATAAGAGCCGCAAGAACTGTTATTATCAGACCTGCTATTATCGTTGTGTATGTGTATTCGTTTCCGAAAAGCGTAACTGTATGACTTGCTGACGGGTCAAAGAAATTATTTGCGGCGGAAGTGATTCCGTTTATCTGAGCAATTGTGCCTATGCCTAAAAGTCCTGCAAGAAGTCCGAACAGAGCGAAGAGCTTTGCAAGCCATTTCCAGCTTTTGCCAAGCCCGTTTTCTATGTAATAGAAAGGTCCGCCGAGGAGATTTCCGTTTTTATCCTTGATTCTGTATTTTACAGCGAGGAGTCCTTCTGCGTATTTGGTAGCCATTCCGAAGAAAGCAGCAATCTCCATCCAGAAAAGAGCTCCCGGACCGCCTGCGCCTATTGCGGTTGCTACTCCGACAATATTTCCCGTTCCGACAGTAGCGGAAAGAGCAGTACACAGAGCTGCAAAGCTTGAAACATCGCCTGTTCCGCCCTCTTCGTTTTTCACCATATATTTAAGCGAAGTGCCGAGTTTTCTCACCTGCAGAAAGCATGTGCGCACAGTAAGAAGAATACCGCAGGATATGATGAGAACTATCAGTGGAACTCCCCAGACGAATTCATCTATTTTTACAAGAATGTCATTGAATTTTTCCATAACGACTCATACTCCCTAAAAAATCAATCATAATATTATATCATATTTTCAGGGAAAATGCAAATGTTTTTTGAGTTTTGTCGCCCATACTTCAATTAACACGGATACATTGTTTTCAGATATTCCACCAGCATTTCGGGAATATACTGATAGTGATGTGATTCATATAATTTATGTGTAAAGTCTACACCGTGGGATTCAAAGCGTTCTTTCAGCTTTGCAACGCCTTCAAGCGTTGTATCATCTCCCTCACGGTAATTTTGTTCGTAATCGGGATCTTCCAATGAGCCTGCACAGAGGAATATTGTCTTATCCAGCGTTTCATTTCTGTCAAAATAGCCGTAATCGTTCAGCACATCATCATTGGTCATATTATTATCCAGATTATAATGATACAGTCCCCACAGCGCAGGACTGCCGATGATATAATGACCGAAGGGCTGATTTTCATACCTGTCCGAATTGAAAACCGCATTATGTGTGAACACACCGCCGTCCGAATGACCATACAGCGTGGAATTATCACAGTCGATATTGTAATTCTCGCACAAATACGGCATAAGGTTGTCGGTGATAAAGTCGAGCAGCTTGTCACGTTCGATTACAAGGTCATTATAGCGTATCCATTGGTCAGGGTCGGTGACATTGTAGCAATAATAAAGGCTGACAAGTATCACAGGTGCAGCTTCGCCGTTTTCCATGCATTTTCTCAGTTCAGGACAGTTGCCGAAACGCCAGATGCCGTCTGTCAGGAAGAATACAGGATAGGTCTTGTCCTTGTCGTAATTGGGTGGGAGTGTCACATGAACGACAAATGGTCTATCAAGTTCTTCATCGTAAAAATATATCTCGTCAACGGAATCCTTTATTGCTTCAACTGCAGCACGGTCATATTCCCAGTCGCTTCTGTAATTTTGAAGTGCAGACCAGAGATACAACGATTGGTCGTTAATATCCACACTACCTTCGGGAAGCGTTTCATAGGTGCCGTTCTTCAGTGCTTCATATGCAAGTTGAATTTGCAGGATCTCCATTTCAGTTACTTCATTGGTGTAACCTAACTTGGATTCTTGTTCTCTGATATAGTCGAGATATTCCTCAAATGAATCAAAAGAGACATATTCTACTTTCTGCTCACCGTTTTCTCCTATTGTGCTAGAAGTAAAGCCGAATGAGTTGCCATCATTAAAATCATCTGCATCAGGGACAAGTCGCTGAACGATATACCCGTCAACAAGAACGCAAGTACTAAACTGAAAGGAGTCTTCACCTTTTTCCTCAGCGATTCTGATATCCTCCATAGCAGCCTCATATTGTTCATCGCCAATTTCAGATCGACACTCTTCCAAATTTTTACGATATTCGGCATAGGTCATTGTTCTGAACTCGACACTGACCTTGTGTTCAGCATTCGGGTCGGCATTTGGCTTTTCGATTTCGTCAAGAAGCGTGAGAGCGTGCTTATCCACAGAGTTGATCTCTAACTCCGTCATTTTGTTGGTAAGCTTTGTGGGAGATATCGTCTGCGGCTGTTCCGTTTCAGCGTTATTGCTTTCAGTGGTAATACTGCTTTCCTGCTGAACAGAGCTTTCAGTTTGCGAAGAGTTTTCCTGCTTGTTGTTGCAAGAGGTGACTGGTAATGTCATTGCAAGAAGTAAAAGAAATGTGACTATTTTTTTCATTGTTATGCCTTTCTGTGTTTACTTTTTCTATTTTATATAAATATTTAATATTATATCACGGCATACAATAATTGTCAATAGTATGGGCGGATATCATCCGCCCTACATAACGGGATGCCGAGGGCGGCATCCCCTACACAGCAAAACAAACGCAAAACCAATCGGGCGGATAATATCCGCCCCTACACAACGGGACTTTGAATCATAAATCCTCGATGTTGAGTTATCGTTTTTCTGAAATAGGATTTATCTTCAAAACCCATTTCAAACGTATTGGAGATATCTCAATGACAAAATGTTTTTCATTTATATTTGTACCTGGATGTGATGTTGTAATATCAATCGTTACATCAGCAATTGTAGCTTTTTGAAAATACTGAGAATCACCCAAAACAATATATTGGGCACCAATATAATCTATATATCCACTTGGTTCAGGATTCAACGGTAATACTTCAAATGGCTTTGTTATGTCTATCCCAATATTTTTTAAATAAGTACTAAGCTGTGGATAAGTTGCTTCAATTTCATGTATATAGTTTTTACAATATACACATTTGCACAAATATGAAGATGCTATCTCACTATAAAATTCTATGTTTTTTTGAATATCCAATTTAACACCCCTTTATCAAATACCTGTTTGGTTTATCGTTCTATTCGATTTTCCATATTATACCACAATATGCAATAATCTTGTAGGGGATGCCGCCCTCGGCATCCCGTTTTATATATACCGTTTTGAAACGTTGAATCCGAACGATTTTTTTCATATTACCCAATCGGGCGGATAATATCCGCCCCTACACAACGGGACTTTGAATCATAAATCCTCGATGTTGAGTTTGCGTTATAATAATTTTTCAGTATTCTTATTTTCTGATTAATGCAGATACTTTTAGATTGTAGCTAACACATTTATTATCATATGAACTGCTATAGGACAAAATATATTATTAGATAGCACATAAACTATTCCGAACATTAATCCCATTAACATTTGCGGAATAACAGTTAGTATTTCCATGGCAGAAAAATCTATATAATTACAATGAATCATTCCAAATAATATTGCTCCTACAATAATAGATATTACTATTCTGACTTTGCCTGATTTTTCACCTTTTATTGCGCCCAGTACAATCCCTCTATGAATAAATTCTTCAACCAGTGGTCCGAAAAGACATGCCGGTAACACCATAAATATACCATAATTTGTAACTGCATCATCCACAGCTTTCTGATTGTCACTCTCACCAATACCGCAGATATCCAGAATAATCGCAGCCACAACAACCAAAATAATTGTGATGAAAGCACATATAGCAATTATAGGAATGTATTTTTTTAAATTGTTTTTAAAATCCTTTAGACATTTATATAGTGTTTTCCGAAAAATAATAACGTAGAATAAAAATAAACCTCCATAATACACAAGGTCAATATACTTTATTGCGTTTTCATAACCAAATGTATTAATTATCAATTCGGGTTGTGTTTCTATAAAAAGCATCAATGCCACAAAAACTAATATTGATATTAAACAACGCAACCTGTTTTCTTTTGTTAATAGCATAATCGTATACCTCTCAATTTTTTGATATTATCTGTTAGTTAAGTATGTGTCAGATTCTTATGAACAGTTATTTTTCCTATATTATATCACAACGCACAGTATTTTTCAATATTTTGTAGGCACGGATATCATCCACCCCTACATAAAGGGATGCCGAGGGCGGCATCCCCTACACAGCAAAACAAACGCAAAACCAATCGGGCGGATAATATCCGCCCATACAAAACAACATTCCGCAATTCAAAAGGGATATCGAGGGTGTAATCCCATACAACAGTTAAAATTTTCTCCGAAACCTTGACATATAGCGTGAAAAGTGGTAAAATAAAAAGTAGTTTTCTTAAAATGCTATGACTGAGAGAAGTAATGCGGATTTTTTCGTTCACAGAGAGTGCGGGTAAAGGTGTGAGCCGTATAATGAATGTCGTATGAATAACACTCACGAGCAGCAATCTGAAAGTCTTTGCGATTATTAGGTGCGCCGTTTCACTGTGCGTTAAACAGTTTCAGAGTGACTGCCGTTTCTGCGGCGGTAATTCAGGTGGTACCACGGATTTATTCTCCGTCCTGTTTTTTAGCGGGACGGAGTATTTTTTTATTTTTGAAAGGATGGATTTTATTTATGAAGCATATTGATATAAGAGAGGTTGTTAATTCTCCTGAGCTTATCAATCAGATAGTAACTGTATGCGGTTGGGTGCGTACATCAAGAAATTCAAAGAACGTAGCTTTTATTGAGCTAAACGACGGTACAACATTCAAGCATATACAGATTGTTGTTGACAAGGGCGGCTGTCCTGATTACAAGGAGCCTCGTGTAGGTACTTCACTTAAGGTTGAAGGTAAGCTTGTTGAGGGCAGAAACAATACTGTTGAAATCTGCACTGAGCCTGAGAATATTGTAATTCTTGGTGATTGTCCGACAGATTATCCGCTTCAGAAAAAGGGACACACTCTTGAATTCCTCCGTACAATGCCACACCTCAGAGGAAGAACAAATACATTCAACGCTGTATTCAGAGTTCGTTCAGTTATGGCTGACGCTGTTCACGATTACTTCCAGAGCAAGAACTTCGTTTATGTAAATACACCTCTTATCACAGGCAGTGACTGTGAGGGTGCAGGCGAAATGTTCCAGGTTACAACAAACGGCTATACAAACGAGTTCAAGAGCGAGGAAGAATACTACTCAAACGACTTCTTCGGCAAGAAGGCAGGACTTTCAGTTTCAGGTCAGCTTGAGGGTGAGGTTGCCGCTATGGCATTCGGTAAAATCTATACTTTCGGTCCAAGCTTCAGAGCTGAAAACAGTAACACTCCGAAGCACCTTGCTGAATTCTGGCACGTTGAACCTGAGATTGCTTTTGCTGAGCTTCCTGAAATCATTGAAACAGCAGAGGATATGATTAAGACTGTTATCCGCAATGTACTCGATAAATGTCCTGATGAAATGAAGTTCTTTGACGCTCATTTTGAAAAGGGAATTATTGCACGTCTTGAAGACCTCATCAGCCACGACTTTGCAACTGTAACTTATACAGAGGCTATCAAGCTCCTCAAGGAATCAGGAGAAGAATTCCAGTATCCTGTTGACTGGGGCTGTGACCTCCAGACAGAGCATGAAAGATATATCTCTGAAAAGGTATTCAAGAAGGCTGTTTTTGTAACAGATTATCCAAAGGAAATCAAGTCATTCTATATGAAGCAGAATCCAGACGGCAAGACAGTTGCCGCAGTTGACCTTCTCGTTCCTGGTGTAGGTGAAATCATCGGCGGAAGTGAGCGTGAGGCTGATTACGATAAACTTGTTGCTGCTATGGAAGAAAGAAATATGAATCTTGAGCTTTACACAGACTATCTTGACCTCAGAAAATACGGTTCAGTACCTCACGGCTGATTCGGCCTTGGTTTCGAGCGTCTTATTATGTACATCACAGGCGTATCAAATATCCGTGACGTAATTCTTTACCCAAGAACAGTAGGAAATGTAAGATAAGAAAATATTTGTTTCAAGGGTTGATGATATAGCGTAGGGGATGCCGTACCCATGGGGCATAAATCCTCAGCATCCCACCAAACTCATACGGAAAACATAAAATCAATTTTAAAATAAAATGGAGTAAGAATATGAAAAAAGCATTAATATTAGCACTGGTTCTCTCCCTTTTAACTTCAGTTTCTTGTGAAAAAAATGATAAGAAAAAAGCTTCTTCTGAAATATCCTCGGAAGCTTCACAGGAATATTCTTCTGAAAAAGAAGAAAAAGAAAATGATGAAGAATCTGAGAGCGAAGCCGAAGAAAAAACCGAAACTGAAACACAACCGAAAACAACTCAGGACGAAGAAGATAAACACATTATCGAAGATGAAGACCCTGCTGAAAAATCAATGAGAATTAATGAGATAAAAAGAAAATTAAAAGCCGATGATGACGGATTTCTCATTGAAGATGGAATCTTATATGATTATGAGGGCGTTTCGTCTATCGTTGTTATTCCCGATAATGTAATATATATTGAAAGTCAGGCGTTCTGGAGCAATGATGTTATTGAGGCAGTCTATATTCCTTCATCTGTAAAGGAAATCGGCGAGAGTGCATTCTGGAGCTGCAGCGGACTGAAGTTTGTTGACGTCGAAGAGGGACTTGAAAAAATCAACAGTAGTGTTTTCTGGTCTTGCAGCGGACTTGAAAATGTAAATCTTCCTGCAAGTTTGAATGATATTGAACGTTCTGTATTCTGGGCAATGGATGAGCTTACAATACATGCTCCGTCAGGCTCATACGCTGAAAGCTTTGCAAAAAATAACGGATTTGATTATTCGTCGGATTATCATGAATATCAGAAATCAGACCGTAAAAATCTTATCAGAGCTTCACAATATGCTGGTAATGAGTTTACAGAATTTCAGATTCCTTCAAACATCAAGGGGATTGACGCATGTGCATTTCAGTATTGTAAAAAACTGAAAGAAATAACTATTCCGTCTAATGTAGAATATATAGGTGCAGATGCTTTTGAATATTGCTATGGACTTAAAAAGGTTGTAATAGACGGATGCCGTGAAATAAAATCAGAAGCATTTGAATATTGTGAATCACTTGAAATGCTTCGCATTAAAGAGGGAACGGAAAAAATAGGTAGTAGTGCTTTTGCTTATTGTGATAAGCTGAAAGATATTTATCTTCCTGCAAGTGTAAGCAATATCGACAAAAGAGCTTTTGAATATTGTTCGCCTGACCTTGTGCTTCATGTGCCTGCAGGTTCATATGCAGAAGATTACGCAATGGCTCTTAATATTCCTTTTGATAACAATATATAATTGTTTCTCCAACCAAATCGGGCGGATGGTATCCGCCCCTACGAAAATAATTAATACAATTTGTAGGGGACGGCATCTCGACGTCCCACAAAATACACAATTGTAGGGGATGCCGCCCTCGGCATCCCGTGTAATCGTGTAGGGGAAGATATCATCTTCACGAAAAAAACACAACCAAATCGGGCGGATAATATCCGCCCACGCAAAAAATTAATATAGGAAAGTGGTAATTATGTCAAGAACACTTATTATTCCTGAAAAATACAAATCTGTCCTTACGCTGAGAGAAACTCAGCACGCTATAAAATATATCAAGGACCTTTTTCAGCAGACTCTTTCTTTTGCTCTTACACTTGATCGTGTAACTGCTCCGCTTCTTGTACGCAAGGGAAGCGGTATAAACGACGACCTGAACGGCGTAGAGCGTAAGGTTGAATTTTCATTGAAGGAAATGGATTTTGAAGCCGAGGCTGTACAGTCACTTGCAAAATGGAAGAGAATGGCTCTCTATCGCTACGGCTACAATGAGGGCGAGGGCATCTATACAGATATGAACGCTATCCGCCGTGATGATGACGCTGATAATATCCATTCGGTTTTCGTTGACCAATGGGACTGGGAAAAGGTTATCAGCAGAGATAAGAGAACTATTGATTTCCTCAAAGAAAACGTATGCGCTATCGTAAAGGCAGTTGCTTTCACAAAGAGAAAGGTAAATCTTAGATATCCACAGCTTAAAGGAACAGTATGCGATACTCCGTTTTTCATCACATCGCAGGAGCTTGAGGATATGTATCCCGATAAAACTCCGAAAGAGCGTGAAAACCTCATCACAAAAGAGCATGGCACAGTTTTCATTATGCAGATAGGAAATGTGCTTAAAAGCGGAAACAAGCATGACGGAAGAGCTCCCGATTATGACGACTGGGCACTTAACGGTGATTTGCTTTTCTGGAATGATGTTCTTGGCAATGCTCTTGAAATATCCTCAATGGGTATCAGAGTAGATGAGAATTCACTCCGTTCACAGCTTAAAGAGTGTAACGCAGAGGATCGTCTTGCATTTGAATATCACAGAATGGTAGCAGACGGAACACTCCCACTTACAATCGGCGGCGGCATAGGACAATCAAGACTTTGTATGCTTCTGCTTGAAAAGGCTCATATCGGAGAAGTTCAGGTTTCAATATGGCCTGATGAAATGATAAAGACCTGTGCGGAAAACGGAATAACATTGTTATAATCGTGCGTATTGTAGGGGACGGCGTCCTCGATGTCCCACAAAACAATTATAATGTAATTGTAGGGGATGCCGCCCTCGGCATCCCGCAAAACAAACGCTAATCAATCGGGCGGATGATATCCGCTCCTACGGAAATGATTAATCCAATTTGTAGGGGACGGCATCCTCGATGTCCCACAGAATATCATATAAACAAATGGGATGCCGAGGGCGGCATCCCCTACGCGAAATAAACGCAAAACAATCAGGCGGATGATGTCCGCCAATACGGAACAGGTTAAGATATAAAATAACGAAAGGAAGTTTTTAAGATGTTTCAAAAAGATATTGAAACCATGCCACGAAATAAAATCGAAGAGCTTCAGCTTGAAAGACTGAAATGGCTCGTTGATTACTGTATGAAAAACATCCCGTTTTATAATAAAAGACTCACAGAAGCGGGAGTTACAGCTGAAAAAATCAAATCATTAAAGGATATTGAGTATATCCCATATACCACAAAGGCTGATATCCGTGATACATATCCATTCGGTCTTTTCGGTCAGCCGATAAAGAATATTGTCCGTATCCACGCTTCAAGCGGTACAACAGGCAAGCCTACTGTTGTAGGCTATACAAAGCAGGATATCGAAAACTGGAGCGACTGTATGGCGAGAATATGTGTTGCAGGCGGTGCAACTGATGAGGATATCGTTCAGATTGCTTTCGGCTATGGACTTTTCACAGGCGCACTCGGACTTCATTACGGTCTTGAAAAAATCGGTGCAACTGTTGTTCCTACTTCAAGCGGAAATACAGAAAAGCAGATTATGCTTATGCAGGATTTCCAGACATCAGCTCTTGTTGCTACACCTTCATACGCTCAGTATATCGCTGAAAAGGCAAAGGAAATGGGCGTTCTCGAAAACATCAATCTCCGTCTTGGTCTGTTCGGCTCTGAGGGCTGTACAATTGAAATGCGTGACCAGATTGAAAAGGCTCTCGGCATCTTCGTTACTGATAACTACGGTATGAGTGAGCTTATGGGACCGGGTGTATCGGGTGACTGTGAATACCGCTGTGGTATGCATATCAACGAGGACCACTTCCTTGCTGAAATTATCGACCCGAATACTGAAAAGGTACTCGATAAGGGAAGTCAGGGCGAGCTTGTTATTACAACTCTTACAAAAGAGGGTATCCCGATGCTCCGTTACAGAACAAAGGATATCACAAAAATCAATTACGAAACATGTAAGTGCGGAAGAACATTTGCAAGAATGGATAAAATCAAGGGAAGAAGCGACGATATGCTTAAAATCAGAGGTGTTAATGTATTCCCATCACAGATTGAAAGTGTGCTTATGTCATTTGATAAGATTGCTCCGCATTATCAGCTTGTTGTTACAAGAGCAAACTTCTCAGATAATCTTGAAGTCAAGGTTGAGCTTGCAGACGGTTCACTTCTTGAAAAATACGGCGAGCTTGAAAAACTCAGAAGCAATATTCATCATAATCTTAAAACAGTTCTCGGAATCGATACAAAGGTTTCACTTGTTGAGCATAAATCTCTTGAGCGTTTCCAGGGTAAAGCAAAGAGAATTGTAGACCTTCGAAACAACAACGCATAATGAATGAGCTTTTTATTTCCGACCTTGACGGAACGCTTTTCAATTCAGACGCAAAGCTTACAGATTTTACCGCAGAGGTAATCAATTCGCTTACAGAGCGTGGAATAAGCTTTACTTATGCAACGGCACGTTCAGAACGCTCTGCAATAGATATGACGAGCAAGTTAAAGCTTAATATGCCGTGTGTTTTAATGAATGGTGTTATAATATACGACACGGAAAAAAAGGCATATGAAAAGGCGGAATATATTTCCGAAGAGCTTTCCGCAGAAATTGCTTCGCTTTATGAAAAGCATAATGTAAAGGGGCATCTTTACAGGATTTCAGGCGGAAATCTCAAATCATATACAACGATTGAAAATGACGATATGCTTGTATATGAATATCATAAGAGCTTTTATGATATTTTAGGTATTGATAAAGAAAATCTGCCGATATATTTTACGGCAAATGACGCTTATGAAATACTTCTGCCGCTGAAAAATGATGTATCTGAAATAGAGGGCACAGATTTTACATTCTATGAGGATACATATACGGGTAAATGGTATCTTGAAATCTTTTCCGATAAGGCATCAAAAGCCAATGCTGTAAAATATCTCAGAGAAAAGTATAAATTTGATAAGGTTACGGCTTTCGGTGATAATCTCAACGACCTTTCACTTTTCAGAGAGGCAGATGTTAAAATTGCTGTTGCAAACGCAAAGCAGGAGCTTAAAAATTCCGCCGATTTAGTTATCGGCTCAAACGATGACGACGGCGTTGCAAAGTGGCTTAAAAAATATATGAAAGGACTTTTTTAAAATGAAGAAATTAATGCTTGGAAACGAGGCCTTTGCAAGAGGTCTTTACGAGGCAGGCTGTAAGGTAGTATCAAGCTATCCCGGTACTCCTTCAACTGAAATCACAGAATATGTTGCTAAGTATGACGAGGTTTATGCTGAATGGGCACCAAATGAAAAGGTTGCTATGGAGGCTGCTCTCGGTGCGTCAATTGCAGGCGCAAGAAGCTTCTGCGGAATGAAGCACGTTGGTCTTAACGTAGCCGCAGACCCTCTCTACACAGCAGCATACACAGGTGTAAACGGCGGTATGGTTATCGCTGTTGCAGACGACCCCGGTATGCACTCATCACAGAACGAGCAGGACAGCCGTCATCACGCAATTGCGGCAAAGGTTCCTATGCTTGAACCTTCAGATTCATCTGAATGTAAGGAATTCGTAAAAATCGCATTCGACCTTTCAGAAGAATTTGACGCACCTTTCATCGTAAGAATGTCAACAAGAGTTGCACACTCACAGAGCGTTGTAGAGCTTTGCGACAGAGATGAAAAGGAGCTTAAGGAATATACAAAAAATCCTCAGAAATACGTTATGATGCCTGCATTTGCAAGAGGCAGACACGTTTTCGTTGAAGAAAGAACAGCAAAGCTTACAGAATACGCAGAAACATCAGCACTCAACAGAACAGAGCTTTCAGACAAGGCTGAATTCGGTGTTATTACAAGCGGTGCGGCTTACCAGTACGCAAAGGAAGCTCTCGGCGAAAAAGCTTCAATCTTAAAGCTTGGTATGGTAAACCCACTTCCTGTAAAGCTTATTCAGGATTTCGCTTCAAAGTTTGAAACAGTTTACATAATCGAAGAGCTTGACGGCATTATCGAACAGCACTGTAAAAATATCGGTGTTACAAATGTTAAGGGCAATGAAATCTTCGGCTTAATCGGTGAATTATCACAGTCAATCATTGCAGAAAAGCTCCTCGGAGTAAAGAACGAATACAAGGAATTCGGCGAGAATGTTCCTGTACGTCCTCCTGTAATGTGTGCAGGATGTCCTCACAGAGGTCTTTTCTACTGTCTTTCAAAGCTTAAGGTTACAGTTTCAGGCGATATCGGATGCTATACACTCGGCGCATCAGCACCTCTCTCAGCTATGGATACAACAATCTGTATGGGTGCATCAATTTCAGCGCTTCACGGCTTCAACAAGGCAAGAGGAAGCGAAGCTGAAAAGAGCAGTGTAGCTGTTATCGGTGATTCAACCTTTATGCACAGCGGTATGACAGGTCTTGTAAATATCGCATACAACTCAACAAACTCAACTGTTATTATCCTTGATAACTCAATCACAGGTATGACAGGTCATCAGCAGAATCCTACAACAGGCAAGAACTTAAAGGGCGACCCTGCTGCCGCAGTTAATCTTGAAGAGCTTTGCAAGGCTATCGGATTCAAGCGTGTAAGAGTTGTTGACCCATATTCACTTGCTGAAACAGAAGCCGCTATCAAGGAAGAGCTTGCTGCTGAAGAGCCATCTGTTATCATTTCAAGACGTCCATGTGCACTTCTCAAGTATGTACAGCATAAGCCTGCACTTGCAGTTGATACAGATAAATGCGTTGGCTGTAAGATGTGTATGAAGCTCGGATGTCCTGCAATTTCAATGAAGGACGGCAAGGCAGTTATTGACCATACACAGTGCGTAGGCTGTGGAATCTGTCAGGAAATGTGCAAAATCGGTGCTATCAAGTAATTATACGGAGTAAGCTATGGAAATTTATATCGAATTTGAAAAATGGCTGAGTAAGCTTCTTGAAAATGATATGCCCGATAATACAGCCGCATATAATTTCAATATCTATGAAGAAGAGGACGAAACCTACGGCGTACAGCTTATTGCATCAGATGAATTTTCAGAAGATGACGATGACTGGGCTTGTTCTGAAATATGGTCAAGCGAGGAAGAAATCTTCTATATCGACCATTCAGATGAAAAGGATGCAGACAGAGAGCGTGGACTTGAATTTATAAGTCAGCTTATATGCGATTATCTTGAAAAGGGTGAAAAGGCTGATAAGCTTAAAGCTGTAAAGGCTGTCGGTGCAGGCTTTGTTGACGGTGATCTGAAAATTTTATATAAGGAAGCTTAATCTATGAACAGAAAAAAGCTTTCAACGAAAAATATATACGAATTGGTTCTGTTCCTGCTGTTTATTGCTGTAACAGCGGTGCTTGAAATTCCGTTTATATATCAGGTTGCAATCCTTGTTGCTGTTATAGGTATTTACAAATTCACTGAGCATCTTATTGAAAGCAAAAAGGTGAAGAATACTGCTGAGGCGGCTTATACAGAGCAGACAGGCGTTTTTCCTGCCGATAAGCAAGGTAAAGAAAACGATGATTGACAAAAAGAATTTTATAATCAGGCTTCTTGTATCAATTTTGTTCTGGATAATCTTAGTTATATGCTTTATCAAGTTGATGAGTGATGAAGAAAAGATAGTTTATGGAATAGTTTTTACAATTAGTATGATTATGGTTATAATCGAAAGTCTTCTGAGAACAAGCTATAAGAAAAAGAAAAAAAACGGAGAGTTATCGACTGACGGTGAAATGCCGAGAGAAATTTTTCTTGACAAGGATGGAAACGAGATAACTAATGAAATACCGAGAGAAGTTATTCTTGACAAGGACGGAAATGATATATCGTCAGATTTTGACATTCATTCAGACAGTGCATTGCTAAATGTGATAAATGATGTTATCACAGAAACGTCACTTCCCTATATAGACGACATCAACTCGGTGATAGATACGTTTAAAAAGGACAAAGAATATATTAAGGCGAAGCAAAACGGCGAGCTTCCACACGATAAATACAATCAATACATGATAGACAAAGCAAGAGAGTTACATGAAATGGAAGAGGAACAAAAAAGCAGATATGTCTATGTGAATGATAATGCAGCAATGGAATCTCTTACAGCAAATGTGAATAATGAAATTGCTCACGCAGAACATAATGGAAACGCTTTTATGCCGACAATATCCACAGAGAATTTTGATATGCAAAATACAGAAAATGATGATGCAGATATAAAGAACGGAGAAAACAATGCATAGAAACAGAAGCTTTACGGTTAAGCTCGTGATCGCTCTCGCAACACTTCTTCTTATCATTATTATATGTGCAGGAGTATTCTCGAAACTTCCGACAGAGGACAGGATAATATTTGTTCTTGTGGCTGTTTCTGTTATACTTACTCCTGCCTTGAATATGATGAAAAAGATTATATCGGGTATTCTCAGAAAGGGACTGCTCGGAGAAGATACAGAAAACAACCCGAAAGAAATAAAGCTTGATAAAGACGGAAACGAAATAACTCCGCTTACCGATGGTGCTCCGCAGTCAGACAATATTCTTGTTCAGGGAATATACAATGGCGTAACGGCAATCGGAAATTTCTGGCTCGATGCGGCTGAAAAGACTGCTGTAAAGCGAGAAAAGAGATATTACTGCCCGACGGTAAGGGCGGAAGAAAACGAAAGAGAAAGACGCAAGTCATTGAATGAGCTTCGTGAAGAAAGAGAAGAACTGATTCAGCAAAGACTTCAGGAGCAAAGAAGCAGATATGTCTATGAGGATGATGATGCCGCAATGGCACCGCTTATAACCGATGAGGCGTTTAAATCCGCAGAAAGCTCTGCTTTGCAGAATAACGAAAACAACGATGATGATACTGAAATGAAAAGTATCTGAAAAAACAAATAAGATACCTGAATATTAACAGGTATTGCCATAATAATGAGGTGTAAATATGGAAACTAAATCAATTATGATAGTCGGAGTCGGCGGACAGGGTTCACTCCTTGCTTCAAGACTTCTCGGCAATGTACTCCTTGCTCAGAATTACGATGTAAAGGTAAGCGAGGTACACGGTATGTCACAGCGCGGCGGCTCTGTTGTAACTTATGTTAAGTACGGCGACAAGGTATATTCTCCTGTTATCGAAAAGGGCGAGGCTGACGCTATTATTTCATTTGAAATGCTCGAAGCTGCAAGATGGCTTCCTTACCTTAAAAAAGGCGGTAAGATTATAACATCAACACAGTGCCTTTCATCAATGCCTGTAATTACAGGTGCGGCTGTTTATCCTGAAAATATCCTTGACAAAATCAAGGCAGAGGGTGTTGACATTACAGCTGTTGACGCATTGAAGCTTGCAGAAGAGGCAGGAAATGCAAAGGCTTCAAACGTAGTGCTTATGGGTGTTGTTTCAAACAAAATGGACTTTGAAGAAAAGCTCTGGCAGGACGCAATTGAGCAGTGTGTTCCTGAAAAATTCCTCGAACTCAATAAGAAAGCATTTGAACTCGGAAAGAATGCAGAATAATTGAAGCAAATCAATAAAATTCATTAAAATAAATGGAGGAAAAACCAATGGAAAGATATTGGAATAAGGAAATGGAGTGCGCTACTCTCAGCGAAATGAAGGCACTCCAGAGCTTCCGTCTTTCACAGACAGTAAGACGTGTATATGAGAATGTTCCTGTATATCGTGAGAGAATGGACGCAGCAGGAGTAAAGCCTGAGGACATCAAAAGCGTAGATGACCTTTATAAGCTTCCGTTTACTGTAAAGCAGGATTTGCGTGATACATATCCATACGGACTTTTTGCAGTTCCGATGGATAAGGTTGTAAGACTTCACGCATCAAGCGGTACAACAGGCAAGCAGATTGTCGTTGGCTACACAGAAAAGGACCTCGATACATGGGCTGAATGCTGTGCAAGAGCTTTAACTGCGGCAGGTGCTACAAAGAATGACTTTATGCACGTTTCATACGGCTATGGACTTTTCACAGGCGGTCTCGGACTTCACGGCGGTGCTGAAAAGGTTGGTATGACAGTTATCCCTGTTTCAACAGGCAATACTGCAAGACAGATTAATATTCTTCGTGATTTCGGTTCAACATATATATGCTGTACTCCGTCTTATGCTCTTTTCATTGCTGAAACAATGGAAGAAATGGGCATCAGCAAGGACGAAATCAAGCTTAAAGCAGGTCTTTTCGGTGCAGAGCCATGGACAGAGGAAATGCGTCAGGAAATCGAGGAAAAGCTCGGCTGTAAGGCAATGGATATTTACGGACTTACAGAAATCATCGGCCCCGGTGTAGCATTCGAGTGCAGCGAGCAGTCAGGTATGCACATCAACGAGGATAACTTCATCGTTGAAACAATCGACCCTGATACAGGAGAGGTTCTCCCGGAGGGCTCACAGGGTGAAATCGTATTCACATGTATAACAAAGGAAGCATTCCCGCTTATCCGTTACAGAACAAGAGATATCGGTATTCTCACAAGAGAAAAGTGCAGCTGTGGACGTACACTCATCAAGATGAAGAAGCCTGCCGGCAGAAGCGACGATATGCTTATCATCAGAGGTGTAAACGTATTCCCGTCACAGATTGAAAGTGTGCTTCTTTCACTTGGAAATACAGCTCCATACTACAAGCTTATCGTTGACAGAGTAAACAATACAGATATGCTTGAAATTCAGGTAGAGCTTTCACAGGAAATGTTCTCAGATACAATCAAGAGCCTTGAGGAAGAAGAAAAGCGCATCAAGAACGCAATTGATTCAACTCTCGGTATCTCGGCAAAAATTACTCTTGTTGAGCCAAAAAGCATTGAACGTGTTGAAGGCAAGGCAGTAAGAGTTATTGATAAACGTAAATTACATTAAGGAGGTTTGATTATGAACAACATCAGACAGATTTCTGTTTTCGTTGAAAACAAGCAGGGCAGACTTTCAGCAATTATCCGTATTTTAAAGGATAACGGAATTAACATCAGAGCAATTTCTATCGCAGACACTAAGGATTTCGGTATTTTAAGACTTATCGTAAGCGATCCTGACCTTGCCTGCCAAAAGCTCAGAGAGCAGAAATGCACAGTAACAATTACAGAAGTAGTTGCAATTGAAATTCAGGACGAGCTCGGTATGCTCAGCAGCGTAATGGATATTCTTGCAGAGGATAAGGTAAATGTTGAATATATGTATGCATTCCTCAGCAAGTCAGACAATAAGGCTTCAATTATCCTCAGAGTTGACGATAATGCTAAGGCAAGCGAGGCATTCAAGAAAGCAGGAGTTATCCAACTTACCGAAAATAACATCTGTGAATTGTAATAAATGCACAAACATCATATAGTTTTGCAAAAAAAGCTTGACATTTTTTTAAAATATTGTATAATTATATATGAGGATTTATGCAGATAATTATGCAATATAGGAGTGATTTGAAATGGGAATTCTCGATAAATTCAATGACGTCAGCAGAGGCGTGAATGATAAAGCCAAGAATATTTCTGAGGCTAATAATCTGAAAAGAAAGATTCTTTACGAGGAAGAAAGAATAGTTGAGATTTTTACTGATATCGGTAAGAAGTATTATAAAAATCCCGACGAAGATCCAAACGTATTCAGAGTTCTTTGTGAAGATATCGACACAAGACGCAGACGTATCAAGAAAATGCGTTTTGAACTCAATCAGATAAGAGGATACAAGATTTGTCCTAAGTGTGACGCAGCTGTAAACGATAAGTTCCAGTTCTGCGGCGCTTGCGGTGCAAGACTTCCTGACCCTGAGGACGAGGACTTTACATCACTTGAAGAAAACGATTACTACACAGTAAACAGCGACAGCTTCTTCAACGCTGATGCAAACAAGACATATTGATTTATCATACCGCCTGATATATTCGGGCGGTATTTTTTTGTATGTACGGCACTAATGGTGGAATTTTCTGTGTAGGGGCGGATATCATCCGCCCGATTTGTTTACGGGAAGATAATATCTTCCCCTACACTATCATGTGGGATGCCGAGGGCGGCATCCCCTACAAAGCACCCTCGTTATGACACATATAATTATTTTTTAAATGTTAATACAATGTTAATCAAATACAAGGGTTATGTATGATATAATATATACAAGTTGAACAAACGACTGATCATAACATAAGCTTTTCAGAAAGGAGGCTGGGCTTTATGTATAATGAAGGAATTGGTGCGTTAGGTGTTGGCTTACTCGGAATACTTGTTTTTTTGCACCTTGGATTATCGCACTTAGTTTTTTCATTGTATCTCTCACAAAAAGGATGAATGATAAAGGTGAAGACCCGAAAAAACGCAAAAAGCGCAATATCTTATTAATCATATCAAGCATTTCCCTTGCGCTTGTCGTTGCGTATTATGTAGGTGATTTCCTCAGTTATGCATCAAGCGGTGCTTTAGAACACCAATGCGAAAACCCGAATTGCGGTAAGTAATAAAAAGATTATCCTTACAGTAGGGGCGGATAGTATCCGCCCTGAGTTTTATGTATTACCCAATCGGGCGGATAATATCCGCCCCTACATAAATTAGTTATTGACAAGCATTGTATGATATGGTACAATATGCTAAAAAGAATTTGCAGATAAGTATTTAAAAATGGAGGTTTCTTTATGAAACAAAACAGAAAAGACATATCCCTGACACATAAGATTGTAATAAATGTATCTGTTTTATTAAGTTTGTCAGTCATTGTATTGGCGATAATGCAGATGTTTAATATTTGGGAAAATGCAATCAATGTATTTGTTCCACTTTGTGGTGTAATAAATCTTTGTCAGGCATATCTGCATTGGAATACGAGCCGAAAGACTGCGTATTTCAGCATCGGCACGGCAGTGTTTATCTTCATCTGTGCTATCTTAGTCTTTTTTATCAAATAACAAATACAAGTAGGGGCGGATTATGGAAGTCACCCATAGGGAACAATAAAAATTTAAGTAATACGGAGAGTTTTTCAGCTCTCCGTATTTATTTTGTTTAAGACATCTTACCTACATGGGTAAAGAAGATGTCGATATCTTGTGTTTTCTTGCCCGTAGTTTCATCCTTGACTTTTTCGTGGATTTCAATTTTGGAAATAAAAGTATGCAGA
>JAFWWU010000114.1 GCA_017523285.1 Ruminococcus sp.
ACTATACAAGCGGACGGAGCGGCAACACCGCAAACCGAACTCCGCTACTATACAAGCGGACGGAGCGGCAACACCGCAAACCGAACACCGCTACTATACAAGCGGACGGAGCGGCAACACCGCAAACCGAAAAAATTTCTTTTCATTTTTTTCTCCGAAGTGGGTGCCTGATGGCACCTTGCCCTTAATGCACGGTCGTCCAAGTTCGTGAGGGTGGATAGCCGTAAGGCTAACTGAATACGTGCAAACTCTTTCCTAACCAGAGTATAGTGGTTGAGGGCATATGCGCAGGCATAAGGGAACCTTATCCCAAATCATAAGGCGTCGGTTAAGCTATGAGGAATTAAGCCCGTAGCGTGTCAGATAGTGAAAATGGCAACAGGTATTCAGCTCAACCTAAACTCGGCTTGTGCAACTGCTGATAAGCACGAAGTTTTTCCGAACTTCTCCAAAGTGATGTTATTTCTCAATAGTCAGTAATACTGAGCCACATCAGGAATGTGTAAGGTAGGCTATATGAGTTGAGGTGGGTGTTCCCAACGGGAAAGGAAACTTGTTACTGAGGTTTGGTTTAGCAAGGTCTAATGGAGTGTGATTTGAGAAACATAAAAATAACAGGGTAGGCTTTGACTTGCTTGAGGTCTGCCCTTTTGTATAAACCTATATATCAAGCACACCTGTTCGTAGTTATGAGATGCGGATAGGTGTGTTTTCATATAGGCTTATGCGTAGGCTTATAAATCTACTATAAAGTGAGGTTGGAAAAATGGCTACTATCAAAGAAGTAATCAGCGAAAGACGCAATGATTGTATCGCTAAAATTGACGAGTACAATGCGGCACTGAAAGAAAACGATAATGCCAAAATGGTCAGACTTGAGCAGGAACTCAAGGAAAATGAGGCTGCCTATGCGGAAGCCAAGTGTGAGGAACTTTTTGAAAGACTCGCAAAGGAAGAGAATCCGGTTAAGGCTGCTATTGCTGAACATTCCTATTTTGTAATTGCGCACAAAATGCGCAAAGGTGAGGGCGGAGTGAACGAAGGTTTTGAACTTATCGAAGATAAGGTAAGACAGATTGACCTTGTGAAATTCTGTAAATATTGCCACAAGGATACGGATTGGCAGCATAATGTCGAAAAGTTTAATCAGTTGCTCGCTCTGAGGGCGGCAAATGAGCTGAAAATGACTAAGGCTCAGATTAAGAAAATCTGCGATAGCTTCTATATGAGCAAATTGGCTCGTGAAGTCGAAATGGGCGGAACACCTGATAGCAATACCGCTATCTGTAAGCAGCTTCAGATGATTATTGACAGAGTTCTGTATGAGGACAACGGCAAGGGTAAGAACGTTTATCGTGCGAACACACATGACGTGGCATATTTGCTGATGTGTTATACAAAACGTGGCAAAAAGGTTCTTTCTGTATCGGTTGCAAAGAACACCTATATGCACAGACTCGTGTTTGATATTATGCATCGTGTAGTTACCGGTAAGGTTTACGACCTTGAATATCGTATGATTTCTGATACAAAGGTTGTTGAAGCTAAAGCGGCAGCTAAGGCTAAGTCTGAGGCAAAAGGCAAAGAACAGGAAAGCGCTGAAAAGGTTGAAACTGTTGTGGTAGAGAAAGCCAACTAAAAGGCTTTTCTTTGCCTATTAAAATCGGAAATGTGGGTAAGTCGGAGGTGTTATAAAAATGTTAAAGTTTGAGCAAATTGGCGTTGAACGTCAACTCGAAAGCACCAATAAATATGAAGCACTCCAGAGTTTTAAGCATTCGTGTAATGTGTGCTGTCATAAAGGCATACATTTGAATTGCGATAGATGTGCCATTGCACACACCCACAATGAGGTAGTCGCTTATTTCGAGGACAGCAAATCGACAAAACGATAAAGGGTTTCAGATTTTTTGAATAAGTGGCTACCACCGATTGACAAAACAGAAGTTTTGTGATATAATATAATCCGTATATGCAAATGCGGAGGTCAACAGAAGTGGATAATTTCGGGTTTTTGTTTAAGAAATCATCTTTACCAAAAAGCGATTTAGATTTTTTGCTCTCGGTTGAGGGCTTTTTGTCTGCGGCTAAAGCCGTTATTGATGAGGGTAAAGGGATAGAAGATAATGACATTTATAATATTGTAAAATCTCTTTATTTCCCAAAGCTAAAGAGTAACGAAAGGTCTTCAGTGGCTCTTCGTTTAAGCAAGGCAGTCAGAAGATTTTCAAAAGTTCTGTTTAATGATGAGAATGCTTGGAAGTCTGATTATGAAAAATACTTGCAAGACTGTTAGCATACGGGTATGCCAAACCCTAATTGGTGAATAGAAATATTTAAGATGAAATCGTTTTTGGAGGTGAGGACTTGACTAACGAGGAATATGTAAGAAGAATTACTCAACTTTATGATAAAATTTTGAGTATGCGCAAGGATGATGATTACGTTGTAAATCAGCCTCAGATGGATAAGCTTATTGAGGTATTAAACTTTTTCCTTGATGCTGCAAGAAAGAGTAATGGTAAGGTTGAACCTGTTAAACTTACGCCCAAAGAAGAACACGGCGGAGTAACCGCAACATTTATCGTGTTCGATATTATTGGCGATGATATTCAAAAATATTGTGATGTTATGAGATACACTTCAGCCATCACGATTGACGGAACTGAGGACGGAATTTGTATTTCGGTAACTGTACCGGAAGTTTTCGTTCCGGTAAACAAATAACTTAATACTTTAATGATAAACACTATCGAGCTTTTCGGTAGTGTTTTTTGTATGCTTAAAATTTAATACCTATGGAAAGTAAAGGAGAGAATGGTATGATGATTAAAGTTTTGCAAATTGTGGTTATTGCCGCTTGGTTAATTGTTAATTTCGTTACAGCTTATGCGATGACCGCAAAGAAAATGAAAGAAGAGTTTGTTGACGGACAGTGCCTTGTAGGAAAGATTTGTGCAAACGCTTTTTATAGTGTTGCGTGGACTTTAAAAGCAGTAAAGGCTGCGGTTTTGTTAACGATTGCGTGAGGTGTATAAAGTGAACATTTATGTTAAACCTGATGAAATTTGGGATTACTTTCAGAAAAACAAGAAACACCTCGAAGAAGTCGTTGAGGTTATTGCAGAGGTTGAGCTTGACGATAAAACCAAGTTACAGGTTTGCATAACAGAGGATAGTGGATATCCGAAGCTCACGTTAGAGCTTGAGGATGATGTGCTTGAGAAAGAGTGTGCAATATCAAAGTCTGATTGTGATATTGTATCACGGAAACTCTACACAACATTTGAAAGCACTGCGGAAAGATTAAACGAAAGCTTTGAGGTTGAGGAAGAAAACGAAGAGCTTATCAACTACGAAAGAGAGGATGAAATTCTCGAAGCTTTAGCAGAGTTTTTGACCGTAATTCTTGATATTCCGGTAGATGCATTTGACGATGAAGAATTAGTGGCTATGATTCTGGAAAGTTTTGAAGAAGTTTTGTATAACGATTTCGGGTTGGTTATCGATCGTGGTGAAACGATTGTTGAGGAGGACGGAGACTATGAGGGTGAGGTTTATGGTTAATGCAACCGGCGCAATAGTCGAAAAAGTTATCTACTCGTATTACATTGCAGAAAAATTCATTCGTAAAGTGGAACACTCGAAAAAATTAACTCTATTGTCTTATGGTAAAGTTTACTGATGCTTGAAGTAAATAGAGATATGAAGCGTTTGATTTGTCCAGCCTATCAAATTGGTTGGGGTGGGTGCCGTAGGTTTCGTGTTCAGATAGTCTTTCAAAGAAATGGCGTTTTAAAAATACACGGTAACTGGCATTCGCAAGGTCAAATTTATGATGATTTAACGGATGAAAGTTTGATTCCATCTGACGGATTCGAGTGTGAGGATTTAAAGAAAATCCAAGAAATTTGGAAACGATGGCATTTAAACGATTTAAGGGCTGGCACACCTAAACAAATGGAGTTTCTCAGGGAAAACAACATAGCCAATTACGCAAACGACTACAAAAGAGTTTGTGAAATTCTTGAAAGCGCCGATTTGTTATATGATAACGGTTATAAATTCGGAAGTTCTTGGTTAAAAGAAGAGGTGCCAGATGATGTGATACGATATTTGTTTTCTTTGCCTGCATTGTCAGGTGATTCGTGGGACGATTTCAATACCGCTCCGATTGACGAAAACGACTTCTTTGCAATTATCAATATGGGACGGTAGGGTACAGCTTTATGGTGTATAGGGTGGCGAACACTAACGGCAAACTTACAAGTATAACTTATTTAAAGATAGATATGAAGAATGTGTGGCATTAGCTACATATTGCTCCTGAGTCCAACTCTCAGGCGTCCCACAAAAGCCACCATTAAATTTGCCCAGATAGCTCAGTCGGTAGAGCACGTAATAATTGAGGTTTGAAAAAGCCTTAAACTGCAACTTTATATTGAGCTGGTAACTCCGTGGTCGTTGGTTCGAGTCCAACTCTGGGCGCCTTATGCGGCGGTAGTTCAGATGGTAGAATAATAGTCGAAAAAATGTGGAGTGATAAACTTCACTAACAGCGATTTTTCAAGAATCCAAACTATGTGTCGTGAGTTCGATTCTCACCCGCCGCTCAACATATAAGAGAGGCTTACAGCAAATACATAATAAAACATATTATCAAATTTACAAATTTTTGATTTTGCTTTGCTGTCAGTTTTTGGCATAACACAGCGCAAATACTTCTTTTGGTCTAAGAAGTAGCATCTCCTTTCTGAAACTTTTTAGCCTCTCGTTTCTAATTTTTGTGAAGTTCAATTTACTCAAAGGCATTTTACATAACTTTTCGTAGATTATGTAATGGGTGGTCGGGTTTTAGAGTAATGGGGCGGTGAAATTCCGTCGGGTAAGCAAAAACTTACCCAACATTCAACAATAACCGCATTTGCGGATTGATATATACCTTTTAAAGACACACGCAGCAATATTTAATGCATATAATTTGGGATTATAAAAGCTTTTTGTGTCTTGTAGGAATTCCATTTATAAAATAAGGGTTTTATGTAGAAAGGCGGTAAGAGAATGTGCGTAAAGTTTTAGGCAAAATCAAATCAGCCGAGTTTGGAAGAATTAGCGATTATCCAATGTACATTGGTTTATTGTTAACATTTTCATTGTCGGATGGCGGCGTTGTAGGTGATGGCGGAAAACATTGTGTAAACGCTTCATCTGAATGTAAGTGGGAAAATGAAGATAAGGGAGAAACTTACATAAAAGCAGTTACCGATACTTACAAAACCCTTGTTGATGCAAAAGTTATGTCGGTAAGTGAGCTTATAAACGTACCAGTAGAAGTTACGCTGGACGGAAATATGTTTAAAGATTTTCGGATTTTAACAGAAGTTCTTTGAGGAGGATTTGGAGTATGAAAAAGATTTTAGGAATTGTATTGGCACTTGTTTTAGTGGTTGGAGTTTGTGCCGGATGCGAAATGAGCGGAAGCTACAGTGATCAGGCAAACACTAAACAGGTGTCAAATAATTTGCAGGCTAATCAGCCTACACCGACGGACATCAGCTATTCGCTGGAAAGATACAACTTAATTCGCAGAGCGTATTGGGTTAACGGTCAGAGAGAAAAAGCAAATGCACTTGTGTGCGAAATTGAAAAGCCGTTGGGTTATATTGCATTATTCACAACAAGCGGTGCTGTTGTAGAAAAGTTTATTGTTGACGGCAAGGTAAGTAGTTTGAATAGCTATCTTACACCTGATAGCGAGGAATATGCAGCAAGTTACAGTGAATGGTTGGCAGATGTTGACGGTTCTTATGGCGAAAATGATGCAGGAATTTTCTTCTTTACGCCCGATGGTAAGTATGTTGAATGGACGGGGACATACTTATATTCTGACATTCCGTTTGAAATAGATAATCCAATTTTGAAAGTTGGTGAATAAGAGTGGGAAAGGCATCAACAATAGTTGTTGCTATACTTTGTGTGCTTCTGATTTGTTTTGGAGTGTTCGCAATAACACCTGCTGGTAGAGGTGTTATTAACACATACTTCTTTCAGGTTCAGAAAGCAGATGATGCAACAAATTACGAAACAATTAAGCAGGTTGAAGATACTTGCAGGTCAATGATTACTTCATACGAGTCGGATAAACTTACATATGAGCAGTATAAAAATTCCGAGAGTGAAGAAAAACAATCGTGGGCTGAACAGGCAAAAATGAGAGCTAACAAAACAGCTTCGGCATATAACAATTTCATTCTGAAAAATGAGTTCGTTTGGAAAGGTAATGTTCCAAGCGATATTTTTATGAAGTTGGAAATTGTTGAGTAAACATTGAAAAGGCACTCACAGCAAGATATATAATGCTACAGATTTATAAATATTTTTAAGACAAGCATACGTCTTAGGGTGCCTTGAAATATGGAAGAGTCGGTTACAGCAACATAAGCGAAATGGATGGCAATCGCATACAGCAACTTTACAAGAAGAGTTCTGAAAAAACTTTAGCTTTGAGGTTCAACTCCTCAATCTTCCACAATGCCATCTTTATATGAGGGTGTAGCTCAGTTGGCAGAGCAACGTATAAGAATGTGTTTAGTGATAAACACTTACAGCAATATTCTTAATGCTTTGGGAGCTGTGTGTCGTGGGTTCGAGTCCTGCCACCCTCATAAAATTTGGGGATGTATCCAAGTGGCTGAAGGAAATTGTCTAATGAAAGGTGTTTAGTTTGACGCCAACAGCAATCTTTTTCATAAAAACAGTAAATCAAGAAGATTTCGTAGGTTCAAATCCTACCATCCCCACCTGTAATAAAAAATCCTAAAGACGGTAACAGCAATCATTTTTGGAGTAGACTTTTAATCTATTATTCAGAAATCCGTCTTGGGATTTTATATAAATCAAAAGGAGGATTTTTTATGTCATTTATTGAGAAGTTGAAAGAAACTGCACTTGAAGATTTCAACACATCCACAACAGAAAACGGTGCACTTGGTTATAAAACAACCGGCAAGAATTTGCTTGACATCAATTTTGCGGTTGCATCGTTGCGTTCAGCAAGCGAAGAGGGTATTGCAAAGAAGTTTGCAGCAGCATTTCTTGAGGATAAAATCCTTGCTATGAAATGGCTTTTCTTTGCAAGAGATGTCCGTGGTGGTTTGGGTGAGCGTAGGTTGTTCAGAACGGCGATGAAATTTGTTGCTGAATACGAATCCGATTTTGTCGAAAAGCTTATTCCGTTTGTTGCAGAATACGGAAGATTCGATGATTTGTGGGTTTTCCTTGAAAACGAAAAACTTTGCGGTGTGGTTATTGAATACATAAAGAAACAGCTTAAAGCTGACGTCGAGGGGTGCGAAAATGGCAAGCCAATCTCATTGTTAGCAAAATGGCTTCCGTCAGCAAATGCGTCTTCAGAGGAAAGTAAAAAACTTTCAAAAATAATTCGTAAGCACTTAGATATCAAAGAGGCTGATTATCGTAAGCTTTTGAGTAAGCTTCGCAAACACATTGATGTTGTCGAAATTAAG
Organism: Ruminococcus sp.; assembly: GCA_017523285.1. GTDB lineage: Bacteria > Bacillota > Clostridia > Oscillospirales > Ruminococcaceae > Ruminococcus. Next base: position 7,527 of record JAFWWU010000114.1, read on the forward strand.
ATGTCTGCAAAACAGTGGGGCGAAATCAACTATGAAACGGTTCCGTCACGTGCAAACCTTATTTATAATAACGCCTTTTTAAGAAACGACGAGGAAAGAAGAAGAGAGTTTCTCGGCAAGCTTGAAAATGGCGAAGCAAAAATCAATGCGGCAACACTTTATCCGCACGACATTGTTCACAAGTATTATGCTGGTAGTTACGGATACTATGGAAATCAGTTAAAGGATTACGATGCTTCCATTGAAGCTCTCTGGAACAATCTTCCTGATATGGTTGAGGGTTGCGGAAACACAATTGTTGTAGCTGATGGTTCTGGTTCTATGAGAACAACAGTAGGGGACACAAACGTAACGGCTCTTGAAGTTGCTAACAGCTTGGCTGTATATTTCGCAGAAAGGTCTTCGGGGTGTCTGAAAGATAAATACATTACCTTCTCTGAACGTCCGCAATTGGTTGACTTTGGACACGCTAATAGTCTGAGAGATAAATTAGCTATTGCGGCTCAGCATAACGAAGTTGCCAATACAAATATCGAAGCAGTATTTGACTTGATTTTGAAAACTGCGGTTAACAACAATATGACACAGGAAGATATGCCGAAGAACATTCTGATTATTTCTGATATGGAGTTTGATGGTTGTGCAACTGTTGGACACGGCGGAAGATATAATTGCGACTATGCAATTAAAAACGATAAGTTGTTCGATGTAATTGGTGCAAGATATAAACAGGCTGGCTATGAATTGCCAAGGCTTGTTTTCTGGAATGTTAATTCAAGAACAGGAACAATTCCGGTAAGAAGCAACAAGCTGGGCGTTGCTCTTGTGAGTGGATTTTCGGTAAATATTTGTAAAATGGTTATGAGCGGAAAGACAGACCCGTATGAATGTTTACTTGAAACAATCAACTCGGAAAGATACCAGCCAATCGAAGATGTTTTGAGGGGGTAAATTATATGTGGTATGTACTTGGATTCATTTTAGCAATTCTTGGTAGTATTTTACAGGGATTTTACGCATCTAAGATGTGGATGTGGTTTATGGTTCCTCTCGGATTGCCAAGCATTTCAGTTGCACACGCAATGGGAATTGCGATGGTGTGCGGTATGATGATTAGTTCCGGCTCAACTAAAAAGATTAAAAACGGCGAAGATATGTGCAGTTATGCTCTTGCGGCAGCAGTTACAATGACCATTATGTTTGGCATTGCTGCTATCATAAACTACTTTATGTAATATGCCCAGCATTTAGCTGGGTAGCCCCATATGGTTCCAACCGCCACGTGGTTTGGGGTGGGCAATATTCCGCAAGGAATAGCTAATGGAATACATAAATGAACGAGCGAAAGCTCAATAAAGGAGGAGCCTATTATGGCAAAAATTTTAATCGCTGGTGACGCTATGGTCATCGAATCGGCACACACACTTGAAACTTTGAAGACACTTGAAAAGCATCGCCCGAAGGCACTTTGCCTTTACAGCGAAGACGGCAAAGAAGTTGTTTTTAAGGTTGGCACAACAGCAGGCGAGGGTAACATCAACGGATATGGCGCAAGCTTCGGAAGCGTTTCTAAGAACGGTGAGAAGAAAGCTATTATCACAATGAGAATTCCCGCAGACACAGCAGACGCAGCAGCATACGCTGAAGATGTAATCGGCAATGCGATTATCAAGCTTAATAAGGTTGAAGCGCAGTTTGCAGATGCACTTGAAGGTGTTGAAGCTGAAAAGGCAGAAGTACGTGAGAACATTACTGTAATGTAATTGCGGTCGGCATCGGCGGGCTTTAAGCCCGCCGAAAAAGTAAAATCAGAAATTTTTAAGAATTAAAGGAGATTTATTATGATTAAGGTAACTATTGGTAATAACACAAGAAGAGAAGCAGTTATTGTTGACGAAAACACAACTTTAAGAGCGGTGCTTGAGGATAACGGCATTGATTACACAAGTGGTGTAATGCATCTTGACGGTTCTTCACTTAACCCCGGCGATCTCGATAAGACTTTTGCTCAGCACGGAATTACTGAGAAGTGTTATCTCCTTAACGTTGTTAAGGCTGACAACGCTGCGTAAGTCGCAATACATATAAATAATTCGTGGTATGGCGGATGCCTCACTCAGAGGCATCCGCTTTTTATTACCCCGAAAATCTGGGGTTGACAAAAAATATAAGCAGGAGGCAGTACGATGTTTAATAAAGAATTATATGGACTGACTCTGACAAACGAAATTGCAAACGAAATGTTTCCTAACATTGTGGGCGCAACTTTTAACGGTGATAATTCGTTTCTTGCGACACTCAGAGCTTTGTTAGCTCCAAGAATGAAGAAAAAGGAACACATTTCATTAAATGTTAAGGTTAGAAATGACAGAGATTCCTCATTGAGAGATTATTCTGATGAGGATATAGTAAGAATTCTGTCAGATGGCATAGGCAATAACACGATCTTTGTTTGCGGTTTCAATGGTACAGAAAGCAGTATTACTACATCTTTCAATAAGATTGAAAGTCATTTTACACAGGTCTATCCTAAATTTACAGAATTGGAAGACCTTCACGTATTCGTTGCAAAGCAGGCAAATGTTCGTTTTTATATAAATGAGGAAGAGAAAAGCGTCGCAATATTTGTTGCGTGTCTTAATACAAGAATTTGGCACTTCATACAGTCGCTTATCTCAAGGTTGGTGCCGTGGTATTTCGCAGAGAATCCTATCAATGAAGAAGAAAAGGCTCTCGTAAAAGCACTCACCAACCGTTATGCTCCTGAATATGAAAGAATTATTGAGGAGTTTGCATCAAAATATGACTTCAGAACTGCACAGATACAGAAATTGCTCGGTGGATTTGAAGCCAGAGCGAAACAGAGACAGTTGGATGTTGTAAAGAATGAAATTGCAAATCAGCAGTCAAGAATTGAACGTTTAATGGCAGATTATCAGAATATGATTGAAAATATGGATAATCTTCGTATTAAAGAGAGTGGCTTGGCTTATCAGATAAAAGAAGCTGGCAATGATTCGGAAATTGTTGATTACTTTGTTTGTAACAGACATATTAATCCAATATATGTTGACAATCAGCACATAAAAATCATTGTTGGTACAACTATTGAAAATTATGATCCTGAGATGTACGAGCGTATGACGAAAAATTCGAGAAGCTATTTGTTTACTGGTTATAATGTTTCTGCGGAAGCTTTTTACGAAGAAGCAGCTCGAAAGAAATTGCTCGATGCTGTTTTTGGCGATGAACCATTATTAAAGATTAAAGTACGTGCGTACTACGATTTAGATATGCGTGGTAGAGTTGATACGATACAGAGATATGATTATCCGATGGAATATAATGACTATTTAACAAATCCTCATTTTGATTTCCATGCTTGTATCGGAAATAACAGACCGCTCATAGACCAGCTTTTAGCAAAAGGCGATTATATCGCTGCTATAGAACAGTGTGTATCATCTGCGAAAAACCTCAATTTGTCAGAGGGCTCACAGACAGTTGCACCGTTTATGGGTAGATTGTTCACATCAAGTTGTAAGGCTGTAATTCAGCTTCCCGATGGAACATCTTGCACGCCTACAGAAGCATATAACTGGCTTTTAAGTCAGGAACAGGAAAATGAAGCACAGGAGGTTGAAAAATAATGGCAAAACCTATTAAACTCACAGAAGAGTTAAAGAAACAGGCACTTGAAGAGTTTGCAAAAACACTTGCTGGAACAAAAATGGCTGATGGAAAAATCAGCTACAATAAGAATTTTACATATAAAGAAGATGAAAAGGCAACAATCTTCTTTACACCGGAAGCTTATTCAAAGATGATTGCATTACTTATGTCTTTTGATTCAGAGGTTGCTTGGCATGGTGTCGGTGAGCGTATTGAGGGTGCAAATTTCCTTATTTCAGACCTTGTTGTGTACCCTCAGACGGTAACGGGCTCTACGGTTGAAATGGACACAGAAGCGTATGCTAAATGGATTATGGATAACATTGAAGATGAACGTTTTAATCACATCATTATGCAGGGTCATAGCCACGTAAATTTCGGCACCACACCGTCTGCGGTTGATACAAATCATCAGGAAAGCATTCTTGCTCAGCTTACAGATGATATGTATTACATCTTTATGATTTGGAACAAGAAGCTGGAGAACAATACAAAGATTTATGATCTCCAGAATAACACTCTGTATGAAAATAAAGATATTTCGTATGGTATTCTTGGTGATGGATACGACCTTGATGCTTTTGTTGAGGAAGCAAAAGAGCAGGTTAAAAAGAAAACGACGGTTGTAACTGGGTATAGCTATGGCGGAAAAAGCTATGGCGGTTATAACGGTGGATATGGTGGGTATAACGGTAGTACAAAGCCTGCAAGTAACACACCGAGCACCGGAAAAGATAAAGAAAAGCCTAAAGTAAACCAACACCAGCAGGGAAAATCTAATGTTGGTAGTGGTTGGAAAAACAGAGGTTCTGAGGATATGGAAGACGAGGCATATGACTTCTATCATCAGAACAGATTCGATACATAAGGAGTTGAGAGTATGGATTTAGCAAAATCATATGAATTTTTTCAGCCTGAAATGTGTAAAGAAAGATTGCATATTATAGGTTGCGGTGCAATCGGCTCTACGGTCGCAGAAAATCTTGTCAGATTTGGTCTCACAAATATAACTCTTTATGATTTTGACCACGTAGAACCACACAACATTGCGAATCAGATGTTCAGACAGGTTGATATCGGGAAAACAAAGGTTGAGGCATTGGCAGATATGCTTTACGAAATCAACCCTGAAATAAAAAAGGAAATCAAGCTTGTTGACAAAGGATATGTAGGACAGAAGTTGTCTGGCTATGTTTTCCTCTGTGTTGATAACATTGATTTGAGACGTGAAATTGCGGAAAGTTGCAAGGACAATCCTTATGTAAAGGCTATGTTCGATTTCCGTATGAGACTTACAGACGCTCAGCATTATGCTGCGGACTGGAAGAATAAGAAGATGGTTGAAGATTTCCTTAAATCTATGGCTTTTACTCACGAAGAAGCAAAAGCTGAAACACCTGTGTCAGCTTGCAATATGACTCTTTCTGTTGTACCAACGGTTAGAATGATTGTTGCTCACGGTGTATCTAATTTTATAAATTTTGCAAAAGGTGGCAGTATCAGTAAGTTGATTTTAATTGATGCTTTTGGTCATACTGTCGATGCTTTTTAATATATAGAAAGGGTGGTAATGTATGGCACGAAGAATAAGCGAACTCAATGTTGGCGATAAGGTACGTTTTGGTGCGTATAGTATTGGTGATGAGGGTACTCATAAGATTACTTGGATAAAGGTAAACGGAGATAATACCTTTATGTCAGAAAGGATTGAGGATTTCCGTGCATTCGATGCGAGAGAAGTGGAAAATCCCGATGCTTATCGTCAGCGTTATGGTAATAATCGCTATTCGGTATCAAATATCGACCAGTTTTTAAACAGTAGCGATGATGAATGCTTTATTAAACGCCACGAATACGATGAGCCACCCACAGGAAATTTGGTTTCAGGAAACACAGGATATGCAAATCATCACGGCTTCTTGAGATTTTTTGAGGGCTGGGAAATTGATGCAATAGATGATTCTACGGTAATGACGGCACTTCCTGATTGCGAAGTGACCCGTGAAGATGAGCGACTTGACGTAATAACCAGAAAGGTATTTCTGCCTTCATACACCAATTTGTACGGTGGAACAATAAGAAACGTGTCCGAAGGTGATTACTGGGAATATTTTAAAAATGAAATAAACGCAGATAGAGCCGCTATGCCCACTGATTACGCCGTAGAATATTCTAATGTTGATGAAGAAGTGGAATATGACGAGAACTGGTATTATTTGCTCCGTTCTCCCAGTGCCGACAATGGTTCCAACGTCGGGTGCGTCAGTCGTGGCGGTGATTACGACTATTGCGATGCGTATTATGGCATTTTGGGCGTGCGTCCCGCTTTGAA
>JAFWWU010000115.1 GCA_017523285.1 Ruminococcus sp.
AAGTCAGATTTTTCGTCAGATTGTATAGAAATCTTGCAGGCATACTATCGTATGTCAAGAGATTTCTGTGCAAGATTACGGAAAATATGCCAGCAGATTTTGTGCAAAGCGCTCAGGCGTGCTTTGTGCGGTGTTGCCTTAGGATATAAAAACAAAGCCGTCATTTCTGACGGCTTAATTATGTATAAATATTGTGTAGGGGCAGATATTATCCGCCCGCAAATCAGTATATGCCAATATTATCAAACTGTTATCTGCAAAGTTCATCCGCAAGCTTTTCAAGCTGTGTGCGGCTTTCTTCATTGAGTGCTGAAATAATTTTTACATTATTTTCTGTGTAAGTGATGTTTTTGCATTTTTCAAGCATACCCTTCATAACCTTAACTGCAAGAGGCGCCCAGCTTCCGTTTTCTATAAAGCCAACCATTCTGTTGCTGAAATTTCTCTCTGTAAGGTGAGAGATAAATTCACGCATAAATGGGAAAATATCAGTATTGTATGTTGTTGTCGCAAGAACGATTTTACCATAGCGGAAAGCGTCCTCAACAGCCTCAGCCATATCACATCTTGCAAGGTCGTTTACAACAACTTTCGGACAGCCTTTCTTTTCAAGCATTTCCGCAAGCTCAAAAACAGCCTTTTTTGTATTTCCGTAAACAGATGTATATGCAATTACAATTCCCTCAGATTCAACGCCATAGCTTGACCATATATCATAAAGATTGATGTAATATCCGAGATTTTCACTGAGTACAGGACCATGAAGCGGACAGATTATCTCAATATCAAGCTTTGCGGCTTTTTTGAGAAGTGCCTGCACCTGTGCGCCATATTTTCCGACAATTCCGATATAGTATCTTCTTGCCTCGCAAGCCCAGTCCTCTTCAACATCAAGCGCACCGAACTTGCCGAATCCGTCAGCTGAAAAAAGCACCTTATCCTTGCTGTCGTAAGTTACGATTACCTCAGGCCAATGCACCATAGGAGCAGTTGCAAAGGTAAGAATATGTGCACCAAGTTCAAGTGTATCGCCCTCACCGACTACTATACGATTTTCAGCAAAATCATTTCCGTAAAAGTTTTTCATCATCTCAAAAGCCTTAGCTGATGCGACAATTTCAGCCTTTGGATACTTATTTGCAAAGCTTATAATGCTTGCTGAATGGTCAGGCTCCATATGCTGTACAATAAGGTAATCCGGTGTCTTATCTCCGAGAGTATTTTCAATATTACCAAGCCATTCATCAGTAAATGAAACATCAACAGTATCCATAACAGCAATTTTTTCATCAACGATAACATATGAGTTATAAGCCATACCGTTAGGAACGATATACTGTCCCTCAAATAAATCTATTTTGTGGTCGTTTACTCCGACATATTTTATATCATTTGTAATTTTCATAATGCCCTCCATATTTTTTATACTTGATAATAATATTATACCACATTTCAAGCCTTATGGCAATAAATACACCTTATGAAAATTATGCATATTTATATAGAAAAATATCTTATGTCTACGCTCTTCAAAAACTCCACTTTTTCTTTACATTTTCCACAAAAAAGCTCGGTATATAGGGGCTATCGGTGTTGACTTTGACTTTTCGTTTTGCTATAATATTATTATGATAAAACCGGATGTCAGACACACTCTGACGTAAATTTAATGGAGGCATTATGAAAAAATCAGTTATAAAAGCGATTTCTGTTATCTCGGCACTTGCTCTGACAATTGCCACTGCTCCGAATGTAACGAAAAATATCACTTCATCGGCAGCTACACTTCTTGCCGCTGAATTTGAAACTACACACGACTCTTTTACAGGCAGAGGCGGTGCTTCTGTTGCATGGACTTCTGACAAGGCATATTCCGATAAATGCAGTCTTTTTGTAAGTGAAAGAAGCAGTACATGGAACGGTGCTTCAAGAGATGCTTCATCTATCCTTGCGGCAGGCAGAACGTATCAGATTTCAACAGCTGTTTACCACGAAAGCGGCGAGGACGTAGAAATGAAATTCTCTCTCCAGTACACTGACAGCACAGGAACTACCGCTTATGACGCAATTGCACTTGAAACTGTTCCCGACAGTACATGGACTCTACTCTCAAATGACGCATATACTGTTCCTGAGGGAGCAACAGACCTCTCAATTTACGTTGAAACAACAGAATCCCTTACAGATTTCTATATCGACCTTGTTACAGTAAAGGGTGCGCCTGCCGTTATCAAAGCAGGTGACGCAAACGGAAATATGGCTGTTTCAATCGATGACGCTGTTCTTTTATCAGAATATATCACAGGGCAGACTGATGAAATCGAAATCGGTGCTGATTTCAATAAGGATAACTCAATAGACGCATTCGACCTTGTTATGCTCAAGGATTATATTGCAAATCCTAAAGGTCCTTCAATTGAGGGCGACTGGGATAATTATCAGGAACAGGTTACACCTCAGATGCTTCAGGTTTATAAGGATTCACTTTACAGCATAGGCAACACAAAGAGAATCCGTGATAAAATTGCAAAGGCACAAAGCGGAGAAAACGTAAACGTCGCTTATCTCGGTGGTTCAATTACAGGCGGCGGTTCTTCAAGCACTCCTGCTAAAAGCTTTGCAAATCTCTCGTATCAGTATTTCAGCGAAACCTTCGGCTGTGGAAGCAATGTTTCATATACAAACGCAGGACTTGCAGGAACTTCTTCAATTGTCGGCAATATGCGTGTTGACAATGATGTTTTCTCTAAAAATGCAGATATCATTTTCATTGAATTTGCAGTAAACGACCAGGGCAGTGAACGCTTCCAGAAATCATTTGAATCACTTTTAAAGAAATGTCTTTCACAGGAAAACGAACCTGCTGTTGTTGTTATAACTCTTTGCACGCAGTCAGGCTCATCGTGTCAGGACTGGATGGCTAAGGTTGCAAAGAACTATGATGTTCCTGTTATAAGCGGTAAAGACGCTATTATGAACGCAATCAAGGCCGGAACGCTCTCTTGGAGTGATTACGGCAGCGGTGATACCACTCACCCGGGTGACGGAGGTCACAAGCTTATTGCTGATTGCATCGGCTATTACTGTCGTCAGGCTCTAAGAAGCGAAAACGCTGACGACAGCTACGATATACCGACAACATCTGTTTTCGGCTCTGAGTATTCAACAGCACGTCTTATAACTTACGAAGAAATGCAGAATCTCTCCGCAGGCTCATGGACAAAGGGAACAAATAATTCAGGCTATAAAAATGGATTTACATTCAGCAAAAACGGAAATAATCCGCTTAAATTCACAGTTGAGGGCAAGGGTATACTGCTCTTATTCCAGTCAAATTCAAACGCTTCTATGGGTACGGCTAATGTTACTGTAAACGGCAAGACAACTCCTGTAAAGAGTAACCTCCAGTACACATGGGGAGGACTTGACGGCGATGTCGGATATTATCAGAATACATCAGGCAAGCTTGATGTTTCAATTGCAATGGATAACCCTTCAACAACTTTTGTACTCTATGGTATAGCTGTAATAGAATAACAAATAATGGCGTAATTCTTTCGGATTACGCCATTTTCATATTCAAAGCCCTGTTTATATGAAAAAAGCAGACGTTAAAAGTCTGCTTTTTTACATTATTTCCTTAATAGCCATTCTGGCTTTCGTTACTATATTCTTATCATTTTCGTATGACAGAATATTTGTTGCGTGAACGATATCCACCCATTTGATTTCAGATATTTCATCTGCCTGAGGTACATAATCAACATTCTTTGCCTTGGCGAGAAAATATACCACAACCTTCATCGTATCACGTCTGGGAGAATAGGTAACGGTTTCTCTGAATGTAGGGTCTATGATAACATCAATAGAGGTTTCTTCCATTATTTCACGTTTGGCTGTTTCAACTTCTGTTTCGCCCTCTTCAACGTGTCCTTTAGGAAAAGACCAGTGACCGCTGTTAATATGCCGAATTAGGAGAATTTCAATATTCCCGTGTGATTTACGGTATACTATAGCCCCACATGATTTTTCATGCAGCATATTAAATCCTTTCTACAAGTTTGGCTATGCTGATTTGCGTTCAACATAGTATTATTACATTTGTTACTATAAGTATATCATATTTTGTTTAATTTGTCCAGTAATTTTATTATTTTTTTATTATGCGGTTACAATTTTTATGACAAAATAACGCAAAATCCCTGTCTTTCCATAAATAAGACAGGGATTTTTTATATGCTGTATATAATTTTTATGCTCTTTCAAGCCATGCTTCCGCAAGGTCCATAGCCTCGTAAAGACTTCCTCTTTCAGCATGATTTACGATTGCTTTAAGAGGGTCTGATTCTGCAGTTGACATTTTATATACTCTTATCTTATCGGCAATTTCAGTATCGCCGACTTTTTTTGTTGAGCCTATCTGCATCATTATTACATAAGGGTCTGACATATAACCGTAATAGATTGTATCTTTACATCTTACAAGCGGATAGCCCTTGTATGTGTAGAAATTATTTGCCATAAATATATCCTCCTTTATATCGTGGATTATTCCTTTTTTATCTCTTCCATTTTTCTATATAATCTTCGCCCGTATCAATTCTCTTGATATTTTCCTGAAGAGCTTCAACATAACCCTTTGTACAGATATATCTGCACTCGCCGTCAACAACAATAAGCGACATATATGTTGAATCTTCATAGAATTCAACAGTTACAGGCTCTGTCATATACTTATCAAGAAGTGAGAAGCTAAGAATCGGCTCTGCGTCTGTCGGAACAGTTCTTCCGATAGCAAGCTCTTCTGCCGCAGTAGAAATCAGGAACGCATAGAATTTTCTGAAATGCTCTGTATCTATATCCTTGCCGTCATTCTTTGCAACGTAATCTTCTCTTGATGTGCCGTCACCTGTAAGCACCTTGTCTGCAATATCCTTGCCGCTGATTTTAAGCTCTCTGACATCCCATACAGTTGAACCGAAAACGCTTCTTGATGTAATCTCAATAGGATTTACAGTAGCCCATACAGCAGTTTCAGCAGATACAATATAGATAACGTCAATACCTTCAATCATGAAGTAATGACATTTTACATCATCATCATTTGTGAATGCTTCACTCATAGAGAATTTATATGTCGTGCCGTTATCACATACCATTTCAACTGTACAGAAAGGCTCTGTGAGTCCTGCCTCTGCCATATCGCTTTCATCAGGATGAGCTTTATAGAAATCCTGACAATAAAGTCCGAAAAGTCCGTTAATCGTGTTGTCGGCACTTTCAAATCCCATATAACACTTTACAGGCTCAAGCATAAGGTGAGATGAAGCTGTACCGCCCTGATAATCAGGGTCAGCTGTTCTTTCATCATATTCGATATAAATATCGTAATCGATATCCTCACGCTTTATGCGGATTGATTCTACTGTCGGCATTTCTTCTTCAGAAGGCTCGGCAATGATTGTTCTGTTGAAGAAATCGGTTACATTATTGCTGTAATTCAAAACCTTTGATGATGCAACTGTAAACACACGTTCATCGCCCTCAACCATAAAATATGTTTCTGACGGAATAGGTGCTGCATCACCGATATAAGCCTTTACAACCTCACCTGAATCATAAAACAGTTCTACTGTTGCAGATGGATTTTCAAGACCGTATTTTGCAAGGTCTGTCGGATTATCCTCTACAATAGAATCCGAAGCTATATCGGATAAATTATTCGGGATTGTTGAAAGCGCAAATTTATCCATCGGAATATCAGAATATCCGCTTAACGCATATACTGCTGATTCTTCTTCAGTAGCCTTTGCTGTTCTTTCAACGGTAAATCCGCCCTCTTTATTTGATACTGTTACCTTGTTTACAGTATTCGGGTCTTTGCGGATAAGCTCAATACCCGAACCTGATGATTCTTCAATAACAGATGATGCATCTGAGCTTCCCACTTCATCCTTGGGCTGGGTAAGCTTCAATGCGGCAAGTCCGCCTCCGAGAGCCGCAAGTGTGACTCCCAGAGCGATAATTCCCTTAACCTGCTTTTTCATTTGTTCTTTCTCCTTACAAATACAACTATACCACAGATAACAACAATTGCAGGAATTAAATATACTACAATGTTTCTTACTGTATCAGCCTGTTTCTGATCAATTGTGATAACCTGCTGTTCAAGGTTTTTCTGTGGAATTACAGCGCTCTTATCCTTACCTGATACATAGTTAAGCGCATTGAGAATAAAGTTTGCGTTATTATAAGCGTTTGTGTTGCCCATTACGGCAGGATCAAGCATAAATACCGAACCGATAGTAAGAAGGTTGCTTGAATATACGTCAAACTGCTCTGCCTGCTGTCTTTGTGAAAGTGCAATAAAGCCTGTTACAGCCTTTTCGTCTGAAGGCTCTGAAAGATTTGCAAGCGGAACCTGATATGCGTCTTTACTTGACTCTAAAACGTATGATGTTAAAACGTCGTTGTTTCTCTTGATGATATTTACAGGTCTTGAATAAGGAACTGCAATCGGCAGGCTTGCATTAGGAAGATCACCGAAGTTTTCTGTATCTGCAACAACACCCTTTGGTGACATTACAGCTGAACCGCTTGCTGTAAGTGTTGCGGCTACACAGTTCTCATCATCCGAAACAAATGAATCACCGATTTCAATGCTCCACTTATCAAGGAACGCCTCGATATTAGGAAGATCTGTTGCGGTTGGGCTTGAAATGTAAACGATATTCTTCATATACTTGCCGTCATTGTATAAATAATCGTCAAGTCTGTCGATAATGTCAGTTGTGAAGTCTGTTTCAGGTGCAGGAATAACTACAACATCGTAATTATCCTCAAGGAAGTTTTCTGAAATATCAAGCTCTGTACACTCATAGCCATTTGAGCCCATAAGTGCGTAAAGCTGTGAAATTGAATAGTATGAGTTCTGGCTGAATACCATATTTTCGCCCATACGGTCAAGGAAAGCTGCCTTCTTTGTATTTGCATCAGCAACAGACATAATAGCTGATGTAAGTGTACTTTCGCCGATGAAGATATAATTTGCAGATGCATCATAGTAATATGATGACTGGTCTGTTGTGTAATATGATGTAAGATTTGATACCTTTACCTTATCATCACAGCATACTACAACTGAACCCTGTGTGATATCGCCGCTGAAATACTTCTTGTATCTTGCAACAGCGTCAGGATTTTTCTGAATATCATAATACTTTACTTCTACATTGCCCTTGCCCTGTTTTGAGTAAACCTCATACTTTTCAAGGATTTTAGGAATCATATTGTAATATTCATACTGTAAAAGAGTTTCTTCAGGGAACATAACGGCAATCTCAACATCCTTTTCAAGATTTTTAAGGACATTTATTGACTCGTCGCAAAGCTCATAACGCTTGTCTTTTGTAAGGTCGAGCTTCATAGGATATCTTTCGGTTAAAATACCCATAATTATATTCACAACAATCACAATAGCAACAACAAAGGCAGTAATAATAGCCGCCATTGTGCCGTATTTGATTTTCTTTGCGTATTTTGAATCTTTCTTCATTTATACATAACCTCTCTTTCCGTAAGACTCAGCTCCAGCGTCTTTTCTCAAGAACTCTTACAGAGAAGAAGTTGAAGAGAAACGCCGCACTGATATAGAATATTACGCTTGAAAGATTGAACATTCCCATTGTAAATTCCATATAGCGTGTATAGAATGAAAGTGAAACGAATATATCCTTGATTGTTTCAGACTGGAAAAGTGATGCCAATGAATCAATCATATAAAGAAGCATAAGTGCAAGAAAGCTTGCTACTGCTGAGGACATCTGGTTTTCTGTGAGCGATGAAACGAAAAGTCCAACAGCTATAAATGCTGCTCCGAGAAGGAAAAGTGCAAGGAAGTTTGCAAGGACAGATGTCCATAATACCGCACCGAAATAGCTGAGAATAAGCGCATATACGAATATAATGCTTATGCCCATTGTGTAGAGTGCAAGTGCCGCAAAATATTTTCCAAGCACGATTGACCACAGACTGATTGGTGCTGTTAAAAGTCCCTGGTCTGTTTTCTGCTTCTTTTCTTCACTGAGAAGCTTCATTGTGAGTACGGGGATTAATATAAGAATTACCATAAAGAGCGCATTGAACATTGATGACATATCAGATGTTGCCGCACGAAGAGGTCCGCCGTAGAAGAAATAGCCTGAGCATATAAAGAATACCGAAAGGAAAATATAGGCTATGCTTGATTTAAAAAATGAGTTAAGCTCACGTCTGAAAATTGCTCCCATTATTTTTTACCTCCGTCTTTTTTGCTCTCATCGGAAGCTTCTTCGGCTTCCTCTGTTTCAGCAGTTTCCACAGCTTCGGATGTTTCTTCAGTTTCCTGCTTTTCAGCCTCGCTGTCTGCATTTTCTTCTTCCTTCTTGATTACAAGACCTTCGCCTACTGTAATCTTAAGGAAGATATCCTCAAGTGTGAGGTCTGAAAGCTGGAGCATAAGAATATTCCAGCCGTTTTCATTGCACACACGATTAAGCTCACGACGGATATCAACGCCCGGCTCTGCTTCGATATCATAATCATAGATGCCCTTTTCACGCTCCATATCGGCACGGATATACTTGATTCCGCCGATAGCCTTTATAGCGCTTACAATCTTTTCCTTATCTGCGGCAGTTTTTGTTGTGCCTTCGATACGGACTGTCATTTTATGTTCATCTGTGATATTCTTAGCGATTTCATCAGCAGTTCCGTCAGCCGCTACAACACCCTTGTTGATGATGATGATTCTGTCACATACAGCCTGAATTTCAGAAAGAATATGTGATGAAAGAATTACTGTATGGCTCTTTCCAAGCTTTTTGATAAGTGTACGGATTTCGATAATCTGCTTAGGGTCAAGACCAACTGTCGGCTCGTCAAGAATGAGTACGGGCGGATTTCCGATAAGTGCCTGAGCAAGTCCCACACGCTGACGATAACCCTTTGAAAGATTCTTTATAATTCTGTGTGAAACGTCTGTGATTTTACAAAGAGCACAGATATCCTTTAAATGAGCTTTTCTTTTAAGCTTGCATTTTTTAAGGTCAAACATGAAGTCGAGATATTCCATAACCGTCATATCAACATAAAGCGGTGGAATTTCAGGAAGATATCCGATATTCTTCTTTGCTTTGATAGGATCTTCAAAAATATCTATATCATTGATTAAAATCTGTCCCGAAGTTGATGAAATATAGCCTGTAAGCATATTCATTGTAGTAGACTTTCCTGCACCGTTAGGTCCTAAAAAGCCTAAAATCTGTCCTTTTTCAACCTTGAAGCTTATATTGTCAACAGCCTTTTTATCGCCGTAATGCTTCGTAAGGTTTTTAACCTCAATCATTTTAAGACTACCTCCTGTGATGTTTGGTTTATCGTTATTACTGCCGATTGAGCCGAATATCTCCGACAATTACCGCAGTATCCAAGAAACATTTTATTCTTGCTATGTGATAACATAGTGAAAACAAAACGAAATTTGCAAAAACGAGATTATGAAAGCTGTGCGATACCTTTTTTAATTCTTGCAATTGCTTCTTCCTTGCCGAGAATTGCACAAAGCTCTACACCGCCGCCTGCTGTAACAGGTTTACCTGAAACTGCTGTTCTGAGTGGCCATAAGAGCCAGCCGTTCTTAACTTCAAGCTTTGCAATGAGGTCGAAAAGTGCTGTGTGGATTGATTCAACATTCCATTCGTCAAGTGCTTCAAGCACAGGAAGTATTGCATTAAGAGCCTCAATTGAAGTTTCTTCATTTGTTTTCATTTTCTTGTGACAGTAAAGAGCATTATCATATTCAGGGAGAACATCGATAAAATCAATAAGCTCCTCGATGTCTGTATAAAGCTCTGTTCTTGGCTGGAGTACAGATGCAAGCACCTTGTAATCAATATCATCACGCTTTACATATTTTTTGATGTATGGTGTGATATATTCGCAGAACTGCTCAGGAGTCATTTTTCTGATGTATTCCGCATTGATAGCCTTAAGCTTTACAGGGTCGAAAATAGCAGGGGACTTACTTATGCCGCTGATATCGAATTCCTCTGCAAGCTCTTCAAGCGAATATATTTCCTGTTCACCCTTTGGTGCCCAGCCGAGAAGTGCGATATAGTTTATAACCGCTTCTGTGAGATATCCCTTTGCAAGTAAATCCTCGAATGAAGCGTCGCCGTTTCTCTTTGAAAGCTTTGCTGTCTGGTCTTTCATAACAGGACAGCAATGAACATATACAGGAACTTCCCAGCCGAATGCCTGATAGAGAAGATTATACTTCGGAGCAGATGAAAGATATTCGTTTCCTCTTACAACGTGAGTAATTCCCATTGTGTGATCGTCTACTACGTTTGCAAAATTATATGTCGGCATTCCGTCTGTCTTGATTAAAATCTGGTCATCGAGAGTTGCATTTTCAACTGTAATGTCGCCGTAAACTTCATCGTGGAATGTAGTTGTTCCGTCAAGAGGCATTTTCTGTCTGATAACGTAGGGGATACCTGCGTCAAGCTTTGCCTGTACCTCTTCCTTTGAGAGATTGCGGCAATGTCTGTCATACATTGCGATTGCTGTTGTGCCATCTTCATTCTTCTTGAGTCCGTCAAGACGTTCCTTATCGCAGAAGCAGTAATATGCGTGTCCGCTTTCAACAAGCTTCAATGCATATTCCTTGAACATTCCCATTCTTTCAGACTGAACATACGGACCAACAGGACCGCCGATATCAGGACCTTCGTCCCAGTTAAGACCTGTCTGTCTGAGTGTATTGTAGATAACGTCTACTGCACCCTCAACGTAACGTTCCTGGTCGGTATCTTCAATTCTTAAAATAAAGTCACCGCCGTTTTTCTTTGCGATAAGATATGTGTAAAGCGCTGTTCTGAGATTTCCGATATGCATATAGCCTGTCGGACTTGGCGCAAATCGTGTTCTTACTCTTTGGGTATCTGCCATGTTTTTTATCTTTCCTTTCAAATTTTAATAACCGTTATATTCTCCTAAAATTTCTATTATACCATCTTTATAATGTGCACCTGTGCCGACGGTATTTCGATAAGCAAGCCATTGATTTGACTGCCCGTAATTAGTTTTATTAATTATATCAGCACCGTTTTCTATAAGAATATGGAGAATTTCAACTCCCGGATCATCATTAAGACTATCCGCAACAGTTGCTACAGGTGTAAATCCGGTATAATCTCTCACATTTACATCCGCACCATTTTCTATAAGCAATTTTACAAGCTCTGTATTTCCATTATACACTGCATGCATAAGCGGAGTATAACCACATCGGTCATCAGTCATATAAATACTGTGCACTGTATTATCACTGTGCTGTGTTTCATGTACATAATCTACTGCATTAACATCTGCGCCATACTTTATAAGAAGCTTTATCATTTTAATTTCTTCTTGCGTAAGTTCTCTGTCAACAGCATATTTATTACTATAATGTACAAAACCTTCTTTTTCACAAAGCAATGATAAAAGAGTCTGTTTTCCGTCTTTTGCAGGCTTATTACTCTCAAAAGTGCAGTCAGGTGAAACACCTTTTTCAAGCAATTCCTCAGCTCTTTCATAATTGCCCGTAGTAACATTGAATGCAAGAGAATTTTTTTGTTCAAAATTGCTTTTTATTTCAATTACAGCAAATGAAACTACTAAAAAAATAAGCGGAGCAAAATTGAGTATAGATATAATTCTTGGAATGTAATACCATTTTCTCGGCTTCTTGTCGCCATCTTTGAAATTTTTAAGTTTCTTATTATAGCTTAACTGCATAAAAATTGAAACTATAAGGGAAATCACCGCTACTGTAAATATAATTCCAACTATGATAATAAACACAAGAATACCTATCATAAACATCCCCATAAATGCCACAATATCACCTCATTTTATATCTGCATATCTCAGATGTCTGATAACTTGGTTTTTCCGCTTCTTTAATATCATCCGAAATCTGCTTTTTCAGCTCATCAATTCCAGCGAATTTTCTTTCACCACGAATAAAATTTATAAGCGAAACTTCTGCTGTTTCCCCGTATAAATCCCCCGAAAAGTCAAGGATATGTGTTTCGGCAAGCGGCTTTATATCTCTTTCAACAGTAGGCTTTACACCTATGTTTGTAACGGAAGCATATTCTCTGCCGCATACTGTTGTTTTCGAGCAATATACTCCGAAAGCGGGAATAAGCTGATTTTCGCAGAAATTCTGATTAATTGTCGGAAAATCAATCGTTCTTCCTATGCGGTTGCCCTCTGTCACAGTCTGAGATATATAATAATTTCCGCCAAGAAGCTGTGAAGCTTCTTTCACTCTGCCGTCTGTGAGCATTTTCTTGATAAGCGTAGAGGAAACCTTTTCTCCGCCTGAATAAACGGCGTCAGTTACACAGACTTTAATGGAATACTTTTCTCCGAGCATTTTCAGCTCTGAAATTCCGCATGAAGCATTATGCCCGAAGCGGTAATCCTCGCCGCAAACAATATACTCTGCATTGAGCCTTTTTTTGAGAATGCCGCTCACGAACTCCTCACCCGAAAGCAAACAGACCTCGCTGAAATCTTCGCTGAAAACCTCTGAAATTCCAAGTTTTTTCATAATACTCAGCTTCTGCTCATCGGTATAGACGAATTTATAATCCTGTCCGTGCTTACGCATAACGCTGTTTGCGCTGAAAGTGAAAACCGACGGTATACAGCCTTTTATTTCCGTAACAGAATTTAAAATTCTTCTGTGTCCGATATGAACCGAATCAAACATTCCAAGAGCTATTGCACGCTTCGGAATATCCGTCATATATTCACTGTTCAAAAAAATCTCTCCTAAAAAAAGTTTTTTCCCACTTTAAGCACGCCCTTTTCCCATTCAGGAAAGGCTGTGCCGATAAAAGCTCCGTCAAAGCCGTAAACCGCATAATCATTTACGTTTTCTTTTATATTATTCACTCTCGCAAGGTCAAGCTTTACTCCGTTTTTATACATTCTTGTCTGAACTTCGTTCAGTCTGAGCCTTGCAAGAGAGCTGAAAACCTTTTCAACTGGAATTATAAGCTCTTCAAGCCGATTTTCGTCACGAGCCTTTTCTACATCTGCAAAGCTTAAACACTGCTCAAGCTTAAATCCGCCCGAAGAAAGTCTTACAAGGCTTGTCATTACTGCACCGCAGCCGAGAAGCTCGCCGATATCGTTTATTATTGTACGGATATACGTTCCTTTAGAGCATGAAACATATAACTTTCCCTCCTGAGTATCCTCGTTGAATTCTTCAAGACGGATTTCATCAATGAATATTTCACGCTTTTCACGTTCAACCTCTATGCCTTGTCTTGCAAGGTCATAAAGCCTTTTTCCGTTTACAGAAACCGCCGAATACATCGGAGGAAGCTGCATAACGTTTCCTGTGAATTTCGGGAGAATATCAATGATTTCTTCTTTTGTTACTCTCTTTGAAAATTCCGAAACGGTCTTGCCCGTAATATCCTGAGTATCGGTAATAAGTCCTGTTTTAAAGCCTGCAAGATAGCTTTTTTCGTTATCGGGGAGTATATCACAAGCCTTTGTTGCCGTTCCGACAAACACAGGCAGAACTCCTGTTGCCATAGGGTCGAGCGTTCCCGCATGACCGAGCCTTTTTATTTTAAGAATTCCCCTCAGCTTTGCTATAACATCAAATGATGTGAAATCCTGAGGCTTATTCATACATAAAATGCCGTTCATTCTACCTCCAGCGACTGTCTTACAGTTTCAACAAGCTTTTCCTTTACTTCTTCAAGTGTTCCTGTAACAAGACAGCCTGCCGCCTTAACGTGACCGCCGCCGCCAAGCTTCTGACAGATAGCCGAAACATTCACATCATCTGCTGAACGCATTGAAACCTTGAAAGCCCCGTCCTCACGTTCCTTGATTGTGATGCCGACTTCAACACCCTCTACCTGAAGCGGAATTGAAGCACAGCCATCAAGGTCGTTTGCATCTACGCCAAGCTCATTGAGAATTTTATTTGTAATGCATATCATAGTAACCTTGTTATCGAGATAATATTCCATAAGGTCTGTTACAATACGCTCCATTTTAAGACGTCCGATTGATTTTACATCAAACATTTCCCTGTTGATAGCGGCATATCTGATTTTGTGATTTCTCATAAGCTCTGCCGCAATTTCATGACTTCTTACAGTTGTACATTCATACTTGAAACAGCCTGTATCCGTTGCAATTCCTGTATAGATACAAGCGGCGCAATGGTCTGTAAGCTCTACGCCAAGCTCCTTTGCAAGCTCATATAT
The DNA here is from genome assembly GCA_017523285.1 of Ruminococcus sp. Classification (GTDB taxonomy): domain Bacteria; phylum Bacillota; class Clostridia; order Oscillospirales; family Ruminococcaceae; genus Ruminococcus. The sequence continues at coordinate 14,334 of JAFWWU010000115.1, forward strand.
AAGCTCACATGTAGCAGCTGCATCGGGATCAAGCAAAAGTCTTTCGGCATATTCGATATTTGAAATATGATGGTCTATACAAAGGTCAACCTTGTTTTCATATTCTTCCCTGAGATTTCCCATAAGCTGAGTATCGGCAATATCAACAGCTATAACTGTCTGCGGCTCAAAATCCTCTCCCCAGCCTGTTTTTGTCATAAAAGCATAACGCTTCGGAAATTCATCCGAGCATATAACCCTGCTTCTGATACCAAGCATTGCAAGAATATCCCTGAGCGCAAAGCCTGCACCTATGCAGTCTCCGTCAGGACTCTGATGTGTGATAATTACTGCGTCTTTGCAGGATTTAAGAAATTCTGCCGCTTCTTTTAAGTTAATACGCATATATCTTTTACACCTCTTACATTTCTTTAAGCTTCTGATTGATTTCAGCACTGTGAGCAATTGAATCATCAGCTATAAATTTAAGGTCGGGACATTTTCTCATTTTAAGGCGGTGGAAAAGCTCTCTTTTGATAAAGCCCTCTCCGTTTCTTAAGCCTTTAACGGATTCCTTTGCCTTTTCAATCCCCTCAAAGCACGATACAAATATCTTGCAATGCGACATATCACCTGAAAGCTCAACTCTTACTATTGTCAGAAAATCAGCAATTCTTGGATCTTTAAGCTCTCTTACAATAGCAGTCATCTCACGCTTTATATCTTCGGCGAGTCTGCCGTTTTTAAAGCTTGCCATATCTATTTCCTTTCATTCAGATACAGATTACATTTTTACTGTAAAGCCTGCATTTTCATCATTTTCATTAACAACCATCTGATTTTCGGCAGCTGTTTCAGCATTGAAGAAACCATCTTCGAATATCTTAGCTTCAAATGGTGCGTCTGATTCTTTCATTTCTTCAATAACTTCTGATTCTTCAATACCCTCTTCATAGTAATACTCATCTGCATACTTATGATATTCAGGTTCAAGCTCTTCGTCTGTTACAGGTCTTTCAATACCCATATAATCATCAATAACGGGTTCAACCTCTTCAAACGCACTGCACTGTCCGAGAAGTATTTTTTTTACTGATTCAAAAAAGAAAATATCAACGGGACCGAATTCTTCCCAGGCAAGAGCCTCATCACAATACTGAAGCATATCTGCTGTACTCATTCTGCTGTTATCCATAAATTTAACCTCCTTATTATGTGCTTATCAGCCGCACTGTACTGAACGTGTACAGTGCCGCCTGTATAATTATTTTGAATTTATATTTTATATTATTATCAGTCTTCTCTGTATTCCTCAACGATGTATGTTTCAAAGATATCGCCTTCCTTGACATCACTGAACTTTTCAAGACTGATACCGCATTCGTATCCGTCTGCAACTTCCTTAACGTCATCCTTGAATCTCTTGAGACCTGCAATCTTATCGTCTGCAATGATGATACCGTCACGAACTACACGAACCTGACTTCCTCTTGTTACCTTACCATTGAGAACGTAGCTTCCCGCAACCATACCAACATTTGAAATCTTATAAACCTGACGTACCTCTACACGTCCGAGTTCAACTTCTCTGAACTTAGGTGCAAGCATACCCTTCATAGCTGTTGTGATTTCTTCGATAGCGTCGTAGATGATTCTGTAAAGACGGATATCTACACCGTCACGGGCTGCACTTTCTGCTGCAACAGGGTCTGGTCTTACGTTAAAGCCTACGATAATAGCATTTGATGCGTTTGCAAGCATAACGTCACTTTCCTTGACAGCACCAACACCGCCATGAATAACTCTTACTCTTACTTCATTGTTTGAAAGCTTTTCAAGTGACTGCTTTACAGCTTCAACTGAGCCCTGAACGTCTGCCTTTACAATGATAGGAAGTTCCTTGATTTCGCCCTCTGCAATCTGACTGAAGAGGTTATCGAGTGTAACCTTCTTGTATGCGTTGAACTGTTCCTGCTTAGCTTCGTGCTTTCTCTGTTCAACAAGCTCTCTTGCAAGACGCTCATCTTCAACAGCGTTGAATGTATCACCTGCACTCGGAACTTCTGCAAGACCTGTGATTTCAACAGGAACTGATGGACCTGCTGTCTTTACAGGCTTACCCTTATGGTTTGTCATAACTCTTACTCTGCCGACAGATGTACCTGCGATAATGATATCGCCTGTTTTAAGAGTACCATTCTGAACGAGAAGTGTAGCGATTGGACCTCTGCCCTTATCAAGACGTGCTTCGATAACTGTACCTCTTGCAAGACGGTCAGGATTAGCCTTAAGCTCCTTGACTTCAGCAACGAGAAGTACGTTTTCAAGAAGCTCATCAATACCTTCGCCTGTCTTTGCTGATACAGGTACACAGATAACATCGCCGCCCCATTCTTCGCAAACGAGTTCGTGTTCTGTAAGCTCCTGCTTAACTCTTTCAGGGTCAGCCGCTTCCTTATCCATCTTGTTGATAGCAACGATAATTGAAACGCCTGCTGCCTTTGCGTGATTGATTGATTCTACTGTCTGAGGCATGATACCGTCATCAGCCGCAACAACAAGAATTGCGATATCTGTTGTGTTCGCACCTCTTGCTCTCATTGAAGTAAATGCTTCGTGTCCAGGAGTATCAAGGAATGTGATATCCTGTCCGTTATAGTTTACCTGATATGCACCGATATGCTGTGTGATACCGCCTGCTTCGCCTGCGGCAACGTGAGCACCTCTGATGCTGTCGAGGATAGATGTCTTACCGTGGTCAACGTGTCCCATTACGCAGACAACAGGGCATCTTTCTGAAAGATTTGTATCGTCATCCTCGCTCTCGTCAATAAGACGTTCTTCGATAGTTACGATAATTTCCTTTTCAACCTTTGCGTTGAATTCCTCAGCAATAAGTGAAGCTGTATCAAAGTCAATTTCCTGATTGATTGTAGCCATTACACCGAGTCCCATAAGCTTCTTGATTACATCTGTTGCTGTAACCTTAAGACGTGAAGCAAGCTCGCTTACGATGATATTATCAGGAATGAGAACCTTAAGCTGCTGCTTTCTTGCACGTTCAAGTTCAAGGCGGCGGAGCTTTTCTGCTTCTGTTTCCTTCTGTGAATACTGCTGACGATTTCTCTGTGCAGATTTCTGATTAATCTTCTGCTTCTTTGAAGAATAATTATCCTTATGCTTGTTAGCAGGAGCAATCTGCTCATATCTTTCATTATATTTATCAAGGTCTACATAAGAGCCTCTTGTATCAACTGTACGTCTCTGAGTTGATGTTGACGCAGTTTCAGATGAGAAATTAACATTAAGCTTTGTTCTTTCTCCGTGATTCTGTGCCTTTGGCTGCTTCTTTTCCTTTTTCTTGTTATTGTTGCTTGAATTGCTTTGATTAGCGGTGTTTTCTGTCTTTTCCACCGTTTTTTCCTCCTTAACAGGCTCTGCGACAGGCTTTTCTTCTGCCTTTGCAGGAGCTTTCTGCTCAGAAATTTTATTTTCAGCAGGCTTTTCTTCCTTTTTCGGCTCTGAAGCTTTCTGCTGTTCTTTATTTGTATTTTCTGTTTTTACTTCTGCCTTTGGCTTTTCAGTTTCTTTCTTTTCGGTTTCCTTCTTTTCAGTTTCTGCCTTCTTCTTTTCAGCCTTTGGCTCTGCCTTTTTCTTAGGCTTTTCTGATTTTTCAGAATCCTCTGTTTTCTTCTTTGCGGCTGTCTTTTTAGCCTTTGGTTTTTCTTCAGCTTCAGGCTTTGGCTGTGATGCTGATGCAAAATATGCCTCGAAGCTTTCAACCTCGTTTAACTTTGAGTAATGCTCAAGCAGTAAATTCATTTCGTCCTCATTAATGCTTGAACCGTTTTTCTTTTTTGTATCTCCTTGCTGAGCAAAGTAGTCTATAAGCTCCTGAGAAGTAACATTAAGATTTTTAGCTGCCTCGCTAAGCTTTATTTTCTTTGGCATAGGCTGATACCCTCCTGTTGTATACATTAAAATTTGCAATTGTTTATAAGATTTATTCCATACTCTCTTCCTGTGAAATCATTGACAGAAATTTATCTGCAAAGCCTTTGTCGCACACGGCAATTACCGCTGCCTGCTTTCCGAGATATTTTCCATACTCTTCTTTATTTATCGGAGTAATTACTGCGCATATACCCGATTTTCCACAGTAGAAATCAATTTCTTTTTTCGTTTTCGGTGATACATCCGCCGCAAGCAGAACACAAAACACTTTATTCAGTTTCATTTCCGCACATACAGCGTCAAAGCCGATTACCGTTTTTCCTGCTCTTCTGCATATTGTAAGCAGATTAATTATTTTCTGATTTAAGCTCATTTTCCATTACCTCGTAAACGCTTTCTTCAATCTTGCAGGAAAAATTCTTTTCAAAGCGTCTGTTTTTTCTTGCACTGTTAAAACATTCAAGACTTCTGCATATATATGCGCCTCTGCCGTTTTTCTTTCCGACAAGGTCAAGACATATTTCATTCTCAGGAGTCTTTACAACTCGCACAAGTTCTTTTTTCGGCTTCATTTCGTTACAGCCGAGGCACATTCTCATTGGAATTTTTTTAGGCTTCATCATATTTTATTCCTCAGAAGCTTCTGCTTCCTCGTTTACTGCTTCCGCTGTTTCTGCAGCTTCTTCAACAGCTTCAACTTCTTCGTTCTTTACAGGTACGAAGTTATCATCAAGCTCAGGTGCAGGCTCGCCTGTTACATTGTCAACAGCAGGCTTGATATCAATCTTATAGCCTGTAAGCTTAGCTGCAAGCTTAGCATTCTGACCTCTGTTACCGATAGCGAGTGAAAGCTGATTATTCGGTACAACAACTGTACATGTCTTTTCTTCTGCGCTTACGATGATTGTCTTGAGAACTTCTGAAGGAGCAAGTGCGCTTGCGATAAATTCCTCAGGCTTTTCGCTGTATGGAATGATATCGATTTTTTCTCCGCTGAGTTCGTTTACGATAGCTGAAATTCTTGCTCTCTTAGGACCGATGCAAGCTCCGACTGCATCTACGTTAGGGTCTTTTGACCATACAGCAATCTTAGTTCTTGAGTCTGCTTCTCTTGAAATTGATTTTACTTCTACTATTCCGTCATAAATTTCAGGAACTTCTATTTCAAAAAGACGCTTTACAAGGTCTTTATGTGAACGTGAAATCTTGATGATAGGCTTCTTTGTCTTGTTTACGATACCTGTGATGTAAACCTTTACGCTTCTGCCTTCTTCAAGAACTTCGCCGGGAATCTGCTCGTTTCTGAAAAGATAAAGCTCTGTTCCGTCATATACAACAGTAACTGTTCCTCTGCCCGGTTCAACCTGTGAAACTGTTGCTGTAATACATTCGTGTTCTTTATCAGAGAACTTATTGAGAACCTGCTCTCTGTTGATTTCTCTGAGGTCGCCCTTGATTGACTGCTTTGCTGAAAGGGCTGCTGCTCTTCCGAACTTTGCAACATCAACTTTATGAAGAACTGTTCCGCCGACATAAGCATCAGGGTCTTTTGCTCTTGCTTCGTCAATATTGATTTCGTTGATATCAATCGGCTCATCATCGATTACCTGCTGAATAATATACATTTCAAATTTTTTCTTTGCAGGGTCGATAACGATTTTGAAGTTCTCCTCGCTGTGCGGATAAGCCTTTCTTGCCGCCTTTAAAAGCGCTGACTTTACCTTTTCAACAAGCACCTCAGTTTCTACGCTGTTTTCATCTCCGAGTGATGCAAGTGCGTCAAAAAAACCTTTGTTCATTTCTGTTAATTCCTCCAATTATTTATTATTCAAAATCCATATAGAGCTTTACATAAGCTATATCTGAAATAAGATATTGTTTTTGTTCGCCGTTTTCATCGGCTATACTTATACTTTCCTTATCATAGCTGCTAAGAATTCCGACGATTTCCTTTTCACCGTCTACGGCTCTGATAAAATGCACCTTTACCTCATCGCCTATACAAACCTCAAAGTGTTCTTCCTTTACAAGCTCACGTTCAAGGCCTGCTGAGCCAACCTCTAAAATGTAGCTCTGTGAAATAGGGTCGTGTTCATCTAAAATATCGCTTACAGGACGTGTTACGGTTTCACAATCATTGATTGTAATACCCTCATCTCTGTCGATAAACACTCGCAGATACCAGAGTGCGCCCTCTTTTTCAAAACTTATATCCCAGATGAAATATCCAAGCTCATCTGTAATCGGTTTTACGAGGTCGTAAACCTTTTGTTCGGTACTACCGAATTTTTTGAATTTCATAAACAGCTCCTCCCCAATTGTTCATAATGCGCCCATATACAAACTAAAGACCGGATTGCTCCGGTCTTTAGGTTTAGGCTATAATACTCTATTATTATAACACCTTATTTTCAAAAAATCAAGTGTTTTTGAGAAATTTTCTGAAATTTTGAAAAATTTATTTTATCGTGATGCCGAGGGTTTATGCCCTATGGATACGGCACCCCTATAAAAATATTCTCATAATAATAAAATCGGGCGGAAAATTCCGCCCAAAACTCATATTATGAATGTTAATGCATTGTATATCTGATATACTACTGTAAGCATCAGAGGTATTGAAAATACCGCAAGTGTAAATCCTCGTCTTGTCTGATGCGGAGTCGTTGCAGGAAGTTTGTTTTTCAGCCTGAAATCAAACAGCATAATAAGCCCGAATATCGATGCCGACATTGTTATTGCCGTTGCGATTATATACCCATATTCCGTATCATATACATGGCTCAGGATTTCTGATTTTGCATTTACCGCTATATGACATATAATTGCAGGAATTATTGAATTATGCTTCTGCGTTATATGTCCAAGGAATATTCCCACAATAAATCCGAGCGAGAACTGTGCAATATTTCCGTGAGCAAGTCCGAATAAAAATGCTGTGAAGATAATTCCGAAACGCTGATTTGCTTTTGAAAACAGCTTAAGCAGCATGCCTCTGTAAAAAAACTCCTCCGTTACAGGTGCTATAATACAGCCGTAAATTATGCTTACTATTATTCCCGTAAAAGTAGACTGTCCTGCACTTCCGTCAGGTACATAGGCTGTATATCCACATTCTTCGATAATATATCCTATTGCCGAGGAAATATATGCCGAAAACGTCTGGAGGAATATAGCTATAAACACATATTGAAAACCTTTACTGAACGTAAACTGTGTTGTTTTGAAAAGCTCTGATATTTTTATTTTTGCAAGCTTAAGTCCGAGCAAGCTTATTCCGACATTGCATAAAAGGAAAATAAACATATTTATTCCCATATAAATCGAACCTGAACGCATATAATCATCAATCGCAATTAAATCTGCCTTGGGATTCAGGAACATTATAACACCGGAAAAAATATAAATCAATGCATAAAAAATAGCAATTGTCAGAATTTCACTTATCAGCAGACTGAATCCTGCAATATTATAATAATGCCTTATTCCTCTTTTTTCCGACTTCATAGGCTCAAGAGGTATTTTATATCCCGTTTCATTTATAAGCGGAGATATTTTTGAATAATCACCATTATAATGATGATATTCCGTTGGATTATCAAACGGATTATACGGGTCTATTCTATCACGCTCCTGCACCTGCGCTTTCAGATTTGCAACCTCGTGATTCATATATGCCATCTCAGCACGATATTGCTGAGGAGTTATATTATCTGACATTTTTACCTCCCTCCGCAGTCTGAACTTTCTGCTTCTTTTCTCTCAGCTCTCTGAAAAATTCTGACAGGAGCGCTGAACATTCTTCCTCCATAATACCGCAATGAAGCGTCGGCTTCCAGTTATACGGCAACGAAAACATCTCCTGCACAGAAAATGCAGAGCCGCTTTTTTTATCAAAAGCTCCGAAATAAACATCTTCTATTCTTGAATTTATTATAGCTCCGCAGCACATGGGGCACGGCTCTAATGTAACATAGAGCGCACAATCAGGGAGCCGCCAACCGCCGAGTCGTCTGCAAGCATCATTTATTGCAATTACTTCTGCGTGAGCGAGTGCGTTTTTTGCGCCTTCTCTGAGATTATATCCCTCTCCGATAATTTCTCCATCGGATTTTCTGACAACCACCGCACCTACGGGCACTTCGCCGAGCTTATATGCTTTTTCCGCAAGCTCAAGCGCTTTTTTCATATATTCCATATTTCACCTAAAATACTAATATTCCAAGATGTTCAAGCAGTATTTTTGCACCTATCGCAACGAGGATTATACCTCCTGTGATTTCAGCCTTGCTCTTGAATTTACTGCCGAATTTACTGCCGATAATTACTCCGATAACCGATAATGTAAAGGTTGTTACTCCGATAACGGAAACTGAAATAAGTATATTTACCTTCAGGAATGCAAATGTGATTCCTACCGCAAGAGCATCAATGCTTGTTGCAACCGCAAGAAGCGTAAGTTCCTTTAAATCAAGCTTATCGGAGTTTTCGCTTTCATCCTCATCATCTTCTTTAACAGCCTCGATAATCATTCTTATACCGAGAAACGCAAGAAGTCCGAATGCAATCCAATGGTCAACAGAAACAATATAGCGTTCAAACTGTTTACCGAGAAGCCAGCCTATAAGCGGCATACCAGCCTGAAAAGCTCCGAAAAACAATCCGATTAAAGCTGTATGAGCCTTGTTTATTCTGCGCATATTCAGCCCCTTGCAGACAGCAACTGCAAAAGCGTCCATAGATAGTGCAATGCCTATCATAAGTATTTCTGTAATTCCCATAAAACACCTTCTGAATCTAATATTTAGATTATACTATATTATTATGTTATTGTCAATTTTAAAATGATATTCCGTTCATTTTATTCTTTGTCAGTTCCGCTATATAAAACACATTAAGTAATTAACAAAATATTCAGAAATATCAGCTGAAAAGTGTTGAATTTTCAGCTGTAAAGGTGTATACTGTATATGTATAAGTGTCAATGGAATTATGTGTAAATCAGTTTTATGCATAATTTTGTGCATATTTTGATTTTTATGCACTTTTTAATGCATATTTATGAAAATTATTGAATATTTATGCAAAAAAACTCTTGACATTATTAAATTATGGTGTATAATTAAATTATATCAAATTATAACATTTTATCGGAGGTTTTTTCAGTTATGGCTAAGGAAATCAAAAAGGTAGTTTTAGCATACTCAGGCGGACTTGATACTTCAATCATCATTCCGTGGCTTAAAGAAAACTACAACAACTGTGAGGTAGTATGTGTTTCAGGTGACGTAGGTCAGGAAAGCGAGCTTGAAGGTCTTGAAGAAAAGGCTATCAAAACAGGCGCTTCAAAGCTCTATATCGAACACCTTACAGAAGAATTCATCACAGATTATGTATTCCCTACCGTTCAGGCAGGCGCAGTATATGAAAACAGATACCTTCTCGGTACATCATTTGCACGTCCTATCATCGCTAAGAGAATTGCTGAAATCGCTCTTGCTGAAGGTGCAGACGCTATCTGTCACGGCTGTACAGGTAAGGGTAACGACCAGGTTCGTTTCGAGCTTGCTATCAAGGCTTTCGCTCCTGATATGGAAATCATTGCTCCTTGGAGAATATGGGATATCAAGTCAAGAGAAGAAGAAATTGATTACGCAGAAGCTCACAACATCCCACTCAAAATCAACCGTGAAACAAACTACTCAAAGGATAAGAACATCTGGCACCTTTCACACGAAGGTCTTGATCTTGAAGATCCTGCAAATGAGCCACAGTATGAAAAGGAAGGCTTCCTTGAATTAGGCGTTTCTCCACTTCAGGCTCCTGACAAGCCTACATACGTTACAATCCACTTTGAAAAGGGTGTTCCTACTGCTATCGACGGCAAGGAAATGGGACCTGTTGAGCTTGTAAAGACTCTTAATAAGCTCGGCGGCGAAAACGGTATCGGTCTTGCTGATATAGTTGAAAACCGTCTTGTTGGTATGAAGTCAAGAGGCGTTTATGAAACTCCTGGCGGTACAATTCTTTACCACGCACACGAAGTTCTCGAAACAATCTGTCTTGATAAGGAAACTTCAAGAGTTAAGCAGTACCTTTCAATCAAGTTTGCTGACATCGTTTACAACGGTCAGTGGTACACACCTCTCCGTGAAGCTATGAGTGCATTCGTAACAGAAACTCAGAAAACTGTTACAGGTGACGTTAAGCTCAAGCTTTACAAGGGCAATATCATCAACGCAGGCGTAACTTCACCATACACACTTTATGATGAAGAAGTTGCTACATTCGACGAAGATAACGTTTACAACCAGGCTGACAGCGCAGGCTTTATCAACCTCTTCGGACTTCCTGTAAAGGTTAAAGCTAAGCTCGATCAGAAGAGAAACAATAAGTAAGCACGGACGCCCGTGCAGGCGGTTCACGCTTTCACTCGTAAACTCGTTTACTCTGTGCGGAAATGCAAGTCTGCTTTCGCACACGGCAGTTATTAAAAAAAGACAGGCAGGAGGAGGCTTTCTCTCCTGCCTGTAATGATTTTATATTGTCAGGATAAATCGGAATTTTTATCGTTCCTGTTTATCGTAACAATATTATTAATTCAGATTTTTCTGAAATTTCGGGCGGATAATTTCCGCTCCTACACAACATTTACGCATTAAATTAAAGGGAGGTAAAAACAATGGTGAAAATCAGGATTATGACAATTGCTGATTATGACGGTATATGTGATGTATGGAAAAACCACAAAGGCACAAATTCTGTTGATGACAGCTATGAGGGACTTGAAAAATATCTCAGACGTAACCCAGCAACAAGCTTTGTTGCCGAAAACAACGGAAAAATCGTTGGCACAATTCTTGCAGGTCATGACGGCAGACGAGGACTTTTTCACCATGTTTCAGTTCTTCCCGAATATCAGAAGCAGGGCATTGGCAAAATGCTTGTTGATAACGCAATGAACGCTCTTGAAAAAGAGGGCATAACAAAGGTGTTGCTTGTTGTTTTCAAGGATAACGACAACGGCAACGCTTTCTGGGAGCATTTAGGCTTTACAAAAAGAGATGATTTATTTTACAGAAATAAATATGTTAGTAATTGAGTGTGCGTGGGACGTCGAGGACGCCGTCCCCTACGCAAAGGCGGATAATTTCCGCCCCTACACAATATTTACGCATAAAATTAAAGGAGAAATAGACAATGGCAAAGATGTGGGCAGGCAGATTTTCAAAAGAGGTTGACGAAACAGTAAACGCATTCAATTCCTCAATAGCATTTGACGGAAGAATGTATAAACATGATATACAGGGCAGTATTGCGCATGCAACTATGCTCGGTGACTGCGGAATTATCACAAAAGAGGACAGCCTCACTATAATTGAAGGACTCAAGGGCATTCTCGCTGACATTGAAAGCGGTACACTTGAATTTGATATGACAGCTGAAGATATTCATATGTTCATCGAGGCAGAGCTTACAAACAGACTCGGCGACGTAGGAAAAAGACTTCACACCTCACGTTCAAGAAATGACCAGGTTGCAGTTGACATCAGACTTTATCTGCGTGATGAAATCGAAGAAATCTACTCACTTGTCAAAGAACTTGCAGTTGCGATATATAACCTTGCAAAAGAGCATACAGAAACAGTTATGCCGGGCTATACACATCTTCAGAGAGCACAGCCTATAACATTTGCACATCACCTTTTAGCATATGTACAGATGCTTGTGCGTGACCTTGACAGATTAAATGATACTGCAAAGAGAATGAACTACTGTCCACTCGGAAGCGGTGCACTTGCAGGTACTACATATAAAATCAACAGAAAACAGACAGCAGAGCTTCTCGGCTTTACTGCTCCTATGGCAAACAGCCTTGATGGTGTTTCAGACAGAGATTTCTGTGTAGAGCTTAACTGTGCACTTTCACTTATTATGACTCATCTTTCAAGATTTTCCGAGGAAATAATAATGTGGTGCTCATGGGAATTCAAATTCATTGAGCTTGACGACGCTTACGCAACAGGCTCATCAATAATGCCGCAGAAGAAAAATCCTGATATCACAGAGCTTATCAGAGGAAAGACAGGAAGAGTAAACGGTGACCTCATCACTCTCCTTACAATGCTCAAGGGACTTCCGCTTGCATACAACAAGGATATGCAGGAAGATAAGGAAGCTATCTTCGACGCAATCGACAACGTAAAGCTTTGCGTAAAGACATTTACCCCAATGCTCACAACAATGAGAGTAAACAAGGAAAATATGAGAAATGCCGCTGCAAAGGGATTTATCAATGCAACTGACTGTGCAGATTATCTCGTTAAAAAGGGAATACCATTCAGAGATGCATATAAAATCACAGGAACACTCGTTGCTGAATGTATTTCAAAGGAACTTACACTTGAAACACTTCCGCTTGAAAGCTATCAGAAAATGACAGACCTTTTCACAGAGGATGTATATGAGGCAATAAGCCTTGAAACATGCGTAAAGGAACGTAAATCAGAGGGCGGCCCTGCTCCTGACGCAGTAAAAATTCAGCTTGAAATCGCAAAAGAGCAGCTTGGTATATAAAATATGAAGAAAAACGATTTTGCATTTATCTTTATTGTATCGCTTATTGCAGGAATAATATGGATAGCCGTTGAGCTTCTTATGATAAAGCTTCAATTTCCGAGACATTTCTACATTATCTGGAGAATTTCGGTAGTTGTTGTTACCTGCGGTATAACGGTATGGCATGGATTTAAGGAAGAGGACGAAAGCGTTAAGGCTCGTCAGGAAAAATATAACAGAAAAAACAGGAGGAAAGATTAATGTCTGTAAAGGTTTATATAGATGGTCAGGAAGGTACAACAGGTTTAAAAATCCTTGAACGCTTCGAGGGAAGAAACGATATAGAGCTTATAAGAATAAGCGAAGAAAAACGCAAGGATTCAAAGGAAAGAGCAAGACTTATAAATATGTCTGATTATACATTCCTCTGTCTGCCTGATGAGGCTTCAAGAGAAGCTGTTTCATTCATTGAAAATGAAAATGTAAGAATCATTAACGCTTCAACTGCTCACAGAACAAATCCTGAATGGGCATACGGTTTTCCGGAGCTTTCTGTCGCTCACAGAGATAAGATTATAAACTCAAAGAGAGTAGCTGTTCCCGGATGTTATGCAAGCGGATTCAATGCAATAGTTTATCCTCTCGTAGCAAACGGAATTATTCCTGCTGATTTCCCTGTATTTGCTTATGCAACATCAGGATACAGCGGTGCAGGCAAAAAGGCTATTGCTGTATATGAGGGCGAGGATAAGCCATACGAATATAACTCACCAAGACAGTATGCACTTTCACAGGAGCATAAGCACCTCCCTGAAATGCAGGCAATCTCAGGACTTGCTCACAAGCCTATGTTCAATCCTATTATCTGCGATTATTTCAGCGGAATGGTTGTTTCAGTACCGATTCAGACAAGAATGCTCTCAAACGGTGTAACAGCAAAGCAGGTTCACGAAATGTATGCAAAGCATTACAGCGATGCAAAACTTGTAGAGGTTAAGCCTCTTATGAGCCTTGAAGAGCAGAAGAGCTTCTTCCTTGCTTCAAATACATTAAGCGGACAGAGCAAGCTTGAAATTTTCGTATTCGGCAACGACGAGCAGATTTTACTTGCCGCAAGACTTGATAATCTCGGCAAGGGCGCAAGCGGTGCGGCTGTTCAGTGCCTTAATATAATGATGGGTATTGACGAAACAACAGGACTTGTTTAATACGGAATACAATGGAAATAAAAAGATTTACACAATACAATAAATTAGGTACAAGACAAATAGTCGGACTATTGATAATAATTGCATTAATAGCAATATTTGCTTATGTTATTCTGTGTCAGAATGACAATATTGTGTTTACTGTTTTTTTTACTGTGCCAGTTAAAGTTGCTGAATTTATTATAGATGATAATGGAATAGAAATCATTTTGGTTTTTTTTATATTTATATTATGGGCTGGATTTCTATTTTTTGTGCTACCTTCTCTTTTGGTGCTGGGATTAATGTTGTGTTTTTCAAAGTCAAGTAAACAAAAAGCCAACGAAAGAACATTGTTGAATCTTGCAAAAAAACTTGAATGGAAATCGATACCTCGAGAAATATGCAGTCAATATAATTTTCTTGTGAGATATACAAAATATGCAATTGCCGATGTAAGAGATGTCTCAGAGCTTCAAAAAAACGGCGAGCAGATAATTTTCCTTAGAAATCGTCTGCTTAAATTCAGCACAAATGAAGAAACAATAATTATTCTAAGTAATAGTAATCTTTGTGTGTTTTTGGAGGATAAAAAATTTATAGATAAATTTGCTGAACCAATCTCACCTTCTGAAAAACAACTGTCTATTCAACAAAAGAATAATACAATTATAAAGCACATTACCCCCTTAAAAAAGCATAGAAAGCTATACAAATCTCAGATTATCGGAATTGTTTTAATACTCACTTCTATAATTATCAACAAATCTATTCTTATGTTTGTTGGTATCATTATGTGTTGCATTAAATCTAAAGAATATTATACTACCCAAAAAGAACTGTTTAATCTTACAAAAGAACTTAAATGGAATGTTGTTACTACTGAAATACGAAGTGAATATGCTGTTCCTGTCAGATATATAAGATATACAGTCGCTGATGTAAATGATGTATCAGAGTTTCAAATAAATGGTAAACGAATAATTCTGCTTGGAAACTCTCTATACAGATTTAATATAGAATCAGAAAAAATAATTATTTTTTCTGACTCAAAGCAGTTTGTTTTTTCTGAATACTATGGGGGTATTAATTCGGATTTATCCCTCGAAAATTCAACAATATCACAGATTGGAGAAAATTAAAATGGAACTTAAAAAAGTTGAAAACATAAAATTTGTTGACGGCGGTGTATGTGCCGCAAAAGGCTTTAAAGCAAACGGAATACAGTGCGGACTTGCTCATGCAGGCGCACACGTTACAAAGAAAAAAAACGACCTCGCTGTAATCCTTGCAGATAAGGAATGTACAGCGGCGGCTGTATATACAACAAATAAGGTTAAGGGCGCTCCTATCCTTGTAACTAAGGAGCATCTCAAAAACGGCAAAGCAAGAGCCGTAATTGTAAACTCAGTAAACGCAAACACCTGCAACGCTGACGGAGTTGAAAAAGCTTCAAAGATGTGTTCTCTCGTATCAGCAGAGCTTGGAATCGACGAAAATGATGTAATCGTAGCTTCAACAGGTGTTATCGGACAGGTGCTTCCGATTGAGCCTATCGAAAAAGGTATGAAATCACTTTGCGAGGGGCTTTCATACGAGGGAAACAAAGCTGCTTTAGAAGCAATTATGACAACAGATACACAGCCTAAGGAGGTTGCCGTACAGTTTGAAATCGGCGGCAAAACCTGCACAATGGGCGGTATGCTCAAGGGTAGCGGTATGATTCATCCGAATATGGCAACAACTCTCACATTCATCACAACAGACGCTGATATTTCAGCTGAGCTTTTACAGAGAGCTCTCAGCGACGTTGTAAAAATCACTCTCAATCGTGTAAGCGTTGACGGAGATACATCAACAAACGATATGGTTTGCGTAATGGCTTCTGGAATGGCTGAAAACGCTCCGCTTACAAAAGAAGACAACGATTACGAAGTATTCAGAAACTCTCTTTATGCTGTAATGATGAATTTAGGACGTATGATGGCTCGTGACGGAGAAGGCGCAACAAAGCTTATCGAATGCTGCTGCAGCGGTGCAGACAGTGAAAAGACAGCAGAAATCGTTGCAAAATCAGTTATAACATCAAGTCTTTTCAAGGCTGCAATGTTCGGTGAGGACGCAAACTGGGGACGTATCCTTTGTGCAATAGGTTATGCACAGGCTGAATTTGATATAAGCAAGGTTGATGTATCAATCGGCTCATCAAAGGGAACTATTGACGTATGCAAGAATGGTGCAGGCGTTGACTTCTCAGAAGAAACAGCAAAAACAATTCTTATGGAAGAAGAAATTCAGATTTACATCAATCTCAATGCAGGAAACTCTACAGCAGTAGCATGGGGCTGTGACCTTACATACGATTACGTTAAAATCAACGGAGATTACAGAAGCTAAAAGCTTTAATACGGAGGGCTGAAAATGACTGACAACAATATTTTTGCAAAAGAATTAAATAAAAACGAAGAAATACTATGGCAAGGTTCAAAGAAAAATAAGATTTTTTCAGGATTGACAGGATTATGGCCTAGAAATGCACGCATATTAACACTCGGAGTAATACTGTATTCTGTTCTGCTTTTATTCATTGTTTTACCTGTAATTCTGATTTTTCAATTGCTGACTTTTTCAAACTTTTTCAATATCTTGCTTATTTCAATATTACTTTTACTTACTGTTCCTGTTCTATCTATAATTATTATCAAATGTATTATATTTTCAAGAAGTAAAGAAGAATACGCACTTACAAATGAAAGAATAATCATAAAAAAGAATAACAACATAATTTCAGCTGAACTCAGTGATATAAAACCAAGTTTTATTGAAATCTTTACTGAAAAAAATAATACGGGTTCTGTTACTTTCTTAGTTGATTATTATATGAAAAATTCAATAAAGAAAAAAAGAAGTTTCAGCGAAGCTCTCGGCTTTTATGGAATTGATAACCCAAGTGAAGTTACAAAACAACTTAAATATTTAGTATAATACAGAAAATTCAACAGCAGTAGCATGGGGCTGTGACCTTACATATGATTATGTTAAAATTAACGGAGATTACAGAAGCTAAAATCTTTAATACGGAGGGCTGAAAATGACTGACAACAATATTTTTGCAAAAGAATTAAATGAAAACGAAGAAATACTATGGCAAGGTTCAAAGAAAAATAAGATTTTTTCAGGAATATTAGGATTGTGGTCTAAAAGTATGCGTAAATTAGTTTTAATACTGATAATTGCAGCGTTTATAGCTCCTTTATTGAGTGCATTACTTATAGCAAGCATTTTTAATAGTTTTGCAGTGTTTATTTATTTGTTTGCGTCTTTATCACTTATAGGTTTTTTACCTATTATTATTTTCACGGCTGTTATTATTCTTATAAGGATATTGCCCAAAGAAGAATACGCACTTACAAATGAAAGAATAATCATAAAAAGGAATAATAACATAATTTCAGCTGAACTCAGTGATATAAAACCAAGTTTTATTGAAGTTTTTACTGAAAATAATAATACGGGTTCTGTTACTTTCTTAGTTGATTATTATATGAAAAATTCAATAAAGAAAAAAAGATATGTTGGTGAAACTCTCGGCTTTTATGGAATTGATAACCCAAGTGAAGTTACAAAACAACTTAAATATTTAATATAAGCAGGAAGAAAAATATGTTTAATAGAAATGATGAAGAATATATCCGCACAGAAGAAGAATATACAGATGTTTCTGAAACTGATTACTCTGATTTATCAGATAATTCAGATACGCTTTATAAAAACTCTTATTATTCTGAAGCAGACAGCGAGAGCATTTTCAGAGAAACTCTCGAAGCCAATGAAACCCTTCTCTGGTCTGCCAAAAAAAGCAAGGTGCGCACCAAAACAGAAAAAGAGTCGGTGCACTCACGTCTTATGATGAGTATTGTCTGGACAGCTTTATCCGCATTTGTATTTTTGATATCTCTGCTTGAGGTAGAAGGTACTATGAATAATGGTATTGGTATTGTCGTAGGCGGTCTGTTTACGCTTATAGGTATATGGCTTCTTGCTACTTCAATTCCTAAAAAGAATATATACTATGCTATAACCGACCAACGAGTAATAGTATATAGCAAAAATAAAAAACAGCCGTTTAAATCATATGCTCTTTGTGATATATCAACCCCACATATTGTAAGAGATAAAAACGGCAGCGGCAGCGGAATTATAGAATTTCAGCTTTCACACAATATAGAGAAAGACGGCAGAATTATAGCAACAACACATAATGATATTGTTCTTTATGGTATAGATAATGTCGATAACGTATACGATATTTTAAATTCAAACCTTTCTATAATATAAATCTGACATTCAGTCAGTAAAAAACAGGAAAAAATTATGTTGAACAGAAAAAATGAAGAAGATATTTCAGTATTATCTGAAAATTCTGATGTAACAGATTATGCAAAAAAATATCAGTCAGAAGATATTTACAGTATATTTGCAGATACACTTGAACCAAAAGAAGAAATACTTTGGTCAATGAAAAAATCCAAGAAACTCAGTAATACCGAAAAAGAAAATTTGCACAAGAGTTTATTCATGGGAATAATATCTTTGGCTGCATCTGTTTTTATATTTATGGTATCATACCTTCCTGCTAAAAGCATGGATATAGAAATAATATTTATCGACTTAATATTCATGATTATCGGATTATGGATATTAAAAACCGGAATTCCAAAAACAAATATATGGTATGCAATAACCAACAAAAAAGTTATCATCTTCCAAAAAGGAAAAAATGAGAAATTTTCCTCTTATAACTTTGCGAACATTGTTGATATTCATTTGAACAAAGACAAAAACAGAAAGTATAATTTAAGCTTCAGTATTACTAAAACGAGCGCGCCAAATCAAGTTGTCATTACTATAGGCAATAATATTACCACGATTTATGGTATCAGTATTGAAGAATATGAATATGTATACAATCTGTTGAAGGATAACGCAGAAAAAAGCAGTAATCATATAAAATGATTAATATGAATACAGGAATAATGAATTATGTTTAATAGAGAACATGAAGAATATATCCGCACTGAAAAAGAGTTTGTAAACGACTCTGAAGAAGATATTTCAGTGCAGGCAAGCAATGAAGAAATAATAAAACCTGACGCATCACAGAGTAATCTTATACTTTGCAACTTGGACATCTATGGCGTATTTTCAAGTGAGCTTGAAAATGATGAAGAATTGCTCTGGTCGGGTAAAAGAAATGAGCGACGCTGCAAAGCTGAAATAAATGAAATCCTAACCAGATTGGTTATTGGTTTTATATGGACATCATTTTCTTTATTTACTTTTATATTATCATTCGTACATTCCGAAACAAATAAACGCTACTGGTTTCCAAGAATTATAGGTTTTGTTTTTACTGTTATTGGAATACTGATATTTGCATACGCATTACCTCCAAAAAACGAATACTACGCTATAACAACCAAAAGAATAATAGTATATAATAAAAAAAAGAAAAAACCGTATGAATCCTATAAATTATCAGAATTATCAGAGCCGCTGCTCATACTGAATAAAAGCGGAGATGGCGTCGGCATTATAAAGGTAAGTCAAAAAACACCAGTAAAATACAGGGATGAAGAAATATCAATGACACGCTATGAAAGATTCTTTTACAGCATAGATAATGCCGCAGCTGTTTATGATATTCTGAATAATCAGCTTTCTGAATTTGAAATGTAGAAACGATGACTATTATATAATTTTTCAATTATAACTCTTTGAAAAAGGAGCTAAATCAATGTCTTATAATAATAATGATGATGAATACATCAGAAATGAAGAAGAATACATACGAAATCCTGAACAGGATTACATTAATAATAATATAAATCACAGAACTCCTCCGCCAAGACAATACAGGTCATATTCTGACAATACATTTACTTCTCAGCTTATGAACGGAGAAGCTATCCTCTGGCAAGGAGAAAGAAGCAAGCAGGATGCTGATAACTATGGAAAGACTTTCAAAAAGTTCTCATTAATGCCTCTTATATTCGGCGGTATCGGTTTACTTGCATTCTTTGCAATCCCTGCATTGATTATATTCAATTTACCTAAAGAAGCAAAATGGATATCATCGGGATTTCTTATGATGATAATTCCTGCTGCTATATTTATGCTTATTCCGTTTGTGATGTTTGTATTTATGTCAAGGCTTATTTTCAGGAATTTTAATTTTAATGAAAAATATGCAATTACAGACAAAAGAGTAATTATAAATTATGGCGGAAACTTTATAAGCATAAATCTTTCTGATATAATTGATATACAGACATCCACAACAAACAATGGCTTCGGCTGTGTTACATTTACGACAACAGGCGATGCTATGAGATATGTACATCCTTATGCTTCAAATGCAAGATACAGAGCAAACAGAAGAAAGGGATTTTATAATATTGAAAATCCTAATATGGTTGCTTCAATTCTTGATGACGCAGTAAGAGCAAATAATAATTTCTGAAAAGGAGAGTTAAAATAAATGAATAAAATTTCAAATAAAGACAGATCACAGGTGATTATTGACGCACTTCCATACATACAGAAATACAACAACAAAATCGTTGTTGTTAAATACGGTGGAAACGCTATGACAAACGACGAGCTTAAAGACGCTGTAATGAGCGATATCGTGCTTCTTTCACTTGTAGGCATAAAAGTTGTTCTCGTACATGGCGGCGGTCCTGAAATAAACGATATGCTCAAAAGACTCAATATCGAGAGCAAGTTTATAAACGGACTCAGATATACAGACGCTGAAACAATTGACGTTGTAAAAATGGTTCTTTCGGGTAAGGTCAATAAAGAGCTTGTACAGCTTCTTGCACATCACAAGGGAAATGCTGTCGGACTTTGCGGTATCGACGGAAGAATGCTTATGGCTGAAAGAAAATACGGCGAAAACGGCGAGGATTTAGGCTATGTAGGCGACATAGTAAAGGTTCACACAAAGCCTATCACAGACGCTCTCGCAAACGGAAATATTCCTGTTATCGCAACAGTTGCAACAGATAAAAAGGGTAATACATACAATGTAAATGCAGATACGGCTGCCGCAAGAATTGCCGCAGAGCTTAAGGCTGAAAATCTCATTCTTATGACTGATATTGCAGGTCTTTTAAGAGATAAGGACGACCCTTCAACTCTTATTCCTTCACTCAATATAAGCGAAGTACCGTTTATGAAGCGTCAGGGAATTATCTCAGGCGGAATGATTCCTAAAATCGACTGCTGTGTTGAAGCTATCAGACGCGGCGTAAAGAAAACTGCTATTATTGACGGCAGAGTACCTCACTCAATTCTTATAGAAATCCTCACAAATGACGGAATAGGTACACAGTTCACATGATTGAACACATTATAACAGCAGTACCGATAGCTATCGGACTGATACTGCTTACAGTCGGTCTTATAGTAAAAAAAAGACCGAGAGGAAAAGTAAAAAACGGAATTTATACTGACGCTTATGTAATAGATACAGCAGAAAGAACAGCTTATTACAAGCGTACCTCTTATCGTACAAAATCTCCGATAGTAGAGTTTGAAACTCAGGAGAAAGAATATGTAAGAGCAGTTTATGCATATTTTGTCCATGAGGACAGTTATCATTATCGTACAGGCGATATTATTAAAATATGCTACGATAAAAACAATACAAACAGATTTCATATTGAAGATGACGGAAGTCACAGCGAAATATCGACGTTTCTGATAGGCGCAGGAATTTCTATGATAATAGCTGTAATAATCCTTGCAATAAGGTACTGAAATCTGATATAATATAATTGTAAAGGAGAGAAAAAAATGAATACGATTGAAAAATTCAATGAGAATGTCATGCAGACATACGGCAGGTATCCTGTTGTTGCACAGCAGGGTGAAAACTGTGTATGTACAGACGAAAACGGAAAGAAATATATCGATTTCGGAAGCGGTATAGGAACAAACTCACTTGGCTACTGCAATGAAAAATGGGCAGAGGCGGTATGCAATCAGGCAAAGACAATTCAGCATACATCAAATTATTATTATACAAAAATTCAGGCAGAATTTGCTGAGATGCTCTGTAATGCAACAGGCTATTCAAAGGTTTTCTTCGGAAACAGCGGAGCAGAAGCAAATGAATGTGCCATTAAAATAGCAAGAAAATACAGCTTTGATAAATACGGAATGGGCAGAAGCAATATAATCACGCTTAAAAACAGCTTTCACGGACGTACTCTTTGTACTCTTTCAGCTACGGGACAGGATGTTTTCCACAACTACTTTTTCCCGTTTGTTGAGGGCTTTGTAAACGTAGAAGCAAACAACATTCCTGATTTAAAGGAAAAGCTTGATGATACAATCTGTGCAGTAATGTTTGAATACGTTCAGGGCGAGGGCGGAGTAATTGCTCTTGATAAAGACTTCGTAAACGCAGTATACGAGCTTTGCGCAGAAAAGGATATACTTGTAATAGCTGATGAAGTGCAGACAGGTATAGGAAGAACAGGGAAGCTTCTTGCAGGTGAGCATTACGGAAAACGTGCTAACATTACAACACTCGCAAAAGGACTTGCAGGAGGACTTCCGATTGGTGCTTGTCTTACAGACGAAAAGTGCGACAGCGTTCTTACAGCAGGTACTCACGGTTCAACATTCGGCGGAAATCCTGTATGCTGTGCAGCAGGAAAGGCTGTTCTTGAAACTGTACTTGCAGACGGATTCCTTGATGATGTTGCAAAGAAAGGCGAGATTTTCCGCACAGAGCTTCAGAAGATGAGTGAAATAGAAGCTGTAAGCGGACTCGGAATGATGATAGGCTGTACACTTAAAACAAAAAAAGCCGCAGATGTAGTAAAGGCTGCACTTGATGAGGGGTTACTGCTGCTTACCGCAAAAGAGAAGATGCGTCTGCTTCCTCCGCTTACAATAAGCACAGATGAGATAAAGGAAGGTATAAATATTATTCATAAACTCCTGGAGGTGTGATTTATGACATTGTTTGTAATTCCAAAGGGCAGTAAATATATCGTACAGGATAAAAATGAGCGTCTAATCTATACAATA
>JAFWWU010000116.1 GCA_017523285.1 Ruminococcus sp.
AGAAATGCAAGAAGAATTTCAAAGAAGTTTGGAGCCGTCATATTTGAAAACAGTTTCTATGGATAAACTTTATGACACAGTTTACAGGAGCAGGCCGCCGATTATTGACGGCTTGCTCTATCCGGGAACATATCTTTTTGTAGGAGCACCTAAACTTGGAAAGAGCTTCTTAATGGCGCAGTTTGCATACCACATAAGCACGGGTAAAAGCCTATGGGGATTTGATGTCAAACAAGGCACGGTTTTATATCTTGCTCTTGAAGATGATTACCGAAGATTGCAGGAGCGTTTTTATCGAATGTTCGGTGAAGAAAGCACAGACGATTTGTTTATAGCCGTAAATGCAGGTCAGCTTGGAAACGGACTTGATGAACAGCTTAACAGATTTGTAAATGAGCATACTAACACAAAGCTGATTATCATTGACACCTTGCAAAAGGTCAGAGAGTTCGGCGGTGATAAGTATAGCTATTCCAATGATTACGAGGTCATAACAAGGCTGAAAAAATTTGCTGATAATTTCGGTGTTTGTCTGCTCCTTGTTCATCACACAAGAAAGCAGCAGGCAGACGATAAATTTGATATGATTTCAGGCACAAACGGATTGCTCGGAGCAGCAGACGGAGCGTTTATGCTACAAAAGGAAAAACGCACTTCAAACAATGCGGTTCTTGAAATATCCGGCAGGGATCAGTAAGACCAAAAGCTGTATCTTGTAAGAGATACGGAAAAGCTGTTGTGGGATTTGGAAAGGTTAGAAACGGAGTTATGGAAAGAACCACCAGAGCCGATATTGGAAGCGGTTGCAAAGTTTATAACCTCCAACAATCCGCAATGGTCGGGAAGTCCTACCGAGCTTGTAGAAAAATTACAGGTTGATATGGCTGCAAATGTTTTGACATTAAAGCTCAATGTAAACGCAGGGCGGTTACTCAATGAGTACGGCATACGATATGAGTATGGCAGGTATCACGCAGGTCGCAGAGTGAAATTTTCACTTATAGAAAATTGAATTTTGCGTGACGGTGTGCGTCGGTCGTGTCGATGATTTTGATAGTGGTGGCGGTACTAAAAACACCGTCACCACCGTCACAGACCGACACGGATTTTTGGATAGGAAAGGATTGGATAGGATATGAAGAAAGTACAAATTTCAAGAGAGCTTTTTCTAAATCTGATTCGCTATCATTTTGCAGAAATGTATGAGCTTGAGGAAGATATAAAAAATGAGCTTGAAAACAAATTAAATTTAATGGTAATGCGTGAGTATTACACCACATATAAAACTGCTCCCACAGAGCAGGAGCGTGAGGAAGCACGCAAAAAATATCTCGATGAAAGAGGTGTACCTGAGAGCTTCAGGTGGTGATTCCTCTTTAAGAGATATTTACGGGAATGTGCCACATTCCCGTGTAGGCAATTAAGGAACGAAAGTGACGGATTGCAGATAGGTGAGAACGAGAAAATTTTGAGCGTTCTCCACCATTGCAGACGGCGGAATTTTTGTTGAAAAATATCTGCCGTTTGCGGTGTGTGTAGCCACAAGCAGCACACACTTCGGCGGTAGCCGAACAAGCCCTCTGCAAGAGCGCAAACAATCGTAGATTGCCGCATTTTTGTTGGCTCTGCTGACAAAAGTGCATTTGCGTTACTTTTGACAAAAGTAACAAAAGAAAAATTACTATAAAAGAGTACCCACTCTAACAGAATTGAGGTGAAAATGAATATGCAAAGAACAATATCCATAATGACAGGTAAAGGCTCGGTTAATCATAATGACCGAAAATTTACGGCACAAAATGTTGACAAGGAACGGACAAAAAATAATGTTGTGTACTGCAATGAAAACATCAGAACAGTATATCATAAATTATTTGATGATGCCGTAAAAAGATACAATGCAAAACAAACTCGCTCGGATAGAATTATCAAAAATTATTATAAAAAGATAAGTCAAGAGAGCAAACAGGAAAAACCTTTTACGGAGATAATAATTCAAATCGGCGATAAGGATAATATGGGTGCTGAAACGGAAAACGGACAACTTGCAAAGAAAATCCTTGACGACTATATGAAAGGCTTTCAAGAAAGAAATCCAAACCTATATGTATTCTCTGCTCACTTACATATGGATGAAGCAACACCGCATTTACATATTGATTTTGTTCCGTTCACTACGGACAGCAAACGAGGACTTGACACAAGGGTATCAATGAAAGGTGCATTAAAGCAGCAAGGGTTTAGCGGAACAGGTCGGAGTGATACGGAGCTTAATCAATGGCGTGATTCCGAAAAGGAAGTTTTATCAAAAATAATGCTTACACACGGCATTGAATGGGAGCAGAAAGGAACTCACGAAAAGCATAAATCCGTTAGCGAATTTAAGAGAGATAAGCTCATAGAGGAAGTCGAAAATCTGCAAGAACAAAAGAAAGACTTGTTGCAAACAATGTCAGCATATAAGCAGGCAGAAGAATATGCACATCTTACAGTACAAAAAATCAAAAACAATGACGATTTTGATATACCGGAGCCTCCGTCATTGATGACGGCAAAGACATATAAAACAAAATTTATAGAGCCGTTCATAAAGCGTATTATGAAAATAATTGAAAACCTTGCAAGGCGGTGTTATAGGGCGGAAAAACTTGCTGAACAGGCAGAAGCAAAAATCAGACCGTTAGAACAGAAAAATAAAGAGCTTGAAAATCGGCTGTGGTATAAAAATATGGCACTATCAAAAGCAGAGGTTAAGGTCAGAGATTTTGACAGAATACGAAATCATTTCGGCAAAGAAACAATAAACCAATGGCTGAAAGAAATAACAAGGCTTGGCAAAAACAGAAGTAAAAGCAGCAAGGAAATTGAAAGATAAAATATCCCTTTAATCACTGGTACAGGAATGTGCCACATTCCTGTGTGGGTGGTTAGCATAATAAAAATGACAAAACATTATAAAATTTATATATTCTAACTATTGATTTTTGGAGTAATATGTAGTATAATTTAAGAAAAGATTTGGAGGCGGACAAATGATTAACTTTTCTTGCTAATTTATGTTTAACATTATAGGGCTAAAGAGCCGTTATTTTGTTTTCGTGAAAGCAGGAAAGCTATATCTATAACTCCGCTGTATAAATAATATTATACTGTTTATTTGAGTCATAGGAAAATGCTTTCTTATGGCTCTTTTCTTTTGCATTGGGAGGTGTTTTAATGAACGATAAAATATCTATTACACATATTTATCTTCAAGCAAGGTTGATTTGTTTTGGCAGTGGTTGCTTGAAGTATCATTACTGCCGGTAATATCAACTCAAAACATTTGGAAATACAGTTTTAGAGGAGTGATAATAATGTCTTTAATAAATGTAAAAGATTTAACTTTTGCTTATGACGGAAGTTATGAGAATGTATTTGAAAACACAAGTTTTCAGATTGATACAGATTGGAAATTAGGTTTTGTTGGCAGAAACGGCAGAGGTAAAACCACATTTCTGAATATTCTGTTGGGTAAATACAAATATAGCGGAAATATAACTGCATCTGTTAGCTTTGAATATTTCCCGTATGAAGTTGAGGATAAAACCAAAAACACAATAGAAATTTTCTATGATATTTGCCCTAATTGCGAGGATTGGGAATTTATGCGTGAAATATCTTTGCTCGAAGTTGATTTTGATGTTTTATACAGACCTTTTTTCACACTATCAAACGGAGAGCAGACGAAGGTTTTACTTGCAGCACTATTTCTTGTTTCAAACAGCTTCTTGCTTATAGATGAGCCTACAAATCATTTAGACGAAAATGCGAGAAAAATTGTAGGCGATTATCTATGCAGAAAAAAGGGGTTTATATTAGTTTCGCATGACAGAAAATTGCTCGATACTTGCACAGACCATATTTTATCTGTAAATAAAACAAATATAGAAGTACGAAAAGGCAATTTTTCTACTTGGTTTGAAAACAAAACCCTGCAAGATAATTTTGAAATGAATGAAAACAAAAAATTACAAAAAGAAATTTCAAAACTATCACAGGCGGCAAAGCGTAGTGCATCGTGGTCTGATATGGCAGAAATGAGCAAATACAATACTAACAATTCCGGCTTAAAATTAGATAAGGGTTATGTAGGTCATAAGGCTGCTAAAGCAATGAAACGCTCAAAAAGCATTGAAGCAAGACAAGAAAAAGCTATTTCGGAAAAGTCAAAATTGTTACACAACATAGAGGAATACGAAGCACTTGCGTTAGCTCCTGCAATCTATACAAAAGATAGGCTGGCAGATGTAAGCAATCTTTCTTTATACTATGATAATAATAAAATTTGTGAAAATATCAGTTTTGAAATTAAAAATGGTGATAGGATTGCTTTATGCGGAAAAAACGGTTGCGGAAAATCAAGTGTTTTGAAACTGCTATGTGGTGAAAAAATCAAATACACAGGTGATGTGTGTATAGGCAATGGGCTTAAATTTTCCTATGTTTCGCAAAACACCGATACATTACAGGGCAACCTTTCAGTGTTTGCAAAAAACAACGGAATTGATGAAAGCTTACTCAAAGCAATTTTGAGGAAACTCGACTTTTCAAGGGAACAGTTTGACAAGGATATATCCGATTTCAGCAGCGGACAGAAAAAGAAAGTCTTGATTGCAAAAAGTTTATGTGAAAAGGCACATTTGTATATATGGGACGAACCGTTAAACTTTATTGATATTTTTTCGAGAATACAAATCGAAAATGTGATTTTGGAGTATAAGCCAACGCTGATATTTGTCGAACACGATATTTCATTCAGAGAAAAAATCGCAACCAAAGTTGTAAATATGTAACCGAAAAAATCGTGGTACAATTTGCTTAATGAGTAAAAGGTATCACGATTTTATTTGCATACTGTGTAACGCAATAGAAGCTCATTTTTGAGGCTTTGAATATAAAACCATTACCTTTATGTTTTTTGCATATTTTAACCGCATAAAATGAGCGTTTTTAACCTCTATTGCGTGACAAAAGTAGAACGATAGAAACCTATTTTTGAGGGTGGAAATATAAAATCCTTACCTTGTAAATTTTGGTTTTTGAAAACCGTATATAAAGGGCGATTTCGCACAGCTATTGTTCCACATACTAAGTTAAAAATTATGTAGGCAAAATTTATATAACTAATTTTTGCAAAAGCATTGATTTTATTGTGGCTTTGATGTATAATATGAACTGTCCAATGGCAACAATATGGCAACAAAAAATCGGATAGTCCATAGGTTGTGGATAATACAGATAACTACAATACCTCGTGATAAAATCTCTAAACAGAATTGTTTAAGATTTCTTTATCAGGAGCGAGTGGGAATAATCCAAAACCCTTGAAAAAGCCTTATTTTACAGGGTTTTCGGTGATGTGAAAGGTGTTTTGACAACACTTTGACAACACTCCGTTTTTGCTGATACAACTTGATATTAAACAAAAATGCTCTGCTTTTTATGGCAGAGCATTTTTTATCGGTATCAAGGTTTAGTCTTTTATCTTCGCAATCAGTTCAACCAGATATGTGATGTTTTCGAGTACGTCATCTTCCTGCCCTATATGTTCAATTCTTTTCAGTTCCTCTGTCAGTTCCGTTAGATACTGACAGAGGATTTTTAGAATACGACTATTAGGGTGAATAGTGATGTCCTCACACATTAAGCGTTTAATTATGTACTCCTGTTTTGTAAGTCCAGAAGTCTTTACCAACATATCAATATGGTATGCCTCTTGCGGTGATACTCTAAAACCAACGCTAACACTACGCCACCGTTGTTTGCTGTCCAGATTCTTTGCTGACATCTGCCATTTCCTCCATAATTTTATTAAGCATTTCTGCCACTTCTTTACCGCTACTTTCGTAGGAGTGAGAATAGTGGTGAGTTATACTGTTACTTTTTGAGTGACCGACCCTTTCTGCCATAACGATATATGAAACGTTCATATTTGCGAGAAGTGAAACATGGCTGTGTCGAAGAGAATGAACAGGGATTTTATCAAGACCACACTCTTTACAGCCAGTTTCTAAAACGTGATGTAATCCAGATTTAGAAAGTGGGAAGATGCGGTCATCATTTCCTGCTTTATACAGGCTGTCGATATATTCCTTTAATTCTTCAGCTAAGTATTTGGGAAGATGAACGGTTCTTTTGCTACTTGCAGTTTTGGGCGGTGTAAAAACATCTTTTCCATTGATACGCTGAAAAGATTTGTTGACTTTAAGGGTTTGCTTCTCGAAATCAATATCAGCGGTAGTTAGAGCCAACATTTCACCCATTCTCAACCCACACCAGAAAAGCACCTCAAAAGCATAATAATACATAGGTTTGTCAGCAATCTGGTCTCTAAAAAGTTTATACTGTTGAACAGTCCAGAACGGTCTTTCGTCTGCGTGTTTTTTGCCTATCATCTCCACCTTATCCATTGGGTTTGAGGGGAGATTATGTAAGCGAACAGCATAGTTAAAAATAGCAGTTAATTGGCTACGGATTGAACGCAGATAAGTAGCAGAATACTCTTTGCCAGTAGAAGTAGTGGATTTGAGAAGTTCGTTTTGCCACTTCTCAATCTCCCAAGGCGTAACCTTGAATACACGCTTGTCCTTGAAATAAGGGAGTATCTTCTTATCTACAATATGTCCCTTTGTTCCACAAGTGGTAACACGCCTACGAGCAGACGAATATTCCATATACTCCGAAATAAGTTCGCCCATAGTCAAGTTTTCGTCTAAAATCTCGACTTGTTCTAACTGCTTAATAACCTTTGGCATTTCCTCTCTCTGCCAGAGAACCGCATCTTTTTGACGAGCAAAGCCTCTCTTACAGGTACGGTGCCTTTTTCCGTCTGGGGAAATGTAACTGAAATCTACACGATATTTGTTATCGCCATACTTATTAACTGTACTCTTGAAATTACTCATAATTAACCACCTTTCTATAATTACCACATCTTCAAGTAGAATTTCTCATCGAAATATCTTCTGCTTGTACGACCATCAATAGTCAAATAACCCTGTTCTTTGAGTTCTTCGTTTAACTGCTTGACAATTCGGTAGCCGTAGGCTCTGGAAATAGAAAGCCTTTCGCTGACCTCTCTTGCGAAGATAAACGCATCCTTTGAAGAAACGACCGTAGTGGTTTCCTGTGTATTGGTAGTAGTTCTATTATCAGTAAAAGTAGTTGTTGTCA
This sequence comes from Ruminococcus sp., assembly GCA_017523285.1. GTDB lineage: Bacteria > Bacillota > Clostridia > Oscillospirales > Ruminococcaceae > Ruminococcus. The sequence goes on from JAFWWU010000116.1 coordinate 7,216, forward strand.
TAATTTAATCCTCCTTTGTTAATTTTCGTTTTATGACACTTGTTTTTGTCTTACACATATACGATAACACATTATCGTTTTTTCTTCTATTGCTCTGGTTCTTCTAAAAGACCTTTTGCAAAAGTTTTTTATCGGTTGTCAAAAAGACAACCGTATGAAGTATAGGTTAGGTTGCTTTCTAACCTCGCATCTCTGCCATAGGCTTCATAGTCTATGTAGGATTTGAGATGTTCTGGAACATCAAGACAGCAACACTCATCAATCAAGTACCGCCCTAAATCATCGTCATCGTCAATGTCGGTGATAAGGTCGAACTCGTCAAGTCTTTCGACAAGTTCCTTGATGTCCGTTACGTTCCTGTAACTCTCCGTTTCCAGAACAGCACCTAACTTGTCCTCGTCATCACTTGACAAGGCTTCAAGCATTTCTGCCAGTTCGTTCAGCGTTTCAATGCTTTCGTACTCTCCGAGTACATCACGCAGACCAGAGAATCCTGTTTCGTAGTCTGTGATGAAATACTCCTCGTACTCGTCATTGATACCGATTTGTTTTAGTATGTCGTTCAGTTTGTCCTCTGGTACAGGGAGTTTCACCCATTGTCCCACCAGACACCCCTCAACATACTTTCCAAGATTGGTAAGAAAAATCTCCATACTCATATCTGTTACTCCTCTCATAATATCTGTATTTTTGGATATTAGATTATACTGTCGAGAGAAGTCGAATATAAAAGAATGTCGGTGTAAATTTAATAATCAAGAAAAAGGTTCTGGATATTTTGCTCGAGTATTTTGCTATAAGCATCAATCCATATACTTATCTTTGTATATGTCCATATATTGTGGAGCATTTACGTATAGAATTTCTTCTTGTTCTGCTGTGTCATCATTACAAAGTCCAAACATGAGCATCTTTATACCATAGTCCTTATGATAGATGTAAAAGTCAGTGACTTCTTCACATTTGTCTGCTTCGATTATAAAACCAGATGGAAGCGTATATACTGTGATGGTTTTCACATACTTATTTATGTTGTTTTTTGAAAATATCTTCATAATAAAAACTCCTTTACGCTACATTTTTAGGTTCTTCACCAAACTTAATATCGCAACCTATAAAATTGCGTTTCAGTTTTTGACAAGCGGTAAGAACCGAGTAGCCACC
>JAFWWU010000009.1 GCA_017523285.1 Ruminococcus sp.
AGATACAAGGAATTCGTAATGAACTGCACAGAGCTTGAATATAGCAATTCTGATATACGCCAAATACTGTGGGAGGAAATCGAGCGATATAAAAACGACGAGATAACAGCCGAAGAATGTGCTGAATTTATCCAGAGCAGGGTAGAGATTCTTTTGGCAGAACAAGGATGAATATAACACCGTACAAGGTCTTATGATGGACTTTGTGCGGTATTTTTATATTATACAGAATTTTTTGCATAAAATACATATATTTTGTAATTTGTCTTGAAATTTCTGAAAAATGTGATACAATATAAATAATGAGTATTTATACCAAAATAAAGAGACGGGAGGTCTTGTATATGATGATTTGAAGAAATTTACAGCAAATATAATGGTTGGTGTGAATATTGCAGCAGAAAGTATCAGTATTTTGCTGGAGAGAACAGTATAGGGCTTCATTATGTGTACGGATAAGGAGTCTTAGAAATGATACAAGTTTCTTGATATTGATGAACTCTCACTAACAGCAGCTGCTGTCGGAAATTAAATAATTGTTTGTAATTATAATCTTAAAGAGGGAAGTATTATGAAGAAAAAGAAGCAAAAGAATATCAAATCAAAAATATTTACACGTTTTGTTTCTGCAACACTTATAGCAGCACTATCTGTAAATGGATACTACGCATATAATTTGTTTGGCGGTGATATAGCAAAAGCGTCAAGCTACAAGGGAAAGAACAGTGAGCAGATTGAACTGCAGCAGGAACGTGATGCAAAGAAAAAAGCTGAGGAGAAAGCGGAAGCAGTTTCCTATATACCGCCTTTATTCAGTAACAATATTGATATGGTAATTGTGGATGAGGACGATGCGGAAAAACTGTTCAGTGAGATTCGTTATGAAATGAATCTTTTTGATATCGGTGATACTTTTCCGTTTTCATATTTTCGTTCAAATAAGTATTTTGATGTCTATACTATGCAGCAGTACCATAATGGAATAGAAGTATACGGACATGAAATAAAAATGACAGCTGACAAAGCAGGAAGACTTCTGTCTGTTAATGGTAATCCAGCTAAGCTGAAGGATTTTGACACAACGGTTACCCTCAGCGAAAATGAAGCTTATGAGTATGCGGAGAAATATCTCAAGAGTGAATACCAGCTGACTGACGATGATGTGACAATTAAGTCTCGCGGTAAGAAAATCGGCTTCGATGAAAACAATGAGCCTGTAATGGGGTATTTGTTTGATTATACACCTGGAAATAGTTCAGAGCCTACGGGGTGTATTTTAATAGAAGGCAATAAAGGGAAAATTATCAGTGATATGTCATATTTTTCTCGCGATATGACACAAATTGATTTGGAAGGACAACAGGTAAATCAGACGCTTTGGATATCAGAGGATAGGGATGAATACAGGCTTGAGGATACTGATAGAAGAATAAGAGTGATAAAAGGGAGCAACACTAATCGTAATGGCGTGTATACATGGAATCGTGATGAATCATCTCCTAATAAAAGCGGAGTTGACGCACTTGCTAATTTGCAAAGAATATACGATTTTTACAGAGATGTTTTTGACAGGATTGGTATTCACAATAATTCAGAGAACTGGTTGGACGTATTTGTAGATGTTGGAGATATAAATATGTGGAGCAACGCACAAATGCGAGAATCTGGAAATACTATTGAATTCGGAACTAACTTTTTTATGACAACGAAGGCTGCATATTTAGATGTTGTTGCTCATGAGTACGGACACGGTATTGTATTTACGGAAAGTGGAATATCAGCAAGTGAAAGCTTGTATTCTCAATCGTCAGCTATAAATGAAGGGCTTGCAGATATTTTTGGTGAATTAGCAGAGGATTACTGTGATGACAGATTATTGAACGGAACTTGTAACTGGATTCATGGTACTAGCAGAAACATCGCTAATCCAACAGATGAAAAAAATGAAAATATACTTTTGGAAACAAAAGCTGTATATAATGCTACGGATTGGGCAAGTGATGAGTGTCACAATGCGTCATATATAACCTCTTATTCTGCCTATCTCATGACTCAAGGCATTAATGGCACAGAGGCACTTACAAATGAGGAACTTGCGAAACTGTATTACAATTCTCTTAATCAGCTGAATGGTGGATGTACATTTACAGAATTACGCAGTGTTATAATGAATACAGCAAGTGAAATGTGTAATAACGGTGATTTATCAGTAAACAAACTGGAAACAATAATGGATGCTTTTGATCGTGTTGGAATTGACGATGGTATAACGAGTCTTACAAAAGATGCTACTCTTTATATTTATGATGAAAATAATAAACTATATAAAAATAGTGAAC
>JAFWWU010000117.1 GCA_017523285.1 Ruminococcus sp.
ATTATTAAAACGTAGAAATGAAGTTATACCTGATGAATTTGACGGCTCTTACAGTTCTGTCAGAACAGCAGTAAAATTATATTCTTACATCAGAAATGTAAATGTTATTGATTATAACGACCTTGATTTGCTTTATACTCTTTCACTTGGTATATGGAAGCTTGATACAGATGAAATGAATGCAAGAATACAAAAATCTCACCTTTTTCATAATGATAAACTGCGTTTGTATTCAAATATAGATAAGATTATTAATCTGAATAAGAGGAAAATGTATTCGCATTCTGATGATACGGCTTCAACACAGATTCTCAATGATTTTATATCATTCAAATTTACAGGTCTTGCGCAGAATAATACTGTAATACAGTCATTTATCAAGCTTTGCATAGATATTATTGAACTTGGCAATGATGAAGCAATTTATGAAACTGTTTTAAAAGCAGTAAACGATAATATTAAAGACAGCGGATTACCTCTTAATGTTTTTTCAAGAATTCTCCATTGCTTATTACCATTTACATTCCCTGTATTAGGGGATATTTATGATGCTTCTGATATATATGACGCTCTTGAAATTGAAATTTCAAATAAAAATGATATTTGTTTTTATGTTGAAAACAGTAGTAAAATCAAGGCTTATCGTGATGAATATTTCAGATTCAAGAATATGAGAGTTTTTGATTTGATTTCTTGGGAAATTAATCATTCTGGATATACTCCCGAAGATGAAACTCAGGAAGTAAGTCAGGCATCTCTTAATCAGATTTTATATGGACCTCCGGGTACAGGTAAAACTTATAATGTTGTAAAATATGCGGTTGAACTTATTGAAGGAAAAAAAACTGATTCGAGTCAGCCGTATTCTGAAATCAAGGCAAGATATGATGAGTATGTTGCAAACGGACGTATTAAGTTCACAACATTTCATCAGTCTTTCAGGTATGAGGAATTTGTTGAAGGTATTCGCCCTGTAATAGAAGACCGTTACGGAAAAGAAACTTCCGTTGCTCATGCGGAAACTACGGTTATATACAGAGCTAACAGCGGTGTTTTTAAATCATTATGTGAAAAAGCTGCTAAAAATCCGTCAATGAAGTATGTATGTATTATCGATGAAATTAACAGAGGTAATATTTCTAAAATCTTTGGTGAACTTATTACTCTTATTGAAGAATCAAAACGTGGTACAATTGCAATACTCCCCTATTCACAGAAAGAATTTCATGTTCCTGCAAATCTGTTTATTCTTGGAACTATGAATACTGCTGACCGTTCAATTGCAATGCTTGATACAGCTTTAAGACGTCGTTTTGATTTTATTGAAATGATGCCACAGCCAAAGCTTCTTGGAATGTGTGGTGAAATCAATCTTTGTGAAATGCTGATGGCTATAAATGAAAGAATTGAATATTATTATGACCGTGAACATTCAATCGGTCATGCCTATTTTATGAATAAACGTGGCTCTGTCAAGAACCTTGATGAGCTGAGAAATATTTTCAATACAAAGATTATTCCGCTTTTACAGGAGTATTTCTTTGATGATTATGAAAAAATCAAGCTTATTTTAAATGATGACAATTCATTTATTGAATGTATTACTCCGAAATATATCAAACGCTATGATACAGGACAAAAATTATACAGAATCGGTAATCCTGCAAATTGGAATACTGAACACTTTCTGAATATTTATAATTGTGAGTCATAATGGAGCAAAAAGATGAATAACAGGCTTTTATCAAAATTTACAAATGAATTGATTATTGAAGAATCAATCAAATATAAAAATCAATTTGAAATGCTTGGTGATTTTGTCCAAAGATGCGAAACCGATGGTAAACCTTATCTTAAAATTATTGAAGAGAATTCTAAAAGCGGTATTTATTCTATGAATTCTCCGGGATTTATTCAGCTTAGTGATGCAAATCAGCTTGAAATTCTGCCGCGATCTTCTGATTCTTCATCAATCTGTGATGCTAAGAGATATTTATGTACAAAGATATCAGAAAAGTATGGGATTAATTATTCTGAAATTACTATTGATGAAAATTATAGCTTTATAGAATATTTTATTACTATTTTTATCAGAGAATGCATTAAAATAATAAAAAGCGGGCTTCTTTACGGATACAAAAGTGTAGAAGAAAATTTATCTATGGTTCAGGGAAGTATTCTTTTTGCTGAAAATGACCGCAGAAATCTTGTTCATAAAGAAAAAATGTATGTGCGTCATGGTGTTTTTACTCCTGACAGGGCTGAAAACAGGATTATTAAGGGTGCAGTTCTTCTTATGATGAAAATTACAAATAGTCCTCAGAATTCGCTTAATCTTAAGAAAATTCTCTCTTATCTTGATGATGTAAAAACACCGACAGATTATAAGATTGAATTTTCAAGATGTATTAATACAAGAAACACTAAAAAGTACAGTATTGTACTTAGTATATGCAAAATGCTTCTTGAAAAACGTGAGAAGAATATAGGTAATTATATCACATATGCATTGTTTTTTGATTCTTTATAATTCATTATAAAAAATCCCTTATCTCAGATTTATGCTTCTGAGATAAGGGATTTTTGTATTATCATAATTATGCAAGGAGTATTTCTTTTTCCATTTCAACAGAATAAATATATACTTCGCTTACTTTTTTCCCTGTGATTATTTCAAGTGCCTGTTTATACAGATTAAGCTGGAGTTTATATTTATCTATAAGAAGATTTTCGTTATATGTTCTGTCTGATTTATAATCGACAAGAACAAGTGAACCGTTTTCTTCAAATACAAGATCCATAATTCCTTTTATCATTCCATCGGCATTACGGAATTTATTAGTTGTTTCCTCGTCAAATTCAAGTTCATTCAACGCAACCATAAATTTCATTTCTCTTGTAACATCGACAGAGTTTTTAATTCTGTTATAAAGTTTTGATGTGAAAAAAGCTTTGATTTTTTCAATCGGTATAATACTTGCTTCTTGCTCAGACAAATAACCGTTATCACATAATCGCCATATTTCAGCTTCTGTGTCATTTATTGCATTTTCAAATGAACAATACTGCAAGAAAGTATGTATTGCTGTTCCCCTTTCATTTCCCTTTAATTTCTTTTCAATGAAATCAGGGCGTTCAAGTGAAATACTGAAAAAGTCTTTTTCTACATCAACTTTTTTCGCTATTTGTGTTACGCTTAATTTAGCAGGTGTCTGTGAAAGGCTGTTATCATATTTAAATGCAATTATATCGCTTATCTCCTTGATAATGCTTTCATCACTTTCTGGGAGTGATTCAGGTGCTTCAAAAATAGCCTGACTTTCTTTTTTAAGATATTCATACTCAAAGACATCATCAGAAAGCTTATTATCATAATCGTAGTTGAAATAATAACCAATTTCATCAGATATGTCTTTGAATTTGTTATGCTTTATAAGAGTAAGCCATATCCAGTCGCTCATTCTATCAGCTTTCATTGCTGATAATTTTATATTTCCCTTATTATCGGAAAGAATTTTGCACTGCTTATCAATAGATTTAAAAGTTTTATCATTAATTTTAAATGAAATAAAAAGCTTCTGTTTAGCTCTTGTCAGTGCTACATAAAACAGTCGCATTTCTTCACTTATAACATCTGATTTATTTTTTCTTTGAATTTGTGTGTAAGGAATTGTACGGTATCTTCTTATAAGTTCATGATTATTAATTGTAAATCCTATTCTGTTATCAGTTGACATCTGAATAACAGGATTATCATAGCGGAACTTTGTTGATGTTTCAACTATGAATACAAATGGATATTCAAGGCCTTTTGATTTATGCATTGTTTTTATTGATACATAATTATCTGATGTAGAGCTTATTTTACTTGCTTCAAAATCTTTTCCAGCGGCAATTATTGTATCGATATACCTTATAAATCCTGATACTCCTCCTATATCTGACGAGCTCTCTTCATAGCTTTTGGCATAATTTATAAGCTGTCGCAGATTAGCTTGTTTTTTATCTCCGTCAGTATATAATTGCATTACTGTTACAAAATCTGTTGTATCATAGATTTTCTTTATCAGTTCCTCAGTTGAAAGAGTAATGGCGAGAAGTCGGAATGATTTAATAAAGCCGTATATTGCAATGCATTTTTTTATAAATATAGGTGATATTTCTGAGTTGTTTTCGTTATTTGAGATTTCCTCAATGTTGATATAGAAATGGTTATCTTTATTATATGAACGTAATAACGCCATTTCCTCAGCAGAAAACATAAACATCGGCGACATAAGAACAGCTGTAATTGCTATATCATTGAGAGGATTATCTATTATACGCATTACATCAAGAAGCACGCTTACTTCTCTTGATGAAAAGTAACTTCTTTCTTCTTCGCCTTTTGCGTTGATACCAAGTTTTTTTAGTTCGTTGATATATACTTTTGTTAATGCGTTTTTTCTTACAAGAATACAAAAATCACGGGGCTCACATGGCCTTTGAGTGTCTATTCCTGTAATGACTGTTGTTTTGTTTTCAAGCATTGAAGAGATTTTTTTTGCAATGCATAAAGCTTCGTTATTTTCGTTTTCTGTTTCTGCTGTTTCATTTTCGGAATTATCATCATTATTTTCATAGTTATCATCGTTTGATTCGTCTTCTATAAAGAGTATTTCTGTTTTCAGATTGATATTATCTTTTTCGGGTTCATATTGAACGGCGCCAAAATAGAGCATTTCATCTTTGTTGTAATTAACTTCTCCGCAATCTTCTGACATTATATTTCCAAAAATAAAGTTTACATAATTTATAACCTGATGAGAACTTCTGAAATTTTTGTTCAGGTGGATATATGTATTTGCTGAATTATTTTCATAGCTGAATTGAACGGAATTTGCAAGAGTTTCAATAAAATTCTGCGGATTGGCAAGACGAAATTTATAGATTGATTGTTTAATGTCACCTACTAAAAAAGCATTTAATCCATATATTATATTATTATTTTCATTGCGTGAATCCTTTGACAAAAGCTTGAAAAGAAGATCCTGCTTATTATTTGAGTCCTGATATTCGTCAATCATTATGATATCATAGTATTCCGATAGCTCTTTTGCAACCGCAGACTGTATAATACTTCCATTCTTATCAATATCGTATAGTATTTCAAGGGCAAGACGCTCGCCGTCGCTGAAATTTATTGCGTTTTTTTCGCATTTTTTCTTCCATAATATCTCATAGTAGTCATCGAGGAGTTCAATTAATATTACAAATATTTTTTTTGTAAGTTTAAGGTCATCACTAAGCAAAATATACTCACTGATACATTCAGAAACTATTTTTTTATATTTATCACGATTATCCTTGTACTTTTCTCTTAATTCTATATCATATTCAAGAGGCTTTCTTACATCTACGAGTTTTGAAAATGAAGTGCAATAATCCTTTTGTTGATGGATTTCATCAATATTATCAGAGTTATTCAGCTTTTTAGCTGTTTCAATTTTTAATAAATCCTCTTCGCATTGCTCTTTTGATTTTTCGGCTTTTTCAATTCCTTTTGGTGATTCATCAAATATATCGTCAATAAGCGAGAGATTTTCTTCTGCAAGTTTAATTGCGTATTCAATCTTTTTGTTGTTATCTTTTTTAAGTGTTTTATAATATATTGTTTCTTCATATTTTTTATTTAGTTCTGCAATGGTTTCTGTAAGCCATAACTTCGGTAATGCGAGAGAAGAAAGGAATTTATCTGCTTCTGTAATAAGTCTTATCAGATTATCATCATTATTAAAACAGAGAGAATCATAGAGAAATTCTGTTTCTTCGGGCTTTTCGCTGTACCATTTATCAAGTGTTTCGTTTATGGCTTCGTTGGTGAGGATTACATCAATTGAGCTATCAAGAACAGAAAAATCAGATGTAATTCCTTGTTCAGAAATATTATCTCTCAATAAATCGAAACAGAAAGCGTTGATTGTACATATTTTGGCATTCTGAAGCAATGTATACTGTTTTAAAAGGTGCTTATTATTGGGATTATTATTAATCTCATTCATCAATCTGAGATTAAGACGTTGACGTAATTCAGATGCGGCATCATTTGTAAATGTTGAGATAACCATTCTGTCTGCTCTTATAGGATTCTCTGTATCCATAAGAAGCTGTACTATTCTTTCAACAAGAACAGCGGTTTTACCGCTTCCTGCTGCTGCTGAAACTATTACTGAACAATTTCTGGCGTTAATCGCCATTTCCTGTTGATTAGTCCAAGCCATTATTCAGCCTCCTCTGTTATATTGAATATTTCGTTTATTTCCTGCATATCGGTTTCTGTACCGTCTCTTGATATTACCATATTTGTGTTACCGCATATATTGAGATATGAACAAAAATCGCACGATTTATATTGTTTATTATTAAGTGGATTTACAGCAAAATCTCCATTATATATTAACTCACCAGTTTGTATGAGCTTTTTATATGTGAAATTTCGCAGTTTTTCGAAAGAATCAATCGGAATACAATTCGATTTGTTTGAAACAGCGTTCTTCGTTTTAACATATTTCGGAGGAATATATTTTCCGCCTAATCCGTTTTCCATAGCATCAAGAACCTCGAAGCTATCAAGTAATAATCCATCCATTTTAAGACTGCTGTTGATTTGAGTGATATTCGGTTTATCCGATGGAGCGTTTTCTAAATCAGGCATTGAAATCTTTACAGGTGAATAAAGTACACCCGCTGTTTTGTAATCGTAATAATCCATACCATTATCTGTGAGTGCAAACAAATATAAAAGCATCTGCATATTTATGCCGTTATTGATATTAAGTGGATTTATATTCTTTATTTTGCTTTTATAATCTATAATTCTTATATATTTATCATCATTTATGGAACAAGTGTCGATTCTGTCTACAATGCCGTTAAATTTCAGCGTTTTATCACCTGCAAAATTCAATGTAAGAGAATTTGACGACTTACCTATTCCGTATTCAAATTTTACAGGTGCAAAGTCTGAGTGCATAAGCTCTTCCTGCATGTGGGTTGCTACTTTAATTATCTGCTGGGTAAGCTTTTTATAGTTCATATCAAAACGTGGAGTTTGCTCAAAATCTCCACTCATGTTATTCTGTTTGAATTCTTCATTATGAAAAATGATTTCTTCTGAGAGCTTTTCATAATTCATTGATATAAATTCATTTTTTGTTCTTTTTGAAAGGAGCTTGTAAAAGCAGTTATGAATAATATTTCCGATATATATAGGGTTAAGTTCTACCTTTTCACGTTCAGACAGTTTTAGTATTTCATTACAGAAATATTTAAAATGACAGCTGTTATACAGTTCAAGTTTAGTTGATGAAAGCTTTAATGGTGTGAAGGATTTCAGCTCTTCAAGTAATGTTTTATCTGTGATATTATAATTTCCTTTATAATTATACTGTTGATATATGAATTCAATTTTATTTCTATATTCTGAATTATCTTCAAGAATTTTTTTTATTGACATTATTGATGTATTATTCTGTTTCTGCCATTGCATAAAATGATAAAATGCTGATTGAAATGTTACTGCATAATAGTGCTGGGGAATCTTTTCTTCCGTAAGTAAAATATCATTGCTATTTTCAAACAGTTCCTTTATTGATTGTATAATCATTGCAGGATATTGAGAGTTTCCAGATAAATCAGAAAGCGGATATGTAAGATATAGTTTATCTGATGCAATTGAAAGGGATTTATATACAATAAGCTTTTCATCAGAAATAAGGTCGATGGTTGGTCTTGATATTTCCATTCCCATATCTGCAAGCTTTTGTTTTTCATCTTCTGAGAGTAAATCGTGTGTGTTGATTACATTCGGGAAATCTCCTTCATTAACACCCATTATAAATACAATTTTCGGGGAATTAAGTCTTGCGGTTTGTGCAGGGGCAACAGTTAAGCTGTCAATTGTCTGTGGTGGTATAGAGAATTTAATCTGTGATAAGAGGGTTTTGAAAAGTATACCAAATTCTTTTAATGGTATACTCTTATCACCGATTGTATCTGTAAGTGTTTCTATAATCTGAATAAAAAAGCTCCATATACGCTTTTGTTCTGCGGCAAGGTAATCTTTGTTTTCAGTAATTAATTCGCCCATAATATGCGAAATTCTCTTATCTGCACCAACGTTTATTATAAAGTTATAAAGCTCTGTACAGATTGTTCTGATATCTGCGTTATTGCATTTTCTTTTTAATGAATCAAGTTTTTTTATGATTTTACTGCGTATTTCCTCGGCAATAGGTGTATTTTTGTCATCTGAAACAAATGCTTTTTTCCATTTATCACCATCGATCGAGTATTTATAGCAGTAATCTTCAAGTATTGAAATTTCAAGCAATGATATATCCGTCAATTCGCATTTAAGTAATCGGAATATGTGTTCTGAACTATATTTCTTTGCTGTAATGATTTCAATAAGCACGGATAGCATTACCATAATTGCGGTATGCGAAACACTTTTTTCGAGGCTTATGAAGTATGGAATCTCATATCTTTCGAAAGTTGATTCAAGTATACCTGCATATTCTTTTGTTTTATTTGAAATTATTGCAATATCGCTGTATTTAAGTTTTTTATCGTTATAAAGTAATCGTTTAATGGTTGAACACACATATTCACATTCAACGTAAGGGTCACGGCTTTCGAATACTCTGATATTATCAGATTTGATTTTATCAGTTGATATTTTGTTTCTTAATATGTTAAGGCTGAGATGTGCAAGGTCGGAAGAATTGAATCTGTATAATCCGTTACATATTTCATTAGAGTATTCCGCTTTTATTTCATTACATATAGCAGTTATCTTTCTGTATGTTTTATTTACAGCTTCAAAAAGTGTGAATTCCCCTGCATTAACATCATCAGTTCTTAATGTTATATATAAATCATCGGCATGCTGAATAATTATTTTTATAAATTCATATTGTTCTCCTGTAAAGCTGTCAAACTCATCAATAAATACAGTTTTACCTTTAAAGTATTCGTGAAGTGAGGCTATTTTTGCGGCTTCACTTATATCAGTAAGATTATCCTTATAGCCTTTTTCTTTGAGTAGTTTTTCATATTCAAAATATATATTCGATATATCGTCAGCTTTTCTTTTGAACTTACCGCTTAAGAATGCTGTTTTTTCCTGGAATTGATATGGTGTTATTGCGGCGCGTTTGAAATTTGTAATGATTTTTAGTATTTGTTCTATAAATCCATGACGTTTTATCTGTTTTCTGAATTCATATATTCCATCAGGTATTCTTGATAGATTAAGAAGTGCTTCTTCCATTATAACGATTTTTGAAAGGTCGTCAGCATAAACTCCTTTTCTGTTGTTATCGCCATATAACTGGAATAACTGACGTGACAAGCCTGTAAATGTAAGCGAAAAAATCTTATTGAATTTTACAGCTCCGAGTTTCTTGTATAGATTTTTATCAAATTCGTATGAAAACTGTTCGGGGACTATGATGCAAAGGTTTTTCCCCTCGTCTGATAGTTTATCTATATATTCGGCAAGACGTGTTGATTTTCCGCTTCCTGACTGACCTGTAATGAATTTTACCATATTAATCACCTTAAAAAGTTATGCATACCCATAAGGGTATGCATATAATCTATTAGAATCCGTTTAGTTTATTGTTTTTGATTATCTTCGGATAATCCTTGTATGAATAGTTCATATCAACGTTCCCGTTTATACCCTTAACGCTTCCCTTATCAGTATACTGCCACATTCCGTGAGGCCTTTTGTAATCGGGTGCTGATTTATCGGTATAATGTGCTACCCATACATCATATTTGCTAAGAGTCTGAGCATAAACTTTGGTATTAAGGAAGCTTGCGTAGCTGTATAAACCAACATAGTATCCTTTAGCTTCAAGAGTAGAGCAGAATGCTTCTATTATTCCTGAAACAGTTGCTTCTGAACATTCATCTCTCTGAGCTTTTGTTTCTATGTCAAAAAATACAGGATATTCAAATTTAAAATCTTTAATTACCTGATAACATGTTTCAGCTTCTCTGTATGCGTCTTCAACAGTTGTTGCATAGCTGAACCAGTATGTTCCGCATGGAATTCCAAGCTTTTGTGCCTGTTCCATATTTGTACGGAATTTTGGGTCTTCCTGTGAAAGAAGATTACCATAACCTGAACGTATAATTGCGAAATCCATTCCTGAATTCTTAACTTCTGTCCAATTTATAACATCCTGCCATTTTGATACGTCAATACCATTCCAGACAGGAGTTGTTGTAGTTGTGGTGCATTTAAATGAGTGATAAGCGTCATAGATGCCAAAAACATCAAATCCTGTATGTGTTGTAATAAGTGGTTTGGATGTTGTTTTGTCTGTTGTTGTAACTGTAGTAGTTGTAGTTACTTTGGGGAGTGTAGTTGTATTAGTGGCTGATGTAGTAGTTTGGGTTGCTTTTGTTACTGTTGTTGTAGTTGTTTTTAATGTAGTTGCAGTAACTGGCGCTGTTGTTGTCTGAGTTGCATTAAGTGGCTTGTAATCAGTTAATGCATTAAGATTTATAAGCATCATTTCGTCTGTTGAAGTTATGCTGTTGTTATCTGTCATAGCGTTTATGTCTGCAAGTGGCATTGAAAATGCTGATGTAACTATAAATGCACTTGTTAATAATGTAGATAGTATTCTTTTTATATTCTTCATTTATGTAATCTCCTTTCTGTAAAAATCACTTTTTAAGTATATCATAAATTGAGTTTGAAATCAAGTTTTTTAAGCAACATTGTTAAATTACAACAAATATAAATCATATAATTTGTGAGTATTAAATCTTAAATTTGACTATTTCTATTTAATATGGTATAATTTATTATCAGAAAGCAGGTATGGTTATGAAAGAATTTATTATTAATAAAAATGACAGCGGGCAAAGAATTGATAAATTTATACAGAAGTCTCTTCCATCACTACCGAAAAGCATGATGTATAAGCTTTTTCGTAAAAAAGATATAAAGGTTAATGGTAAAAGATGCGACGGCAATTATATATTATGTGAAAATGACAGGCTTACGCTGTATATAAAAGAAGAGTTTACAGAAAAGAAAAATATAGAATATAATAAGAATTATACTCTTGATGTTGTATATGAGGATGAAAATATTATTGTAATAAATAAGCCTACAGGGATTTCTGTTCATTCAGATAATTCAAAAACGAATGACACTCTTGTTGACAATATGATTTCCTACCTGATTTCAACGGGGGCATATAATCCTGAGAATGAAAGTTCTTTCAAACCTGCACTATGTAATCGACTTGATAAAAACACTTGTGGACTTGTAATAGGAGCAAAAAATGCTACCGCACTTCGTGAGATTAATGAAGCTATCCGTCAGCATAATATTCATAAATCCTATATTTGTATTACTGTAAATCCACTTCCAAAAAGTTCTGATACTATTACTGCGTATCATAAAAAGGATAGTACGAATAACATTGTAAAAATTTCTGATTCAGACATTGAAGGATATAAAAAAATCATAACAAAATACAAGGTAATTACTACATATAAGTGTTTTCAGCTTGTTGAAGTAACTCTTGTTACAGGTAGAACTCATCAGATAAGAGCACATTTATCACATATAGGTTCTCCCCTTCTTGGAGATAATAAGTACGGAAACAGGAAGATAAATAATGAATTTAAATGCTTATATCAATGTTTATGTGCGTTTAAACTTGCTTTTTCTTTTGATGATAATTCTGTTTTAAATTATCTGAATAAAATTGAAATAAAGTGTGATTATCCTGAATTTGTTTCAAAATATATTAAGAATGCAGATACATGATTGTTGTATCTGCATTCTTTTATTATTTATTATTTTTCTTTTTTTCAGGTGGAATATATTGTTTGTTTACAGGCATATCAGGAAGATAATGATCAGAACTGATTGGCATTTCCTTTTTAACAAGTCTTTTGTTTACAGCATCTCTGAAAATCGGGTAAATTACAGCAAAGCATGGAACGGCTAAAATCATTCCGGCAAATCCAAAGAAACCACCACCAATGAGGATTGAGAATAAAATCCAGAATGCATTGACTCCAAGCTGGTTGCCGAGAATTTTTGGCCCGATAATATTACCATCTATTTGTTGTAAAACAAGTATCATTATTACAAATACAATAGTTTTATTTGGATGTGAAAGCAATATTAAAACTCCTGATGGAATTGCACCTATAAATGGTCCAAAAAACGGAATCATATTTGTGATACCAACAATAACGCTTATTAAAACTGCATAAGGTAATTTAAGAACAGTCATTGCTATAAAGCATATCATTCCAATGATAAACGAATCAAGTGCTTTACCCGATAAAAATGAGATGAATTTGCTGTTTGCTGTACTTGCGAAATTAATAATCTTATAACTGTTTTCTTTTTTAGAATAAGCATAGACAATCTTCTTGGCATAAGCTAAGAATTTCTCTTTGCTGAACATGATATACACAGCGGCAATTGCACCGATAAGAAAATCCTTTAAACCGATAAGAAGTGTAAGTGCACTGCCTGTTATGTTAGCTATTACACCATCTTTTGAAAAGATATTATTAAGCTTAGGCTTAATTGAATCTGCCATTGACATTGCAAATTCTTCAATTCTGTCCATCTGACTGAAAATAAATTCTTCAAGCTCAGGATTTGAATTTTTAATATTTGAAAACTTCTTATCTATATATACTTGAATGTTATCAAAATAAACCTGAAGGTTTGCAAAAATATTTCTTAAACTTGTTAATATTTCAGGGATAATACTCGCTATAATTGCATATATTATCAGAAAAAATAATGCCATCGTCAAGAAAATAGAGATACTTCGTGCCATAACAGGATGAGGCTTTTTTCTGTTTGTAAGTTTTATGACATATCTTTCAATGAATTTTAGTATCGGATTCAAAAGATATGCAAGTACAATTCCCCAGATTATCGGTGCTGTTACAGTAATAATTTTATTAAGATATACTTGTAATATTGAAAATTTGAATATCATTACTATGATAAGCAGACAAATTACAAATGTTCCAATTACATAACCAGATATAGTATTGTACTTTGAATTGAATTTGAATTTCACTTCTATTCCTCCCTATTAATTATATTTAATACTATTTCATTTATTTTAACAGGATTTGCCTTTCCCATTGATTTTTTCATACATTTTCCGACTATATAGCCAAGAACATTCTTTTTTCCGTTTTTGTAATCTATAACGGATTTCTTTTCCGAAGCAATAACATCGTTTACAAGGTCAAGAAGAAACTCTTCATCTGAATTCTGAGTAAGATTTCTTTCAGAAATAATGTCCTCAGGTTCTTTGTTTTCTTCCATAAGTAATTTTATAACAGTTGAAGCGGAAGTGTTGGAAATATTTCCGTTTTCTACTTCCTTAATAACTCTGACGAGCTTCTGAGGTGTTATATATGTTTCTGATAGTTCTTTTTCTGACTCGTTAAGGTATTTTAAAACATCAGAAATAATTTTGTTGCATATACTTTTTGGACTGCATATATCAAGCTTTACTGCTTCATCAAAAAACTTAGCTTTATCATAGGAATATGCTATCAGTACAGCATCATTATATGGTAAACATAGTACATCTGTATAACGGAATAATTTATCATTAGGAAGTTCAGGAATTTCTGATTTTATTCTTTTAATTGTTTCATCATCTGTGAAGATTGAACATAAATCAGGTTCAGGGAAAAATCTGTAATCCTGCATATCCTCTTTTGTACGCATTATTATGCTTATGCCTTTTGAATCATCCCAGCGTCTTGTTTCCTGAAAGAGAAATCCGTTATTTTCAAGAATGGAAATCTGACGTTTAGATTCGTACTCGATAGCTCTGACTGCTGCACTGAAGCTATTTACATTTTTCATTTCACATCGTGTACCAAGCAAAGATTCGCCATAAGGTCTTACGGAAACATTCACATCACATCGTATAGAGCCTTCCTGCATTTTACAATCAGATATATCGATGTATTTTAATATGGCTTTTATTGTATCAAGAAATATATTTGCTTCTTTAGAGCTTTTTATATCAGGCTCGGTGACAATTTCTATAAGCGGTACTCCGCACCTGTTGAAATCAATCAGAGAGTTATTGTCGGAATTATCGTGAAGAAGTTTGCCTGCATCTTCTTCAATGTGTATTCTTGTAATTCTGATTCTTCTTTTTTTACCCTCTACCATGATATCGAGATAGCCATTTTCACATAATGGCGTATCTGCTTGTGATATCTGATAACCTTTTGGTAAATCGGGATAAAAATAATTCTTTCTGTCCTGATGGCTTATGTTGTTTATTTTGCAGTTTAATGCATGTCCCATTTTTATAGCATATTCAACGGCTTTCTTGTTGAGCGACGGCAGAGTTCCCGGCATTCCCATACATATCGGGCATATATTTGTATTTGGGTCTGAACCAAAGCTGTTTTTGCAGTCACAATATATTTTAGACTTGGTTTTAAGTTCTGCATGAACTTCAAGTCCTATAATTGTTTCGTATTTATTCATAATAATTGTCCTCAATCAAGTTTAAGACCGAAATCAAAGCCGTCGATATATGTTTCATAAGCGTATGCTGTGTTGAGAAGAAGTTGTTCATTGAATTTATTGGAAATAAATTGCATTCCAAATGGTAAACCTTTTGAACTTTTGCCGCATGGAACATTTATTGCGGGAAGTCCTGTAATATTAGCGGCCACTGTGAGAAAATCATTATTAATCATTTTTATCGGATTATTGATTCTCTCGCCTATTTTAAAAGCTGTATCAGTAGTAGTTGGTGAAACAAGTATATCGCAATCTTTCAAAATATCTGAGAATTCATTGGAAATAACAGCTTGCATTTTCTTAGCTTTCTTATGATAGTCTTCGTAATAATCTGAGCTTAAAACAAATGTACCAAGCATTATTCGTCTTTTTACTTCATCTCCGAAGCCTTCGCTTCTTGTTTTAATATACATTTCTGATAAATTGTTATATTCAGGTGTTCTGTATCCGAATTTTACACCGTCATATCTTGCGAGATTTGATGATGCTTCTGCTGAAGCTAAAATATAGTAGGAATTAAGAGCATAAACAGACATCGGAATTGAAACAACTTTGAGTTTTGCACCGTTTTTTTTAAGAATACTAAGTGTATTATATATTGAATTTTTAATCTCTTCATTAATATCAGAACTAAAATATTCTTTTAATATACCTATTTTTAACCCTTTTACATCAGCCTTCAATAATTTGTAGAAATCTTCAGTTTTGTGTGCACAAGATGTAGAATCATACTTATCATATCCGCTGATAATGGTCTGAAGCATCGCAACATCTTTTACACATTTTCCGATCGGTCCGATTTGTTCAAGAGATGAAGCGTATGCAATGAGTCCGAATCTTGAAACTCTGCCATAAGTTGGTTTTAAGCCTATAACTCCGCAATATGATGAGGGCTGCCTTACAGAGCCGCCTGTGTCAGAGCCGAGTGCAAGAATTGATTCTCCTGCAGCTACCGCTGCCGATGAGCCGCCTGATGATCCGCCAGGTACATAATCTGTATTATGCGGATTATGTGTAGGCTTAAAAAATGATGTTTCAGTTGATGAGCCCATTCCGAATTCATCCATATTTGTTTTACCTGTAAGTATCATTCCTGCATCTTGAATCTTATTTATTACAGTTGCGTTATATGGAGGGATATAGTTTTCAAGCATTCTAGAAGCACATGTAGTTCTTATTCCTTTTGTAGAAATATTATCTTTTACAGCAATTGGAATTCCGGCAAGATAGCTGAGCTCTTCATTTTTGGCTAATAATTCATCAATTGTTTGTGCATGTAAAAGAGAATTTTCATTGAAGGATAAATAAGCACCGATGTTATTTTCTGTTTTATCAATACGTTCATTAACATCATTTAAGATTTCAACAGCACTGCATTGCTTATTTCTGAGCATTTCAGAAAGCTCGAAAGCTTTTTTTTCGTATAATTTCATATTTTTATCTTTCTATCAAACAGTTTTAGGAACTGAAAAACAGTTAAAAGCTATTTCTGGAGCATTTGAGAATAATTCTTCCTGTGTGAACTTATCTGTTATTGATTTATCCTCC
>JAFWWU010000118.1 GCA_017523285.1 Ruminococcus sp.
GCGAAGTCAGATTTTTCGTCAGATTGTATAGAAATCTTGCAGGCATACTATCGTATGTCAAGAGATTTCTGTGCAAGATTACGGAAAATATGCCAGCAGATTTTGTACAAAGCGCTCAGGCGTGCTTTGTGCGGTGTTGCCTTAAATATATTCAGTATCAAAAGTAATTACTGTAAAATATCTGTGGTCAAATTTTGAAAGGCGATCATCAATCATTGCCTTTATTTCATCTGAGGAGTATTTTGTCTTATAAGGAACAACGAGGTCGAAAATAAGATTGGTGTGCATTTCGCCCGAAACGATACGGAAATCGTGAATATGCAGAGCGCTGTCAATATTTCCGATTATTTCCAGAATCATATTTTTACATTCCTGAACGTTTTCATCATCTGTATCTATCGGGTCCATGTGAATTGTCAGCAGGATATTCATTTCGTTAAGAACATCACGTTCTATTTTGTCTACAAGTTCGTGAACTGCAACGAAATTTTCGGTAGCTTTTACTTCAACGTGACAGCTTGCTATTGTGCAGCTTGGTCCATAGCTGTGAACAATCATATCGTGAACACCGATAATCTTTTCGTTTTTCAGAATCATTGAATACAGCTTTGATGTAGTTTCGGGAGATGCAGGCTTACCGAGGAGTTCATCAACGGTGTCCTTAATGATTTCGTAGCCTGATTTGAGGATGAAAAGTGAAACGAAAATTCCCATTAAAGCGTCAAGCGGTAAATCTGAGAATATCGAAAAAACAAGCGCAATCAATGCTGAAATTGTAGTTATGACATCATTTCTGCTGTCTTTTGCGGTTGCAAGCATTACAACTGAGTTGATTTTTTTGCCAAGAGTTGTATTGAAAAGCGAAAGCCACAGCTTTATACCGATAGAAATGATGAGAGAAACGAGTGCGGCAATGCTGAATTTTACCTCTTCGGGATTTAAAAGCTTTTGCAAAGAGCCTTTAAAAAGTTCAAGTCCGACAAAAACTATAATTGCCGAAATAATCAGAGAAGTCAGATATTCCATTCTTCCGTGTCCGAAAGGATGGTCTTTATCAGCAGGTTTTGATGAGATTTTGTATCCGAAAAGGGTTATTATACAGCTTGCACTGTCGGAAAGATTATTGAATGCATCGGAAATAATTGAAATAGAGTTTGAAAGCGTTCCCACAATGTAT
This sequence comes from Ruminococcus sp., assembly GCA_017523285.1. Classification (GTDB taxonomy): domain Bacteria; phylum Bacillota; class Clostridia; order Oscillospirales; family Ruminococcaceae; genus Ruminococcus. Next base: position 1,178 of record JAFWWU010000118.1, read on the forward strand.
TTTGCGATAAAAAGAATAATATTGCAGAATATGCCTACAAAACTGCTCAATGTTCCATAGGCGGCTCTTGTTTTTTGAGAGTCGGTATTATCAGGTTGTTTTATAAAAATTCTGATAAGAAAATTTGTCATTGATTATGCCTCCGATGCTGATATGTGATTGTTATATTTATAATAATTGAAAATGCATAAAATGTCAATAAATAAAAAAATATCGGCTCGGATTGACTCCCTCTCAAAAAGTCAATCGAAGCCGATATTTCAACGAAAAAATGCACCCTCTATACATTTTTTCAAAACCCACATACGAAAAAACCCGATAATCGTAATACTCAAATGCGAATTAGAAAGTAAGGAATGTTCATTCACTGACAGTCTTATTTAAGCGATTAAACATATTATAGGCGTCAATGTTTAACAACGACTGTCAGAGTAAATAAGGTGATAAGAAAAATTCAGAAATATTCACATCGGAATCGGCGGAGTTTAAAACCGAAAACGAAATGAATGGAGTATATTGTGGGTGTTTAAGCACTTGTGCACATGCTTAAAGTGATGAAAACAGGTGAGTATACGTTACATCTGTGTTCAACATTTGTATTATAACTTAGATTTAAAATTATTTCAATTGAGAATATTGCGGAGTTTTTAGCACTATATTGCTATATAGCAAATTGAGGTTAAATATGAATGAAATAAAAATAAAATAAAATTATTTAATGAAGTCGATGGAGTTGCTACAAGTTGAAATGAGTTGTGAAATGCCTGTAAACAGGCAAAAATTATAATAGATAAATTTAAGGAGAAATATGTATACAATGTTATGATTGTTGGTATGAGAGATAAATTAAAAAATGTTACTTTCAAAATGCTAACTGAATATTTTATAATTAAATCATTTTTGAATAAAATTCAACCGTGTTGCAGTTGGGTTGATCGCAATATATGAGGAGTTCTTTTTTACTTTTTTTGTGCAAAAATTGACATGAGGATGACGAAATAAAAAGAAAACAAGTTGATGTGCTATGTAAAATACAACTAAAACGATTTAAAAATGATATACATTTTTTGTGAAACGAAATGATAACAAAAAAGCTGTGATAATTGCTTATCACAGCTTCTGGAGTTGCAGAATGAGTTAATATGGAAGTTTGAATTTACCTACTCTCCAGCTGTTGCCATTCTTTACGATTGAGAATGTATCTTCGACAACAGGTTCTATATGTGGGTCGTCACTTGAATCATCATAGTAGTTTTCAACAGTAAAGAAGATTTCTGACTCTGTTTTTCTTGAAACTTCTGTAATTCTGAATCCCTCATAGAATATATCAGAGCCTCTGTCACCTGCAAGAGCGTAAACACTGCCGTTCTTTTCGATGTATAATTCATCAAGGTCATTACCATATGCGTGGCTGAATACTTTGTAGTAATCTTCGATAACGTCATCAAGAGTAGTGATTGAAGGGTCGTCTACAAGACTGTATTCCCAACCGAAATTGCCTTCAACTGTTGTGCTGTAATCAAGCTTGTAAGGCGAGCCTACATGATAGCTCCATTCAGTTTCACAAGCGAGTTTATATAAATCTGTTGCAACGCTTATAAGCTCTTTATCGCTTTTTTCGTCTATATCTGAGTTAATTTCTACTCCGCCTGTGCCGAGTGAAATTGAAGGATAATCAGACTCATCGAAAGGCGATTCGATTTTCTCATTTTCAGTAGTTTTTTCAGTAGGCTTTGTGGTTGTTTCTTCTTCTTTTTTATCTACTTTTGAAGATGATTCATCTTTTTTATTTGTGTTCTGCTTTTTGTCAGTATCCTTTTCAGCTGATACTTCGTTTTTCTTATCGGATTTTTCTTCTTTTTTATCGGAAATTGATGTTTCTGTACTTGCTGAGTAACTTGAACCATTTAAATTGATTTCCATTGTGCAGCTGCACAAGGATAATGTGAGTGATGCTAAAGCTAAAATCATAATTCTTTTTTTCATTTTCAAATCTCCTTTAAATCTGTTTTATTCATTAGCAAGTACAAAATCTACAAGTCCGTCGTTGACATTTACGGCGGAGCAGATAACTCTTACCGCTTTTCCAATGTTGTAGACTGTATTGCTGAATTTTTCTGTAAGATATGCAGGTTCTGTATAATCATATTCGCCCTCAGGGAGTGTACGGATATGAACAAGTCCTTCAACTGTATTTTCGAGTGTTACATAGAAACCAAATTCGGTAACGCTTGAAATTCTGCCATCGAATTCCATACCGATTTTGCTTTTCATATATTCTGCTTTATAGCAGTCCTCACATTCTCTTTCAACTGTAACTGCTTTGATTTCAGCATTTGAGGAGCGTTCCGAGGCATTTGCCGAGAAGCCGCTGTAACGCTTTGTCAGCCAGTTTTTGTCATAGCCTGCAAGGATATCCGTGAGGATGCGGTGAATTGCAAGGTCGGGATAGCGTCTTATAGGGGAGGTGAAATGGGCATAATCATCAAGCACCAGTCCGAAATGTCCAAGCGGCTCGTTTGAATATTTTGCTTTGGACATTGAACGCAGAGCAAGAAGATTTACCGCTTCATATACGTCTGTGCCTTTTGCTTTTTCAAGAATTTCGGAAATATGAACAGGTCGTATTTCTTCGAATTTCGGACATTCTATTTTAAACTGCGGTAATATTTCACGCAGTCTTTCTGCTTTTTCGGGCGGCGGAGCTTCGTGTACTCTGTATACGAAAGGAACGCCTTTTTCCTTGGCAAGACGTGCGGCGGCTTCATTTGCAACAAGCATGAATTCCTCTATGATACATTCGGACTTTCCTCTTGTACGGGGAAGAACATCAATGCAGAAGTCGTTTTCGTCTATTATAAGCTTGCTTTCAACAGTTTCAAGCTGTGGAGCGTGTCTGCGTTTTTTATTTGCGATAAGAATATCGGCAAGCTCATCCATAAGGAATATATCATCTCGGATTTCCGAGTATTTTTCAGCGATTTCAGGTGATTCGCTATTGCTTAGAATCTGATTGATTTCAGAATAGATTCCTTTGACTCTTGATCGTATAACGCTTTTGCAAAAGCCGTAAGAAATGATTTCGCCGTATTTGTCAAGCTCGATTACAGCTGACATTGTAAGGCGGTTTTCATCGGGATTAAGAGAGCATATTCCGTTGGAAAGCTCTTTCGGAAGCATAGGAACAACCTTGTTTGCATAATATATGCTTGTTCCTCTGTTTAGGGCTTCCTTGTCGATATCGCTGTTTCCTTTTACATAGTGAGAAACGTCGGCGATATGAACACCAAGTCGGTAACCCTCTTTTGTTTTTTCGATAGAAACTGCGTCATCGAGGTCTTTTGATTCTGCGCTGTCAATTGTGAAAATGTTGAGATGTCTGAAATCCTCACGATTATTGAAATCGTAATCGTGTATACCTGCTACAGCGATACGCTGTGCCATTCTCTGAACAGGCTCAGGAAATTCTTCGCATACTCCATGAACTGCGAGAATTGATTTTGAACATGCTGAAGCGTTTTCACAGTCGCCGAAGCTCATAAGAATACGAACTTTATGCTCGGAGTGACGTTTGCCTCTGTATGAAATTTCGGCAAGGACTTTATCTCCGATTTTATATTCAGAGCTTTCGCTTTCGGAAATTGTTATATGATTTTTGGACATAGTGTCCGAAACGAAATAGGGGACACCATCACACAGCTCGATTTTTCCCGTAAGCTGTGAATTGCCTTCTTTCAGAATATCAATAACTTCGCCTTCGGGAGAGCCTGAACGTGATTTTATATAGGAAATAAGAACCTTATCCTCAGGCAAAGCACCGAGCAGGAATTTTCCCGGAATAAATACTTCTGTTCCGTCATCGGTTACAACGAATCCGAATGTACGACTCAGTCTTGCAACCTTTGCGGGAAAATATCCGAGCTTAGAGGAAAGATAGATTTTCTGTTGTTTTTTTATAAAGATAATGCCATCTTCGGCAAGTTCACGCAAAGCCAGATTAAAATTTGCGGAAGAGCCTTGTCTGCTGCGGCATTTTGATGAGAGCTCGCGTACAGATATTGCTTTTTTACCGCCTTGATTAAGAAAAAGCATTATTTTATTTTTATAGCTTTCAACGGTATGCTTGGGCTTTTCGTGCTTTTGCTTTTTATTTGTCTTTGACGACATCTGTTATCTCCTTTGAAAAAATATACCCTATGACGTTCAATCATAGGGCGCATTGGTTTTAATCAATAAAGTTTGGTACGATGTTGATTGCAAGAGTAAGAACGATAAAGATTATAGCTAAATTTCTTGTAAGCTTATTGAGGATAGCTTCCTTTGTTCTTCCCTCATTTTTGCCATAGAATGAATCGTTGCTTCCTCCGCCGAGAGCAGATGTCATATTCTGCTGCTGCTTCTGATCCTGCATAAGACAAAGAACGATAATTAACAGACAAGAAATAAGAATTAAAACTCCACCGATAATTTCAAGAGTTCCCATAATAATTGCCTCCATATATTAATAATGATGTAAAATGTATCGATTAAATTTCGCACAGCGAAAGTAAATCACATTAAAACCTACACTATTATAACATATCAAAACAATATTTTCAAGAGGTTTTTCAAAAAAAATGCAACAAAAAAACAAACTGTGGGAGTAATATTTTTATTATCAATATAATATAATGAACTGATGATAAAAATATGCTATAAAAGAAAGGGAAAAGATATGATTAAGGAAAACAAGCCTGTAGCGCCGCACAATATTATTCTTGAAAACAGAAAGAGCCTTACGATATCGGGTATAACCGATGTAGACAGCTTTGATGAGCGTGAAATACGTCTTTATACTCAGCTTGGTGAGCTTGTAATAAAGGGCAGGGAGCTTCACATTGATTCTATGAGTGTTGAAACGGGCGATATGACGATAGCAGGTGATATATGGTCACTTACATATGGTGATAAGGACAGGCGTGGGCCTGTTACGATGCTTGGGAGACTTTTCAGATGATTATTCCCGAAACGTATTTTACTGTACATGAAGAGCTTATGCTTTTGCTTTATTCTGTTATATTCGGAGCTGCGGCAGGAGTGCTTTATGATTTGTTTCGTACTCTAAGAGCAGCTCTGCCGCATAATAATGTGCTTGTAGCGATAGAAGATATTGCATTTTGGGTTATATGCAGTTTTTCTGTTGTTGCCTTTACTTCTGTTATGGCGAGGGGAGAATTCCGCTTTTACTATATAATCGGCGGCATAACTGGATTTGCACTTTATTTTTTTACAATCGGAAGAGTTGTGATAAAAATTGTACGCCGACTTATTAAGATAATTTATTTACCGCTTAGAATTATTTTAGCTCCGTTAAAGGCTTTATATGCACTTATATGTGAAAAAGTTATTGTTAAATTTGTGGGAATTTCCAAAAATGCATTGAAAAGATGCGAAAATTTAAAAATCCCCTTGATTGATAGGGGGAGAATGTTGTATAATAAAAAGACAAATATAAAAAGAAAGAACGTGAAATGCGTTGGTAAAAAAGTTAAACACAAGGAACAAAAGAAATCGTCGGGCTAATAATGTAATCAAAATTGCAATTTTTGTTTTGGCGATAGCCTGCATTATTTTACTCGTAGTCCTTCAGTCTGACTGTGCCGAAAAAGAAGCGGATTTAGTCAAGCTCAATGAAAAAATCAGCATTCTTGAGGGTGAAAATGAGGAGATACAGCGTAAATTGAATGATATGGATGATAATGATATTTCGTCGTATATGGAACAGGTAGCCTTGGAAGAACAGGGGTATGCTTATCCTGACGAACGACGCTTTTACGATACCTCAAGAGATTAAGGATTAAAAGGAGTTTATTATTGTATGCAGCTTGAAATTGGAAAGATTTACGAAGGAAAAGTAAAGGGAATTACTCAGTATGGCGCTTTCGTTGACATTGAAGGCGGTGGAACAGGTATGGTTCACATTTCGGAAATCGCCAACACCTTTGTAAGTGAAATCAGAGAGCATCTGACTGAAAATCAGGATGTAAAGGTTAAGGTTATCGGTATTAATGAGGCAGGAAAGGTAAGCCTTTCAATTAAAAAGGCTGTTGAAAATCCCCAGCCGCAGAAGCCAAGACCTGCAAGACGTGATGACAGCAGACCTAATGTGTGGGAGCCTAAAAAGCAGACTCCTATGAGCGAGCTTTCATTTGAAGATATGATTTCACGCTTTAAGCAGAACAGCGAAGAGAGAATGTGCGACCTTAAGAGAAGCACAGACCGTAAAAACGGTACACGCAGAAAGTAATGAATACATAAGTCCTGCAAACGATAATTTGCAGGACTTTTTTGTAGAAAAATGCACTTCCGAAATAAAACGGAAGTGCATTTTGTTTTTATCTGTTATTGATGAAACTGATGATATCGCCTGAGCCGCCTGTATTAATGAAAGCGTAGTAGGCGAGGATAAGTGAAGCATCAACGGCATTTATACCTCCGTCTGAGTTTACATCAGCGTTTCGTTTGAAGTTGTTATCGTATTTTGAAGCATCACCATTTGTGCTGATTATAGCATAGTATGCGAGTACGCTTGAAGCGTCTATTGCATCTACGGTATTACTGCCGTCTACATCTCCGAGGTTTGCAGGAGTATCAGCCGGAAGAATTGTGAGATATACATAAGTGCCGAAAGCGCAGCCTTCAACGCGAACGTTCAACGATGCCTGACCCTCTTCAAGAGCTGTTATATATAATTTATCTGTACCGTTATAGAAGTATGAAATATTTGATGAGTTTGAAGTAATGTATGCGTATGAAGCGGTGTTTGTTGCCGGATGATACAAACGCACTTCTCTTGTTTCGCCGACTTTCATCGGAGAAGTATCGTATTCAACCTGTGTAGCAAAATCGATGACTACATCTGATGTTGTTGTAACAACAGGAGTTGTAGTAGTTGTGGTTGTTGTAGATGTAGTTGTAGAAGTAGTTGTAGAAGTTGTGGTGGTTGTAGTTGTTGTTGTCGTAGTTGTAGTA
>JAFWWU010000119.1 GCA_017523285.1 Ruminococcus sp.
GAACTGCATTCCGCAAGAGCTCGCATCGCAGAGCTTGAAATGCTGCAGAGCAAGCTATATGAAGAACTGCTCCTAGGTCAGCTTCCAAGAGAAACGCTGATTGAACTGTCACAGAAGTACAGGATTGAGAAAACCGCATTGGAACAGAAATCACAGGAGCTTCAATCGGAGCTTGACAAATTAACTGCCAAAGCCGAGGATATCCGGAACTGGCTGTGTGTGGTGCGTGAGTATATGTCGGGGACTGTGCTTGACCGTGAACTGCTGCATAGGCTGATTAAGGTGATTCGGGTTGGGGAAACGACAATTGTCGATGGTCAGAAGCAGAGAGAGGTTGAAATTATCTACAGATTTTAGAAAAATAGACTTTACTTTGTCGCTGAAATATGATATAATATAAGCGAGAAAGTAAGGTGATGTATATGACCAAACAGCAAATTATGAATCAGCTGGCAGAGAGAAATAACGGATTTCTGCTCACATCCGATGTAGTGACAGCAGGGATTTCAAAAACCTATCTGTCAGAATATGTAAAGAAATTCAATTTTGAACGAGTGGCACAGGGGGTATATATGTCAGAGGACGCATGGCTTGATGAGCTGTATGTCATTCAGCTTCGCAGTAAAGAAGCAGTGTTCTCGCATGAAACAGCGTTGTATCTGCATGGACTTATGGAGCGTGAACCAAGCTGTACAACGCTGACTGTAAACCGCACCTACAACGCTACGCACCTCCGTAAGCGTGGATACAAGATTTATACGGCAAGTTCGGAATTACTTGATCTTGGCAGAACAACAATTGAATCCAATTACGGCAATCAGGTAATGGTTTATGATATGGACAGAACACTGTGTGACATTATTCGCTGCAGAGATAAAATGGATGTTCAGGTGTTCCAGACAGCAATGAAGGGATATATGAGAAGCAGCAGTAAGAATCTCACGAATCTGATGCGATATGCAAAGATTCTGGGAATTGAGGAAACAGTGAAAATGTATGTAGAGGTGATGCTATGATAAAAACAGCAAGACAGCTTAAATGTTGTGGATGACATGAAGCGGAGAAAGGCTGAGATTGTATATAGATTTTGAAAAATAGAATTTATTTTGTCGCTGACAAATGAACAATTTTCAGCGGCAAGGTAAGGTTGGCGGTGCGTAACGAAATGGGATATGATGGCAGTACGTAACGAACAACGGGAGATGTTGTGTTGACTTTTTCAGCAAAATCGGGTATAATAATAAAAAGAGAAGTTGGGAGGAATGAATATGACAAAGATTGAAATTGAACGTATAAACTCATATGAATATGGTCTTCCGTCATACCTGCAGCAGGATTTGGATGCATTCAAAATTGCAAGAGAACAAGGCTCTATGCTGCTCGACTGTCTCTGGGGAGAATTGTACGGAAGTATTAACATGGCAGAAATCAGTGATGGACTGATTACTCCTGAACATGCTGACTATTTGCGTCAGAAGTATTTGTGGGGGTGATTTGTTATGAATGAAAGAATTGATTTCACAACCTGCCAGAGAGTACTTGGCAAGGCTTATAACGGAGCAAACGGAAAGAAAATTGCTGTTATTTATAACAACGAGCAGTATATGTTGAAATTCCCACCATCAGCAGATGGTAAACCTACCGAGCTTTCCTATACCAACAGCTGTGTAAGCGAGCATATCAGCTGCAGTATTTTTAATATGCTTGGGTTAAATGCTCAAAAGACTTTGCTTGGTATTTATAATGTCAATGGCAAGGAAAAGCTTGTATGTGCATGCAAGGACTTCACTGTTGGTGGAAGTCTGTTGTATGATTTCTGTTCAATAAAAAACACAATCATTGATTCAGAGCATAATGGCTCAGGAACAGATTTATGGGATATTCTTGAAACAATTGATAAGCAGCAGTTTGTTGATCCGCTTACACTACAGGAGCATTTCTGGAACGTTTTTGTGGTTGATGCTTTCCTAGGAAACTTTGACCGCCATAATGGGAACTGGGGTTTCCTGTATAATGAAGAAACAAACTCCACACAGATTGCACCTATATTCGATTGCGGTAGCTGCCTGTTACCACAGGCTGATGAACAGACAATGCAAATGGTCTTACAAGAGCCGCAGCAGCTTGATGCACGAGTATATCAGTTCCCGAATTCAGCAATTAAGCTTGACGGCAGAAAAATCAATTATTCTCAATTCCTTATGAGTGGCAAGTTTGATGGTTGCAATCAAGCATTGGAACGTATCGTTCCCAAGATTGATATGCAGAAAATTGTAGGCTTTATTAAATCCATTCCATATCTGACTGATTTGCAGAAGGAATTTTATAGCAGATATATTACAGCAAGATATGAAAAGATTATTGAACCTGCTTATGAAAATGTAATGAGATTAAATCAAGAATACGAAGCTGATTATGATGAATCGGAAAATTTCGAAATGACTATGTAATGGAATAATATTATAGCGTCTTTAAGGCATTTACCACAAGCGTAGCGCCAATAAAGAATTATTAACGGTTTGAAGTAAAGGTTGCGTAGAATAGCCTACGCAGCCTTTCTCTTTTTGGTGTATTCCCTGCGGTCAGCGGTCGCCGTAGCAACTGCAACATCGAAACGGAAGTGTATCTCTATCTGCTGAGTGCGATGCCCACTGCTGTTATCGGGAGCATAAACTACAATCTTTTCGATAAGCTCGTGCATGATCTCAGGAGTAAGCTCAGTGATATGCTCATATTTCTGCACGACCTTAATGAAGGAGTTAACATCAGCACATTTCTGCTCAGATGCTTCAATAAAAGCTGTCAGTTTCTCGGCTTCTTCTTTGAGTTTCTTCTGCTCATCCTCATATCCTGCTGACATCATAGCATAGCGTTCATCGGATACCTTGCCCGATACATTATCCTCATAGAGCCTTGTGAACAGCTTGTCAAGCTCAGCAATACGCTTTTCAGCTTTGGTGAGTGCTTTCTTAGCCTTGAAAAGCTCTGAGGAGTGTTTTGTAGCAGAACTTTCCATAGCCGACTGAACAAACTCATCCTCGTTGTCCTTTATCGTTACAAAAAGCTCGTTCACCGCTTTCAGCACTATTTCTCTTAAAACGGAAGTTCTGATATAATGCACTGTACAAGCACTTGTATCATAAGCGTAAGTAGAGCATTTCAAATGCTCCTGGTCATCAGCAAAGCTCGATGATCTGCACAGATACATCTTTTTACCGCAGTCAGCACAATAAACCATCCCCGAAAACGGATTGATCTCCTCAAAGCGTTGAGGTCTGCGTTTATTCTTACGTAGCTCCTGAACTAAGTCAAACTGCTGCTGAGTAATGATAGGCTCATGGGTATTCTCAAAAATCATCCAATCCTCCTGTGGATTTCGGATGGTCTTTTTCACTTTGTAGGACTTCCTGCGAGTTCTGAAATTGACAGTGTGTCCGCAGTATTCGGGACGTTCCAGAATACTTGCCACCGTTCTGTGATACCAGCGGTTAAGGTTAGCATTTCTGTGACCGTTATCTCTGCCCTGCGACAGTGCGTAAGCCGTCGGATTCAACACTTTTTCCTCTGTGAGAATACGGGCAATCTTCGATGGTCCGTAGCCGTCAATACAGAGCTTAAATATCCTTCGCACCACATTTGCTGCTTCTTCATCAATAACCCACTGATGCTTATCAAGTTCAGAAGTTTTGTAGCCGAAGATAGGCTTAGAAAGTGGCTTACCCGACTGACCTTTTGCCTTGAATACAGCTTTGATCTTCTTGGAGCAGTCTCTGGCATACCAGTCGTTGAAAATATTCTTGAACGCAAGCAGCTCATTCTCAGATTTAGCGGTATCCACATTATCATTGATGGCGATATATCGCACATCGTAATCGGGGAAGATGATCTCGATATATTCGCCTGTTTTCAGATAGTCTCTACCTAAACGACTAAGATCTTTAGTGATGACTGTACTCACTTTGCCAGCTTCAATATCGGACATCATAGACTTGAAGCCTTCTCTGTCGAAGGTAGTTCCCGATATTCCGTCATCAACGTAAAAAACTGTATTGGTAAAGCCGTTATCATCGGCGTATTTTTTGAGGATAGCCTTCTGGTTGGTGATACTGTTGCTCTCTCCCTGTAAAAGGTCATCTTTGGAGAGCCTGCAATATAATGCTGTTATCTTGTCTGCCATAATTTACCTCTCTTTCCGACAGATACAGCAAGCTGTTATCATTATAGCGCAATATACCGTCAATGGCAATGCACTGAAATGACGATTTTACACAGCCTGCTTCTCAGGTTCTTGTCCGGATTCACCGAGCATTTCTTCACACTCACGGTCTATGAGTCTTTGCAGGATATCCGCAAGGCGTTCCTTTGAAGCAGGGTTGAACACTAACTTCACGATGTAAGTTGTTCGTCCGATCATGTACTCGGACACGTTGTTATTATTGTCTGTTGTCATAGCGATCTTTCCTTTGCATTTATATCTCTAAGCATTGGTGAGGGCATCGCTTTATCTATCTTACCCTCTATGCAGTCACAAGGTCGGAATATTTTCCTTTCAGCCGACCGAGTATTTTGCGACTATAACAATTATAGCGCGCAACGAAGCCGTTTGTCCAGTTGCATTGCGCACGAACTTTGGATTGGATTTCAGGTTTTCCCCAGTGCAATTTATACTGGAAATATGAAAAAACACCAACCTTTTGAATCTAGTGCTGATTTTCATTACAATAACAATTAATAGAATTTATTAATCTTTGATATTAAGTCTTTTTCGTTGTGATTACCATGATCGTAGTCCATCCTTATATGTTTTCTTGTTGTAAGATACATTAACCAACCTTGTAGAGAATGGATATAGACTTCATCCAGAGTTGATAGTTTTGAATATTTACCTACATAATTATTGCCGGCATTCCACATTTCATGACAAACAGGATAAAAATGTCCGATACATTTGTCCTGAATTATTTCAGCATATCCATCGGTGTTAATTACCAAAAGATTATGGTGTCGATCATCTGCATTACGCATTAGTGCTTCAATTTCAGCTTTGGTAAACAAATGTTTCGGCTTATTGTGGGGAAATTCAACTTCTATTGATGTAAAATAATAATCTGTTTGAGCATAATTAGATTTATTACCATATAATTCTATTATTTGATGTGCTATTTTCTGCTGTAATAATTCTGCTTCACTATAATTATTACAATAATATAAGTCATCATCATTAAATGAAGATTTGAAATACCCATCCTTACAAAGAAATAAGCCAACTTCTTTTTCTAAATCAAATATATCAACAACCGAAGCGTCACTATCGTACAATAGTTTATATACAGAATTATTTGACTTATCATTAACGGATTCAGTCAGAAATTTTGAGAAACAGATTTTATCAATATTATCTTTTACTAATTTCCGTATTTCTTTTTCTTCTTTATATTCATTTTTTAATTGAACTTCATCAAATTCGTCATCTTTATCAAAAGGATTCTTGTTAAAACAACTATTTAACATGCTTCTTTCGTTGATATATTTATTCTCGTATTTTTTACATGTTTCAATCATTGTATTTATATACATCTTGAATGTTTCAGAATCACACTGAGTATGCCTTCCGTCATAAGTAGCATTAATACTATTATAAGGTCCGAATTTAGGACATATAAGAAATTTCCCTCCAACACATCGTCTAACTAATTTCCATCCATTAGGAAACGGTTCGCCGCTTTCATAATCATACACTTCATATTGCGCATATTTTGCAGAAACATAATGTCCGGGTAAATCTTCTACTAATAACTCATATGGAGAATCAAGTGAAAAATAATCGATAAGTATAGGAGATATTTTATCAAGCTCTAATAGAAAATAATTCCATCTTTGATCTTTCTGAAAGTTACAATATATTAATCTACGAGGTTTGATTACATTACAAGCATAATCTTCATACAAATATAAACATCCGTCTTCGGCAGCTTTTTCTACGCCACAGAAATCAAGTCCACCTTTAACGTATAGCATATGATTAAAGGCTGGTAAAGAAGCGATTAATGATAAGACATCATATATCTTATCAATATCTTCCCAAACAGCTGTGTCTGGAATATACATTTCTCCTTCTCCAAATAAATATGTATTAATATATCTCCATTCACTATTCTGTACTTGCTTTGAATGAAAATTATCAGGCTCCATCTTTAACCATTGGTCAAGTTGATATTTAAACTCTTCCATTGTTGGACGTTTATCAGGATCATTATCTGTAGCAGAACGCAAAAGCTCTTCAAGTTCAACGATATGGATTTTTGATACTATAGAATCAAATCTTAATCCGACTTTATTATCTCTAAAATTGTATACTCCATCAAAACCTTTATCTTTACTAGAAAGCAAAATCCATAAGGTCTTTGCAAGAGAGTATACATCTGCTTTTTTACCATCTGATAGATGTGGATATCTACGCATTTCTGGCGCCATTGTAGAGTAAGCGCCTAACGCACGAGATTTAGTTAACGATTCTTCAGAGTCTAAAAAACTAACTAAACCGAAATCGCCGATATAATATTTATTATCATAATAATAGATATTTTCAGGTTTAATATCTCTATGAGAATGACCTTGCTTATGTAATTCTGTTAATGTTTCAGCTAATTCTATTATACCTTTTACGATAAATTTATAGTCATTTTTTCTACTTTTTATTTCATCTTTTATTTCAATAGCTAAAGGCATTACATACCAATATTCTTTTTTCTCAAAATCAATCATATAGTCAACAATTGGTATTACGCCTTCAATTTGATCTTTTAATCTATTTACAACTTCAACTTCATGTTCAAATCTTTTTTTCTTCTCATAATCGCTAAGACAGGTAAATGGTTTTAGTACATATTCTTTACCATCATCTTTTTTTTCGACTAAAATTACAGTAGCGTTTCCTCCTTTACCATAACAACTATTTTTTTCTATATATTTGGTGTGCCATTCTTGATTATTAGCCTTTTTCGATTTGCTCATATGCATTACTCCTTTCTATTTTTATTAAAAATGCTTCTTAATTAATTATAAATCTAGGGCTTTGAAAAGTCAATTATTTAAATTCAATTTTAGTAATTATATAAAATCTCATATTCATTATCCAATCAACCCCAGCAAGCTCGGTATCCCCGCATTACAATTTCGGAAAATTGAATACTGTAATACATAGCTTGACAGGAGCTTTGCCCCTATGACCCCGACTGAGATTTTTACAAGAACTGATGCTATCCCTTGAACCACAAGTGAGCAAAAATACCGAGCCTGATTGCTCGGAAACAGAGATGCCACAAAGGGGCATAATTCAACCTCAGCAAGCACGGCAATTCGTTCCCACGGAAACCCGTGATAACGCCTCGCATAGCTTGCTGAGGGATACTCCCCCAAGCCCCCGAATCATGAAACCAACAGCATGAAATTTGAATACCCCAAAAGAGAGTAAAAACCAATCCAGCAAGCACGGTATCTCGTTCCCACAAGTTTCGTGGGAAACGACATACAATGCTTGCTGAGGGACGCCCCCAATCCCCCGAATCTGAGCAGAGAAAAAGCATTGAAAATATCCACTCTACGGAGCGTGGATTGACGTGGCTTCCGCACGGGTTTATAATAAAAATATCAGCAGAAAACTTAGAAGCGGAAGGAGTAAGATCACTATGAAAATACTTGTTCTTAACGGCAGCCCCAAGCGTGAAAAAAGCGACACGATGCACATCACCCGAGCGTTTCTTGAAGGCATGAAAGAAGCCGCTCCGCAAGAAGTCCACATCGTTGATATTATCGACAAGCATATTAAGTATTGCACAGGCTGTTTCACCTGCAAGCGCAACGGCGGAGAGTGTGTCCATAATGATGATATGAGAGAGCTTCTCGGCGAAGTTCTGGAGAGCGATCTTTTGCTGTTCAGCTATCCGCTTTACTGCTACGGAATGCCTGCGCCCATGAAGGCTTTTGCAGACCGCACAATGCCGCTTTCAAGTATAACGATGAAGAAGCAGGGCGACAGGTATGTTCACGTCGGACAGGCGGATTTTTCGCACCTTAGATACATGATGATATGCGGCTGCGGATTCCCGAACAGCAAACAGAATTTTGAGCCTGCGGTAATGCAGTTCAAGCTGATGTTTCCGAATGATCATACTATTATTACCGTCCCCGAAAGTCCGATGTTCAATGCTCCCGAAGCGGCAGAGGTAACTGTGCCGAGATTGGAGCTTGTGAAGCAGGCAGGAAAGCAGTATGCAGAGACAGGCGAGATAGATGAAAAATTACTTGCGGAGATATGCTCGCCGATGATACCGGAAGATGTGTATGCGGCTATCTGCAACAAAGAAATGTGAAACCAAAAACACGGACAGCCATTTATACAACGGCTATCCGTGTTTTTAATCTATCCAGTAACACCTGAAGTTCCAGTCAGCATCCCAGCGTGCGTCAATAAAATGTCCGAACATAAAGCTCTTATTTGAAAAATAAACAGCTATAGACATATCATCAATATCCATGGTAAAAGAGTCGAAAACTAATTCAGATCTCATTTGTTCAGGAGACGATACAGCGTTTTTATCAACTCCGTAAAAATCGTAGAATTCTTCTCTGAACATCTCATTGACAAGTTTCTCTGCATTCTGCACAGCATATCTCAGCTTGTCGAAATAGATGTCAATAATCTTCTCCTCGAAATCTTCGGTATATCCCTTACGAGTATACATAAAGTAAGGATCTGGATCGGAATAAGCCGAGAGAAACCTGCTGTTTCCATGAATTATACTGTTTATATGATCCTTATCCAGCTTCATACGAACTCCTTCTTACTTGCTTTTAAGATTCTTGTACTTTTTATATCATAGCACATACCACCGAAAAAGTCAATCATCATCACAGCGCAATGCACTGGGGAAAACCCACATTTTGCTGCGCCTTTCACAAGAATTATTACAATCCTTCCACAGAGCTGGACTCAGGTAGTTTTATCGGATATAATGGAGTCACAATAAAACTTTTGGAGGTAACAGCTATGTTAAAAACACCCGAATTGGCAATGCCGAGAACAAACGAAGTCACTACCGTTTACAACGGCAAGCATGAGGTCTGGACCGACTATGAAGAAGCAAAGGCGTATTTCCTTGAACTCATGATGTCCACATACGGCGAGGATCACGAACGAGCAGAGTGCGTTTATATTCAGCTCTTGCACGGACTTGACGAGTGCAGTGACGAAGACTGAAAGGAGCAGACTATGTTGAACAAGATCATGATGTCAGGCAGGCTTCTGACCGAACCTGCTGTTACAACCAAAGGCGACCTCAGATACTGTAAATTCAGTATCGCCGTTGACCAGCCTAAGCAGAAAGGCATTGATGCTTTCGAGACAGACACGTTCACCTGTATCGCCTTTGATGATAATGCAAATGCTGTGAGCTTTCTTTATTCCAAAGGCGGTACGATTACATTTGTGGGCTCGCTCAGGAATGCTCCCGATAATACCGCTGTACTCCTCGTGGAGGAACTTCACTTCAAGAACAGGTTTGCTGTTAAGGTTGATGTTAATTCGGATCAGATTTTCTGATAGTGCAGGCAGTATGCTCTCAGGAGAACGGAAATGTCTCACTGTGGCTGTCAGATATAGCGTCCGTTCTGATATCTATAAATATGAAACGAGGCTCTCAGAGTGTATTCTGGGAGCCTCGTTGCTTTTGTTGATGATTGAAAATACTATTTTTTGATTTTTATAATGCCGTTTTCAACGATAATAGCTTCTTTATTGATTAGTCTGTTAAACGCCATAGTAAAACGAGCTTTTATATTTTTTCCAGTTCGCTGCCAAGTATAGCCGTATTTAGCTGTACTTTTAATAAGAGTGTCCATATCGTAACCATATCCGATTTCAAGAACTTTAAGAATAGTATTTTCAATATCTTTTATGGGGACATCCTGAACGTTCATACCTGCGTAAGCTGATTTGACCTTTAAATAATCTGATATCTGGTCTGTTACATCTGCATCAGATACATTCAAATATTGTTCTTGTTTATCATTTTCAGTTTTATTGTCAGTCATGCTATACGTTTCTTGATAGTTTAATATAGATTTTTCAACCGCATCAAGCAGCTTTTTCCTTTCAGCATTCGGATCTTTGATCCAATCTGTAGACCAGATCCTATGTATCTTCCAACCCATACTTTCAAGGACTGCCTGCCTTAATCGGTCACGTTCACGAGCTGTTCTTGCAGAATGATATGCAGCTCCGTCACACTCGATTCCAATAGCAAAGCGTCCATTGTAATCAGGATGGCGTATAGCCATATCTATGCGATAACCAGAACATCCGACCTGTGTTGCGACATTATATCCCTGATCAACAAGGAACGTATATACCGATTCTTCAAAGGGAGAATCGAATGATATCGTTTCATCTGCTTGTATTTCGGCAATAATAGCTTTCGGACCGTTAATCGCATAATCAATATACTGTCTCAGCAACTTCGGACCGAGACTATTGACCTTATCAACATTTATATCCGTAGGCATTATAGAGCCAACAAGTTTTAGGTTGTACCTTGCACGGGTTATAGCAACATTCAATCGTCTTTCGCCGCCACTTTTACTGAGTGGACCGAAGTTCATAAGGAATTTACCGTCTTTATCATAACCGAAACCGATACTGAAAATAATAGTATCTCTTTCATCCCCCTGGACTGTTTCAAGATTTCTGATAAAGAAAGGCTCATTTTCACTATCTTTGAAGAAATATTCATACTGTGGATTTTCTTGTCTTTTTCTGATGATAACATCTTCTATGATAGTCTGCTGTTTTTCATTAAATGCAATAATACCGAGACTTCGGTTGCCATTGTTCTTAATATGTTCAAATACAAGTTCGGCAACTTTTTCGGCTTCAACTCTGTTTCCATTTCTTCCACCACGGTCGTATATTCCGTTTTTAGTATAGATATACTCTACGCCGATATCTTTTCCTTTCTCAACAGCAGAAGGAAATGTTATGAGGTTGCCATTATAGATCTTTTGATTGGAGAATGCAATAAGCTGCTCATTCTTACTTCTGTAATGCCACAGTAAAGTCTGAGTAGGCAGCGAAGACGCTTCATCCAACAGGGATTCATAGGCACCTGCATCATCAAATCCATCCTCGTCTTCAGAAAACTCGTCTGAATCAGTAAACGATGCCGAGAAAAAGTCTGTAGGCGGAAGCTGTTTGCTATCTCCTGCGATAATTACCTGACTGCCTCTGAATATAGAACATATTGCATCTTCGGTCCTTACCTGTGACGCTTCGTCAAATATTACAGTATCGAATTTATAATCTGTATTTCTGAAATATGTGCTTACAGATAACGGTGACATCATTATGCAAGGTTTTAAGTCAGGAAGTAAGGTAGGAAGTACGGCGATAAGTTTTCTTAATGGCATCAATTTTCTTTGCTTCGCAAGTTCCCTGCGTAGTATTGATACTTCTGTACCACCGACTATAAAAGAATCAAGATTAGGTAATCTCGATATAAGTTTAGCTTTAAGGTATGCCTTGGCAATCTCCATCTGTTCCTTATCCAGAGACTTGAAATCAGATATGATAGCTTCCTGTTTTTCACCTCTGAATGTAGCAACAGCTTCAAACTGAGGAATAACATCATCCAGCCATGAACGGAAAAAGCATTTCTTAAAGCATGGTATGATACTGTCTGACGGTAATTCAAGCTCTTCTACTTTTCTGATGTATCCTAATACTCCCGTACTCTCCATTTTGGAGATCAGGTGCTTATAATCTATATAGTATTCGAGCATGGAGTAGCTATTGCTGCATACAGCAATTTTATCAAGCAGTTCCTGCATTCGTAAATTTGACACTGCTGCGGTCGTATTATCATCAAAGGAAGCAAGCAAATTATCGCACAGTTCCTTATATAATCTTTTCCACTCCATAAACTGCTTGAACACAGTATTTAATCTGTCATTAAAATCATCGTTCAGTTCGCATACCTGATGACGGTAACTGTTGCCTATTTCAAAACGGTCGCAGATCTCTGCAAACTCTTTGAGCCAGAGAATATCGTTATGTAGCGATTTGAAGTCTGTAGAATCATCAACAGTTTTACTAATGCATTCAGAGGCTTCTTTATATAGTCCATCGCACTGTATCTTTCTCTCATTAGCAGTGTTCCTATATGTGGTTCTCGTTTCATCAAGTTTATTGCTGATATTTCTTTGATTATCAATCACGCTCGTTTTAGAATTCTGGAGCTGTATTGTACTGTTACTGATTTGTGTTGTGATTGAGGATAGGTCGGAAAGTAGCCTGCTGCGTTTATCTTTTAATTTTTCAACACTATCAGCCTTCTCATCGTGTTCTTTCTTTAACTGCTGTGCTGTTATAATACTATTAAGCAGTTCAACAGTTTGAGAATAGGACGGCTTTTTATTGGACTTTGAAAATCCCCTTATCTCTTTACTGTCATTCTTGTAAGAAGACTTGACTATTCTCATTATAGAGCTATAATCATTCTTGTACCTTCCGAGTAAAGCTTCTGCATCAATATCCAAGATTCCGTCGTTATACTCATTGGTAACTACGTTTTGTGCAGAAAGCATTTTATCTTTCATTTCGGAAAGGAGCTTTTCCTCCGAGGATAGTTCTTCTTCAATTTTAGAGCATTCAGATTCAATATTCGTTTTCTGTGTTTTTAATTCTATATCATTCTTAAATAATTCAACATACGAAATACAGGACTGCCTGTATAATAATGCGTCATCGGACACCGGATTAAACCTATCCGAATACAACTCAGTTCCTATTTTGCTAAAGATACTATCATATTCGAGCTCTAAATCATTCAATGAATCTATTTCATTCTGAAATACACATTTATATATCTTATGAACAACATCATCGGCTTCATTGATAAATGCATCAGCCTTTGTCTGTGCTTCATAAGCTTGTTTCTTTTTTTGATGAGCATCCTGACAGCGACTTATAAGTTCACATACTTTATTGATATCTTTTGAAGTTATATCATAATAGGAAATATGTGGTGATCTTAACGAATGTTCAAATAATAGCTGCCAATTATCGAGATCGCATATTCTGTCACTTAAATTCGATTCTCCAACTAAAGCAATGATCGTGGAATAGATCTCTTTGCCGTTGTTAACGCTATTGCTTAGTTTTGAGGTATCTGATGAAAACTTCTGTCTGAACAGATTGGTAACGGTATTTAGAATACTGCCCTGCCATGGATTGTATTGCTGATATCCGTCTTTCTGAATTATTAGCGAATAATCGTTTAACATTGAAATAAGGCTATGTAACTCTTCAGCAGAGACTTTAACAGCATTTTTATAAACATAATCTATATCAGGATATGCTTCAAGTGATGAAATATAACCGTTTACTCTATATATGTTTTCATTCAGCGGCGGAACAATAGTGTGCAATTCCTTTACATAGCTATTGAGCTTCTGACGCTCTGTAACAAGCTGATTGAGCTGATGAACAGCCTTTCGATTCAGCGTTACCTTTTCAGATGCGAGATTGATCGAATTCTGAAGCTGATCCATGATCTCACGTCTTTTAGCATTAGGATTATGAAGTGTTAAACAGAAATCGTTTACTCCTGCTGCCGAAAGGCGATTATAAACTACCTGTAATGCGGCGAGTTTTTCTGAAACAAACAATACGCTTTTTCCTTGAGCTAATAATTCGGCTATAATATTAGTAATAGTCTGGCTCTTACCAGTACCCGGAGGGCCTTGCAAAACAAAACTTGCCCCTCGTTTAGCAAGTAAAATGGCATCCTGCTGACTTGAATCGGCATCAACCACTGACGAAACATCTTTAGGATCAGTGCTATCATGATCATAGTTGTCAATGTCTGAGTAATCTGATTCTTTCACTTCATCAGTATCGCCGTTTATTATTCTGACAATGGAATTATTGGCTATGGATTCAGCATTTTGCTCTATATCGCTGTACATAGCCATTTTCTGAAATGTTATCATGGAAAGCTGAACGCATTCATAATCTACATCCCAACCTAACGACAAACACTCATCATTTATGGTTTTTAAGTATGTTTTCCAGTTAGTATCTTCATTATATTCGGGAATTTCAATGTTGAAATCATTTTTCAACTTGTAGAGTAAAGTATTATTTGATACAATTTCGCTATCTATCCTTGAAATTACAAACGGAGCGGAGACATTATCCTGAGATATACACACGGGAATCAAAAGAATAGGAGAACGAAGAACCTGTCCTTCCAAACCGTTCTCTTTCCAATTCAAAAAACCAAAGGCTAAGTATAGAGCATTAAGACCTTTATTATCCATAAATTCCTTTGATTTATGCATTAATGCTCTGAATGTTTTACAAGCTTCGTATGGCATTTGATTGGTTTTATAGCCGTTAGGGAAGATAGGAGATTCATCATTAGGTTCTTTATCAAATTCAAGCTGACCTTCTGAGATATCAATATTCTTATCTGCTTTTGTTACGACAGGGAACGATATATTGGAATCAAAATTAGAAAGAGCATCCCATAATTCGTCAGCTGAAGGAGTTTCTATCATTATTGCTGACCGAGATACTCGTTGACCTGATTTACTAAGTGGGAAATTGATAAGTTTATTTCTTTTACCCAAATCAAGCAGTTTTTTCTTCCAAAAATCTATTTTAGTTTCTATTTTCATTACAATATCCCCCTGTGCAACATTAGTATACGATGAGAAATTGGGTATTCAATATCATAGATGACAATAAATAAGTATATCTAAATGTTAACATAATTATATCACAAAATGTACAATTCGTCAATCTGATATGGCAAAATCTTCTTATTTTTCTATAAAAATGTCTCCGTACGATTTCGTACAAAAAAGAAAAAGCAGACACTATTGGTGTCTGCTTCCTTTGTTTCACAGCTTGCTGTATTGATCTAATTCGTAATTTGAATAAAACTTTCTATATGAGCGCGGAACTCATGGTAGATGCCTTAATTTTTTGTCCGACCTTATCATACAACACCGTGGAACGTCGTAGGCATCTGACAAAAAGCCCGATTTTCGGGCTTTACATATTGAAAGCACTAATGAAAAGTGGTATAATATAAAAATAGAAAGCAACATGAACGAAATTGCTTTGAGGGTTGAAAACAACTTATCCTAAAAAAATTTGGTTGGTGCATATATGAAAAAATATTTCTTTTGTATAGGAATACTGATTATGAGTTTTGTGTTTTTTACAGCCTGCAGAAACAAGATGACTACATATACATATGAGAACGAAGGTATTCTTGATATAAAAATTGAAAAAGCAGAGGCGTATATAGATAAGCTTGTGGTTACATTTGCGGAAGGCTCTCTTTCAGGCGTGAAAAAAGCAGAATGTTACGGTTCGGATTTTGCTGTTATAGAGGAAGAACCTGAATTTACATTTAAAAACGATGTTCTTACTATTGAAACAGATAATGCAGATATGATTTCAGGAATGAAAGTATGGGACAGTGACAGAGATTTATATTTTTATGTAAGATATATGGACTCTGATTCCTATGCAATGTTAGTTTATTCTTGGGCTGACGATGTAGGATATATGGTAAATGGAGATGAAGATGCCTATTATACGCAGGAAGAAAAGGATGAACAAAATGAATTAGCAGAAATTCAAGCAGAAGCAGAGGCGTTTGCATTTAGCAGTATCCACGGTGAATGGATGAATAAAAATGAAACAGTTCGTATTCTCATAGATTACAACGAAAACTATGAAAGGTGTTTTTCTGTTTGCAAGTTAGAAAATGGCGAATGGATAGAGTATGACTCGATGCTTATCGGAGAAATCAGTCCACACGGAAATGATACAATGGTATTATATGATAATCCGTCATTTGGGCGACAGGTGATTGTTGAACTTGAAGATGACAATACAATGAAATTTGACTATTCGGAAGAAGTGTATTATAGAAAATCTGATGTCAATTAATAATGAGTATGTATCATAAATTCCAATTTACAAGGCAATTACAACTGAACATTACATAAGAGCTTCTCACACGAGAGGCTCTTTTTCTATCCCCAAAGGAGGTGAAACCATGCCATATATCCCCTACACCGACGAGCAGAAACAGCTTGCAAACAGCGTAGACTTGCCCACATTTCTGAGAATGCGAGGTGAGAAATTAGTCCCCGTGGGCAGAGAATTCAAGCTTGTCTATCATGACAGATACGGCAAGCACGACAGCATCACCATCAGCGGTTCAAGGTGGTATGACCACAAGAATCAGATTGGCGGCGGTCCGATTAAATTCATGCGTGAGCATTACGGGATGAACTTTCAGGAGGCAATGCAGGCTCTGCTCGGTCACTCAGCTCTGCCCCTTACCCATGAGGCTGCGCCTGTTATGGCAAAAGAGAAAAAGGAGTTCAGACTCCCCGAAGCCAACGACAATATGCACCGTGTCTATGCCTATCTCATCAAGCAGAGGTTCATTGCACCGGAGGTCATTACGCACTTTGCAAAGCGAAAACTGCTCTACGAGGATAAAAAGCACCACAACGCCGTGTTCGTAGGTATTGACAGCAACGGAATCCCAAGACAGGCTCATAAACGCTCCACAACCACATTCGGAAACAGCTTCCGACAGACAATCGAGGGTTCGGATACAAGATACAGCTTTGCACACTTCGGTAAAAGCAAAATGCTGTTTGTCTTTGAAGCCCCCATAGATATGTTAAGCTTTATTTCC
>JAFWWU010000120.1 GCA_017523285.1 Ruminococcus sp.
AGCTTTGCGGTAGTGTTTACATAAGCCACAACAGCTCTGTCAGGCTCTTCGGCTTTTATACGGCTTATAAGCTCAGCGTCCATCTGTTCAGCCATAGGACAGCCTGCAAGACGATTTGCAAGGAATACTCTTTTGCTTGGAGCAAGAATTTTAGCTGTTTCAGCCATGAAATGAACTCCGCAGAAAAGAATATTATCAGCATCAATATTTTTTGCATCAACACTCAGCTTGTATGAATCACCGACATAATCGGCAACTTCAACAATATCCCTGTTCTGATAGCTATGAACGAGAACAGCTGTATTTGTATTTTTTTTCAGACGTATAATTTCGTCCTGAATTTCTCTTATAGTCATAAAAGCTCCTTTATTAATTATCTGATGTTATTTAATCAGCTCTGACTGTTTACAAGGCTGTGAACAAACTGCTTTGCTGTGCGTGGAGAACGTCCGCTTCCTGCTAAAGCAAACGCTTCTGCTTTTATAGCAAGCTGTTCATCAATATCTATATTATACTTTTCGGCAATACCTTTTACAATATCGATATAAGAAGATTTATTTGGCTTTGTAAAAGTTACGGTAAGACCGAATCGTGCCGAAAGCGATATAAGCTGCTGAATTGTATCATTTCGGTGAATATCATCACCATCTCTGTCAGAGAATGATTCCTTAACAAGATGACGTCGGTTGCTTGTTGCGTAAATTGCAATATTATCGGCTCTTGCAGAAACTGAGCCTTCAAGCGTAGCCTTTAAAGCTCCGAAACAGTCGTCATCGCAGGAAAATGAAAGATCATCAATAAAAAGTATGAATTTAAGCGGATTTTTACAGATACTGTCAATAATATGCGGAATATCCCTCAGTTGTTCCTTTGTAATTTCAATCAATCGCAGACCTTTATCTGCAAATTCATTTACAATCGCCTTTACGGTTGAGGATTTTCCTGTGCCTGCATCACCGCAAAGCAGAACATTCTGTGCAGGCTTGCCCTCAAGAAGAGCAAGAGTATTATCAATAACAGCCTTGCGTTCACGTTCATATCCGTAAAGCTGAGAAAGCTTCTGAGCATCAGGATGCTTGACGGGAACTGCTACTCCGTCTTTGAGGATAAACATAAAATATTTTGAATAACGTCCATACCCGTATTTACCGATATTCTCGATACGATTATGATATTCAGCTATAAAATCAATATCTGATGTCCGCCATTTCGGAAGAAATCCGCCGTAGCCGAAAGCTTCCGCAAGCTCCTGCGGAGTAATCAGAGAAAGCTCATGGAAAACTTCAAGTTCATATTCTGCGGCTTCTTCAATATAATCATCAATGTTTTTTCCCTGTGCCTTTGCAACAATATAGAGGTTTTCATCTTCAAGAATTATTTTAAGCAGATATTCGCTCAGATTTGTTCCATGCTGATATAAAGCTTCAATCAGCTCGGAATATGCGGCTAAGAATTGCTGCAAATCATTTTCAGGAACAGCAATAATGCTCATAAGAGCAGAAACTACCCTGTCCCTTTTAAGATTACGAAAAACAGCAACAGCCGCACATTTCTGACTGAGCAGTTTAAACTTTTCCGACATAATCATTTGTTGATAATTGCGCCTTTATCAGCAGAGGAAACCATAGCCGCATATCGTTTAAGATATCCTGAAATGTTTTCCTTTTTCTTTAAAGGCATAGTTTTCTTGCGTTCTTCAAGTTCAGCGTCAGAAACTTCAAGGTTAATAGAATAATTCGGAATATCAATAGAAATAATATCTCCGTCTTTGATATAAGCGATAGTACCGCCTTTTACAGCCTCAGGAGAAACATGACCGATAGCCGCACCTCTTGTAGCACCGGAAAAACGTCCGTCAGTAATAAGTGCAACTGTTGAGCCGAGTCCCGCACCCTGTATTGCCGATGTAGGAGAGAGCATTTCTCTCATTCCCGGACCGCCTGCAGGGCCTTCGTAGCGGATAACGACTACATCGCCTGCCTTGATGCCGCCCTCATAGATTACCTTTATAGCTTCTTCCTCGCTGTCAAAAACTCTTGCAGGTCCTTTATGAACGAGCATTTCAGGAGCAACCGCACTTCTCTTGACAACACATCTGTCAGGAGCAAGATTTCCCTTTAAAACAGCAATTCCGCCTGTTTCACTATATGGGTTATCGATTGAACGTATAATATCAGTATTTTTATTGATACAGCCGTCAATATTTTCGCCGACAGTTTTGCCAGTACATGTCATACAATCTGTATTGATAAGATTTTTCTTTGCAAGCTCACTGAGAACAGCATAAACGCCGCCTGCCTCGTTAAGATCTTCCATATATGTATTTCCTGCAGGAGCAAGATGACAAAGATTAGGAGTTTTTGCGCTGATTTCATTTGCCATATCAAGATTAAGCTCAACGCCGCATTCATTTGCGATTGCAGGAAGATGAAGCATACTGTTTGTTGAACATCCAAGAGCCATATCAGCCGCAAGAGCATTATAGAAAGCCTTTTCCGTCATAATATCAAGCGGACGGATATTCTTGCGGTAAAGCTCCATAATCTGCATACCTGCGTGTTTAGCAAGCTTTATTCTGTCAGAATAAACAGCAGGGATAGTGCCGTTGCCTTTAAGTCCCATACCAAGAACCTCTGTAAGACAGTTCATAGAGTTAGCGGTATACATTCCCGAGCATGAACCGCATGTAGGACATGCAAAGTTTTCGTATTCTTCAACGTCATCAGCAGACATATTTCCCGATGTATAAGCACCGACAGCTTCAAACATACTTGAAAGGCTTGTTTTTTTGCCTTTAACGTGTCCTGCAAGCATAGGTCCGCCGCTTACGAATATAGTAGGAATATTAAGTCTTGCCGCAGCCATAAGAAGTCCGGGAACATTCTTGTCACAGTTAGGCACCATAACAAGAGCGTCGAATTTATGAGCAAGAGCCATACATTCCGTTGAATCAGCGATAAGATCACGGGTAACAAGAGAATATTTCATTCCCTCATGTCCCATAGCAATACCGTCACATACAGCAATAGCAGGGAAAACAACAGGAGTACCGCCAGCCATAGCAACCCCCGTTTTAACAGCGTCAACGATTTTATCAAGATTCATATGTCCCGGTACAATTTCATTATATGAAGAAACAATACCTACGAGTGGGCGTTCCATTTCTTCTTTAGTAAATCCGAGTGCGTTGAAAAGTGAACGCTGTGGAGCTTTTTCAACTCCGTCACAGAAATAATTACAACTCATTTTATATTCACCTCATTAATTTGCTTTTGTTTCGCTGTAAGTAGAAGCTATTTCGTCAAGTGCGGCTTTAAGCTTCTTTTCAAGTTCTGTTCCGCATATATCGGGAAGATAATTAAGACTGAGCATTTCTTTTTCTCTTGTGGTGCCGCTTTTGAATGCGTAAGCATAGTATTTTAAGCCGTAGGCATCAAAACTGCACTTGAAAGCGAAATAATCGCTGTCGCATTTTTCGTAATTCTCATTCGGAAGAGTTCCGTTTTCTTCAAATTCTTCAACAGCATCATAGATATTGTCATCAGGACCTATTCCAATCTGAGGAAGATTTTCCTCATAGTCTGTATAATCACTGTCAGAAAAAGGCTCATACTGGAATGAAGGCGTAATTTCACAATGACTGTTGAATTCGATGAAATCTCCTGAAAGCATAAAGCTTACATTGAACATATCATCGCCTGTTTCTCCACCGAAAAATTCTTCTTTTCTTAGAGTTGAAGCCTTTGCGGGAATATTCCCTGAACTCAGAATATCAGCAGGAGAAGTTTTTGTATTTGCTTTTGACGGAGCAGGCTTTACAGTTGTTGTTGAAACAATTTCAGAAGGTTTTTTATTCTGATTTTTTTCAACTGCCTTGCTTATATCCTCAGCGGCATTGATGAATTTCTTTATTGAATCGAAAAGTCCCAATTATATAACCTCCTTAAAAAAGACTGCTTTACGCAAAAATGCGTAAGCAGCCTTAGTGGGCGGCTGCATATATCCACCCAGATGTATTATTCCTTTACAGTAACTTCAAAATACCAGAGATGGTCGTTATCTGCATTTGTTGCAATATCGGCATAGTATTTGAGAACAATTGAAGCGTCAGTAGCATTTACAATATTATTCTTATCTACATCGTACATATAGAATTGCTGGTCTGTAAGTCCGTAATCGCCTGTAGTCTGTTTTCTTGCGTATGCTGCAAGAATGTTTGAAGCATCAAGTGCATTTATTTCTTCGTCATCGTTAGTATTTCCGAGGTAAACATGTTCAACCGAATACTTATCCCATTCGCAGATAAAGCCGTTCTGCTCAGTGCTGTTGAGGTTAAGGTCGTTCCAGAGCTTAGGCCATACAGAAGCCTTATTTTCATTTGAAATAACATTACTTGAATTGTTAGGCTCGCCCTCTCCCCAGTTGGTATAATCCCATTCTTCGCCTGTAATCCAGTACCATGTATTATCCCAGCCTGTGTGACGATAACCGCCTATCCATTTTCTTTGCCAGTTGATTGATTCAATGAAATCCTGTTCTTCCTGTGATGTGATAGTAACAAGATGTCCGCCGAGGCTTTCACAGTAAAGCTCTGCGTCAAGCCAGCAAAGCCTGTCGTTAAAAACCTTATAAAAGCTTCCGTTGAATTCTACTGCGTTCTCAGGAATCTGCGGAGTAGTTACAGCTGTATCTTCCGCTGAAACACAGATTGCTGATGAGAGGGTAAAAACAGAAACTGCCGATAATAAAGCCGCAATAAATCTTTTCATAATTTAACTCCTTGATATATTTATAATAAGGCGGCTTTTTAAGCCGCCTTTTGATTAGTTGTTGATGAATTTATCTTCTTCGTTGTTCCAGCTGTAAAGCTTTCTGATATCTTCGCCAACCTTTTCTGACGGATGTTCTGAAGCAAGCTTTCTCATAGCCTTGAAGTGAACCTGTGAGCCTGCATTTGACATATCGAGGAGGAAGTCCTTAGCGAAAGTACCGTCCTGAATATCAGCGAGAACCTTCTTCATAGCCTTCTTTGTATCTTCTGTGATAATCTTAGGACCTGTGATATAGTCGCCGTATTCAGCTGTATTTGAAATTGAGTATCTCATACCTGCGAAGCCGCTCTGATAGATAAGGTCAACGATAAGCTTCATTTCGTGGATACATTCAAAGTAAGCGTTTCTTGGGTCATAGCCAGCCTCAACGAGAGTTTCGAAGCCTGCCTGCATAAGAGCACATACACCGCCGCAGAGAACAGCCTGTTCACCGAAAAGGTCTGTTTCTGTTTCAGTTCTGAAGTTTGTTTCAAGAACGCCTGCTCTTGCGCCGCCGATAGCAAGACCGTAAGCGAGAGCAAGATCCTTAGCCATACCTGTTGCATCCTGATGAACAGCAACAAGACAAGGTACACCCTTACCTGCCTGATATTCACTTCTTACAGTGTGTCCGGGTCCCTTAGGAGCAATCATAGTAACGTCAACATCAGCAGGAGGAGTAATGCATCCGAAGTGAATGTTGAAGCCGTGAGCAAACATAAGCATATTGCCTGGTTCAAGGTTTGGCTCGATGTCATTCTTATACATAGAAGCCTGCTTTTCGTCGTTGATGAGAATCATGATGATATCAGCCTGTTTAGCAGCCTCAGCAGCTGTGAAAACTTCAAAGCCCTGTCTTACAGCCTTATCCCATGACTTTGAGCCTTCGTAAAGACCGATGATAACTCTGCCGTTTTCGCCGAGTGATTCCTTAGCGTTAAGAGCGTGAGCGTGTCCCTGTGAGCCGTAACCGATTACAGCGATAGTTTTTCCGTAGAGAAGAGAAAGATTACAATCTTCCTGATAAAATACCTTTGCAGTGTTTTCCATAATTGAAAAGCTCCTTTAAACTATTATTTATATATGTAATTACCCTCAGGCAATTATAATTGAATTGATAAAATGTGGTGACGGTTGATGTTTTACCGTCAAAAATTGCATGCGAAGCCTATAAATCAACGTATTCTTCTACTGATTCCTTTATAAAATCAATCAACCATTCAAAGAATTTATAAAAATCATCATATATAGTTTCTTGTCCATCAAAATATCGTATGAATTTTTTCGTTTCCTTTGAAAAGCAAAGTATCTCGCCATCGCCGATAATATCCGCAATTGCGATATAATCCTTGGGAAAATCAGGGGATTTTTCCATTTGGTGTAAACTTACAACCCTTTTAATACTGTCGAATTGAGCCATATATCCGCAAAGCCGTATGCCATTTGAAAATTTCAGAAAATCTTTATATCCAGTTGGCAGAACAGTATCTAAAGAATTTTCAAGATATACTATTTCTTCCTCTGTTGCAGGAGGATTGAATTTAAATTTCTTACCAGGAATATCTTCTTCCTCTGCTTCTGAATGAAATTTATCTGCAATATAAACAAGCTTTTCCAGCAGCGGTTTTAAGCTGTTATCTGGTATTTCGGGGATAAACATATTAATTTCTCCTAAAATTTATTGCATATCATGTTTTTATTTTACAATGCTTTCTGTATGGTCGGATATTATCTGCCGCTGATTTATAGCTGCTCACTTTTAAGACAGTTACTGCCACGTTCAAGAGCAACAATGCCTGTACGGCACATTTCAAGTATGCCGAATGGCTTTAAAAGCTCAATAAAAGCTTCGATTTTCGAGCTTTCACCTGTAAGCTCACAGCAGAGAGCGTCAGTTGAATAGTCAACGATTTTTGAACGGAATATATCAACAGCCGCAAGAATATCCTGTCTTGTTTCAGATGTATTCTTAACCTTTATGAGAAGAAGCTCACGGATAACGGTTTCATGCTTGTCAAGAATCTCGATTTCCTTTACATCATGAAGCTTGGCAAGCTGTTTGATAAGCTGTTCCTTTATGTATGTATCGCCTCTGAAAGCGATAGTAATTCTTGAAAACTCCTGAGATTCTGTTTCGCCAACAGTAAGGCTGTCAATATTGAAGCCTCTGCGGGTAAACATACTTGAAACTCTTGTAAGTACACCTGCGAGGTTGGAAACGAGAATAGCAATGATAAAACGTTCCATTATTCAGCCTCCTTTAATTCGGTAATGATATCATCAATAGAGCCACCCGGAGGAGGCATAGGAAGTACAAATTCATTGCAGTCTACCGCACAATCGATAACAACAGGTGAATTTGAAGCGTAAGCGGCTTTGAATGCTTCTTCAAAGGCTTCAATCGATTCACAGCGACATCCCGAAGCACCGAAAGCTTCTGCAAGCTTTACAAAATCAGTTTTTCTGTTAAGCGTTGTATTTGAATAATGCTTGTTGAAGAAAAGCGTCTGCCACTGTCTTACCATTCCGAGAACACCGTTATTCATAATAACAATAACCATAGGGATATTAAATGAAACAGCAGTTGCAAGCTCGTTAAGATTCATTCCGAAGCTTCCGTCGCCCGTAACAAGAACAGTTTTTTCATTTGTAGCAATATTAGCACCGATAGCAGCGCCCATGCCAAAGCCCATAGTACCGAGTCCGCCGCTTGAAAGGAATGTTCTCGGCTTCTTGAAAGGATATCTCTGAGCTGTCCACATCTGATGCTGACCAACGTCTGTAACAACAACGGCATTATCATCAGCCACACTACTAATTATATCAATGATATTGTACGGTGTCAATGCTTTTGACGGCTTTATTGCATTATTTTCGATTTTTTTAAGTTCTTCTATCCGTTCAGACCATTCAGGGAGTTTTTTCTGTTCAACCATATCGCAAAGACGTGCAAGAGAATCCTTGATATCTCCCACAATTCCAAGATAAGCGGGGATATTCTTATTAAGCTCAGCCTTATCTATGTCGATATGAATTATTTTAGCATTTTTCGCAAATTTTTCCTTGTTTCCTGTTGCTCTGTCGCTGAATCTTACACCTGCGGCAATTATAAGGTCTGCTTCGTTTTCAGACATTGAAGAAGCGTAATGACCATGCATGCCCTTCATTCCGAGGAATTTAGGGTGATCATCGGGAACAGCGGAAAGTCCCATCATACTGCATCCGATAGGGGAATCGATTTTTTCAGCAAGAGCGATAAGCTCAGCCGAAGCATCGCCTGAAATTGTACCGCCGCCGCAGTAGATATATGGCTTTTTTGCCGAGTTTATAAGCTCTGCGGCAAGCATAAGCTTATTATCTGAAGCTTTAAGAAGCGGATAAGGCTCTTCAATCGGCTTATTTGTGAAATCACATTTATTAATCTGAACATCCTTTGGAATATCAACAAGAACAGGACCTGGTCTGCCTGATTTTGCAATTTTGAATGCCAGTCGGAGAGTATCTGCAAGAGATTCAACGTCTTTTACGATGAAATTATGCTTTGTTACAGGCATGGTAACACCGATGATGTCAACCTCCTGAAAGCTGTCACGTCCGAGCAGACTGCATGGAACGTTACCTGTAATAGCAACCATAGGAACAGAATCAAGATAAGCCGTAGCAATACCTGTTACAAGGTTAGTAGCTCCTGGGCCTGATGTAGCGATAACAACGCCGACCTTGCCCGTTGCTCTTGCATAGCCGTCAGCGGCATGAGCCGCGCCCTGTTCGTGAGCTGTAAGGATATGATTTATTCTGTCGCTGTACTGGTAAAGCTCATCGAAAATATTTATAACCTGACCTCCGGGATATCCGAAAACAGTGTCACAACCCTGTTCAATCAGGGTTTCCATAATAATTTTAGCACCTGAAATATTCATATTATAATACAATCCTTTTAATATATTTTAATGAAAAAAGATTAACGACCGAAATAAAAAGACCTTCGGTTCTCTTGCCGAAGGTCTGCAAAGTTAAGCTGAACTGATAAAACGCAAATATAATTGCATCAAAAATATATCAGTAATACTTTGAAATCAATCTAAGGCAGGAGTATAAAACGTCAATTCAATTCGGTCGCTGAGGACTCGGCTTATGACGCAATTAATAACTATAACAGAAATGATAATTACAGCAGTCATTAAAATCAACACTCCCAAAATATACTTATAAGATAACTATAACACTTTATTTGCATAAAATCAATAAGAAACGCATTATTTTTACATTAACAGCATTATATGATGAAATTCAACACATTTTATTGTGCATTTGTACAACGCTTGTTTTAATATAAAAATACCGCACAAATTGTTTGTGCGGTATTGCCTTAAGCTTTTTTAATTCTTGATTTTTTGCTTATAACTGAAAGTACAATTCCTGCAAGCATATCTACACCGCCGATAATCGCAAATAATTTAATTGATGGCGAAAGAAGATTTGCCGCAATAAAAGGCAATGTAAATTCAGAGGATGCAAAAATAATCAACGGTATAATCGGGGCAAGAGTAATAATTCCAACTACTATAAATGAAAAAGCGAAATAACCCGTAACAAGACTTTTATTCTTGCTGAGAACAGCTGATTGCCATATCATAAATAAAGCAGTA
>JAFWWU010000121.1 GCA_017523285.1 Ruminococcus sp.
ATCGGCCTTTGATTCGGTATCATTGTATAGTGTTATCGGATCTTGATCATCATGATTTTCATCTTCTGTGAATAATTTTTCCAATTCTTCAATGCTCAAAAAAGAATCATCATCTTCGTCATCATATTTAAACGCATCGAAATACTTTGTATGAAGATCATCACATGCTTGAGTGAAATATTTATCGCTAGGATGGAATATACTCTCTTCAGCTACAAGATTATATATAAATGATTCTTTATAATCATTGTGATTATTAAGTATTTTAGCATCTATTTTGAAATTCTTACCGAGTTTATCTGTAGATGAAGCATTATCATTCGTATCTATGTCTGATGTTGCTTCGTAATTATAGATTCTTTCAAATTCAGAATAATTATAATAAGAAGAATCGTTTAATAGCAACATTATTAAATACAAATTAGTAATTATGTATTGCATTTTACTTTTTGAATCATCATATTTTTCTAAATGATCAATTATAAAGTTATATGATTTATCAGCGTTTTTTTCATTTAATCTTATATGTATATTATCTTTTTCTTTATAATTATTATGAAGAATATTCACTCTTATTTCACGTGAATAAACTTTTTTAAATGAAATTTTATCATTCAGGAGAGTGATTATATTTTCAAATAATTTATAAAATATACCTGCCTCCGAATTTTGATAATTGATACCATGTATAATATATTCTATATCTTCTTCAAAATCAATATTGAATCTGTATTTTAATATGTTTATAATTTCTTCTATACTAATGTCGTCATCACTAATAGTTTCATTAATATTAAATCTATCACATAGTGATTCGCTTGGTAGTTTTAATAGTAGCTTTAAATAATCATTCATAGTAACCTCCACCCTTCATATACTCAAAAAAATATAATTAACAAATAAAATTTAAAATATGGTTTTCAGAAAAATCATGCTGTTTTACTATTATTATATCAAAATACATAAGATTTTTCAATAGGTTTTGCTTGTAATCGTAAGCAGGAGTGACGTATCTACGTTACATAAATAAATATTGCTGTAGAACTAAGAGGATTTTTTCCTTAAAAGTCAAAAAAAACGTCAGGTTTGAGGAAGCGTTGCGATGTGATAGAATAATAACAGTGGCAGGAAAGTCACAAGAAATAAGGAGGTTTTCATAATGAAACTGAAAAGAATTGAAAAGCTTGCGATGGAGGGGGGCGATGCTGTATTTTACACATCGCAAGAAAAAAACGTCTTCTTGAAGGGAAGGAAATTTGTTATATCATCAGCTTTGATCGTGTTTGAAAACGACGAAAACACAGTGCAAGCAGTGTTTAATGGAACTGAAGAGTTCGATGCTACGCTAAATGCAAAAAAAGCTGAAATTGTATTCGGTTGCAACTGCAAGAAGCAATTGCTGAAACTCAATATTAACAACGAAAAAATCAAAAGCATCGCAAGCTTTATCGCATTAAAGTTTGCAGATAATACGAAAATGTATGGCGTGTTGATAATTAATATTTGTTTCAATGAACGCCCATATCAGGGGATTTTAGCTTTGCAGGATGAGACAGATTACGAGGCAACACTTAAACTTCTGTACAAGATTTCAAACAGTTCAGACAACAAGCAATCTGAAAAAGTTGTTAAAATTGATAATAATAGAACCGAAAGTGTTACAAAATTACCTGATTCAGATGCAGAAGAATTTATTATATATAATGAGGAAGGAGAGGAAAAGGTATGAACCTTGATGTATTCGAATTTGGATTTGAAGATGACGATATCGGCAGTTTTTTTAACGAACGCGCAGGAATTGTAATCGAAAAAAAGGAAGGAGCTGATGTAAAAAAAGCATTGGAAACATCAAATGCTGAAGGTGCAACTCTTCGCACAACAATTGTTGATAAAATCATCGAAAGTTTCTCGCCTATGTATTATGGTAAAAAAATGTGGCTGTATGACACTGACAGAGGTGCTTATTATGCCGCAGATAAACCTAAGCTTGAGAATGTGGTTGAAATAGTTATCGATAATTCAGCTAAAAACAGCAGCACACTCACAAAAGCTGTAATTGATGAACTCATGCGCAGAAGATATAGAGATGAAATAGTATTCAACGCATATCATTATCTTGTAAATTTGAATAACGCGACATATGACCTGAAAGAACGCAAAGTTATTTCGCATTCCACTGATTTTTTGTTCAATTATTCCCTTGCTGCCGATTTTCTCAAATATGACAAGGAAAACTTTAGGAAAAGCAAAACGTACAAATTTCTCGCCTCGCTTTGTTCTTACAATTTGAAAAAATATAAGCGGTTGCAGGAGTTATGCGGAATTCTTATAACGCAAGTTCCTTTTAAGGGGGCGGTCTTCTTCATAGGGGCTCACGATTCCGGAAAAAGTACCCTTGCAAACCTAATTCAGTCTCTGTATGCTGATGGCCAGTATTCAAGCGTACCTTTGACAAAATTTGGCGACAAGTTCGGGATATCGAGCATGGAACATTCACTACTAAATGTAGATGGAGAATCATCTAAGAAGACCGACGAGAAGATGTGGCGAATTTTTAAGCAAATCACAGGCGGAGATGTTGTAAATATTGAACCTAAAAATGTCAATGCACACAACGCAAGATTGCAAACAAAGCTCTTATTTTTAGGAAACTTCATGCCTAACGTCCCAAAAGATGATGCTTTGAATGAGAGAATTCAAATATGCCATTTTACGTATACCGTGCCTGTGGATAAGCGTGATCGTGAATTACCTCAGAAACTTTGGGAAGAGCGCAACCTTTTTGTATCATGGGCAATAAGAGGCGTAGCAAGATATGTAAAAAATGGCTTTAAACTGACCGAAGATGACGATACTCCTACGGATTTCCAGTCGCCTTTTGATGCATTTGTAGACGATTTTCTCATAAGCGATCCTGAGGGTTATATTTCAACTGCTGATGTATATAAAAAATATAAAAGGTTCTGCAAGGAAAATTATGGAGAGCATATTCCACCTGCTCCATCTGACTTTAAAGATTTGATCTGCACTTCATTTCCAGATTGTATATACAAAAGAAAAGTGATTGATGGTAGTAAGCCTCATGTATATGAAGGACTATCATATAGAATGTAATGTTATATTACAATAAAAACATTAATAAAATGAGAAAGGGGGTGTTTTATGAAGCGCAGTATTCATGCAAAAAACATTTATAAAAGCAATGATACCGAATCAATGAAACAGGCTGTAACAGCCAAAATTGAAAGACTTCTGAACAAGCAGTTAAAAAAGGCATAAATCAGGTTGTATGTTAAAGGAGGTGCGACAATGCCAAAGGTAGGAATTTATTGCCGTTTATCAATTGAGGATAAGAATAAATCAAGCTGTGATGACAGTCAGAGTATACAGAATCAAAAAAATATGCTCCGTGACTACTGTCATGAGCGTGAATGGGAAATCTACGATATTTATTGTGATGACGGGTACAGCGGCATTGACCACACCCGTCCTGATTTTAATCGTCTGCTCGCTGACTGTGAAAAAGGAAAAATCGACATTGTTCTCTGCAAGGATCAATCACGATTTTCAAGAGATATCATTGTTATCGAGCAATATATCAATGATAAATTTCTCGAATGGGGTGTGCGTTTTATCGGTGTCGCTGACAATGCTGACTCAGAAAGTGAGCTTTACGGCACAATGCGGCTTTTCACAAGTGCATATAATGAAATGTATGTCAAGGATATTTCCGCTAAAATCCGCCGTACTCTCGCTTATAAGCGTCAGCAGGGACAATTTATCGGCTCTTTTGCTCCTTACGGTTACAAAATTGATCCGTCAGACAAGCATCATCTTATTATTGATGAAAAAGCAGCTGAGAATGTCCGTAACATTTTTGATATGTATGTTCAGGGTGAAGGGTACAGAAAAATCGCCGCACAGCTTAATTCGGATAATATTCCGAGTCCGTCAGCGTATAAACAGCAAAACGGCTCAAAATATGTAAATACTAATGCAGTATCAAGCAATTCAAACGGATTATGGACTCAGTCAACAATTGCTTCTATATTGAGAAATGAAACATATATCGGAACTCTTGTGCAGGGCAAATCTCATAATATCAGCTATAAGAATAAAAAAAGAAAACAGGTAGGCACAGATGACTGGATTCGTATTCCGAATTCTCATGAAGCTATAATTGACATGGAGGTATGGGAACGTGCACAGGAGCGTTTAAAGAGTAATACTCGTTCAAGCAGAGGCTCGCAGGAGCTTTCTCCCCTTTCGGGAAAAGTAAAATGTATGATTTGCGGTCGTCCTATGAAACGCAATGTCTA
>JAFWWU010000122.1 GCA_017523285.1 Ruminococcus sp.
ATTTTCTCGCTTATTTTCTATGCATGGGGCGAACCTTTCTACATCTTCTTACTCATTGCATCCTCACTTATTAATTATGGTGCAGGACTTGCAATTGAGCATTTCAGAGGCAGAAAGTCAGATACTGTTATAACTGTCAGTGCGGTTATATACAATATCCTTATGCTCGGCGTATTCAAATACAGCGGTTTTATTGTTGAAAATATCAACACTTTTTTTAATGCCGATATTACAATACCTGATATTCGTCTGCCAATCGGTATCAGTTTCTATACTTTCCAGATTATTTCCTATATTGTCGATTGCCATTGGGAAAAGGTTAAATCTCAAAGAAATTTTATTCACTTCCTTATGTATGTTTCGCTTTTCCCTCAGCTTGTTGCAGGCCCAATTGTCAGATACAGTACAATCGAAAAGGAAATCAATTCAAGAAGAACTACAGTTAAAGATTTGTCATACGGACTAAACCGACTTATAATCGGTCTTTCAAAAAAAGTTCTTCTCGCAAACAGTCTCGGAGAAGTCGCAAACGATTTTCTTGGCACACCTGAAAGCTCAACAGTAATCGGATTATGGCTCGGTGCGGCATTATACGCAATGCAGATTTACTTTGACTTCTCAGGATACTCGGATATGGCTATAGGCATGGGCAGAATGTTCGGCTTCCACTTTGACGAAAACTTCAATTATCCTTTTATTTGCAAGGATGTAACCGAATTCTGGCAGAGATGGCACATTTCACTCGGTACATTTTTCCGTGATTATCTTCTTTATATTCCAATTTTCGGGAAACGCAGAAAGTACGGCGGATTATTCCTCGTATGGTTCTGTACGGGATTATGGCATGGTGCAAGCTGGAATTTTATCATCTGGGGACTTTATTACGGATTATTCATATTCATTGAAATGAAAATCGGCAAAAAGAAGATGAAGAAAATCCCGATTGTAATCCGCCATATCTACAACAAAATCATAATTGTAATCGGCTTTGGTATTTTCTACTTTGAAAAACTCGGAAACCTTGGTTATTTCTTCAAGGGATTAATCGGATTAAACGGAAATTCATTCATCAATGAGGTGGATAAAATTAAATTCACTAATAATCTTTATCTGATTCTTTTATGCGTTGTTCTTTGTATGCCGGTTATCCCTATGCTTAAAAAGCTGACCGATAAATATTTCCCGATAAAGACAATGGCGGCTTTTGTAACTATGCTTGCCTGCTCATTACTTTTAATCGTAAGCAGTATTATGCTTGTAGATTCTACAAACAATCCTTTCTTGTATTTCAGATTTTAAGAGGTGTGTTTTCATAAATGTCAGAAGAAAATGTAAATTCAGTTGAAAATAAAAAAATTGATAAAAAAAGTCGCAGACGTCTTATAATTGAAAGCAGAATTGCTGTATTGAATATTTTGCTTGTTTCTGTAATTATTGTCGGCGGATTTGGTTATCTTCTTTTCTTCAAGCGTGACACAATTTCTAAGGAAGAAAACAGAAAGCTTGCTACTTTCCCGAAATTCACTCTTGAATCATATTTTAACGGCGAATATACCGAAGCAGTTGCTAATTTTTACGATGACACAGTACCTAACAGAAGCTTTTTCAAGAATAAAGTTGCATTTCTCCGTTCACTCAAAGGTAAAAGCTACGGCGATGGTGACGATAACATCGTATTCTATGGCCCGGGTGTTGTAATAGAAGATGAACCTGTCGTTACAACAATAACTACAACTTCAACAACTGCTGATACAAATATTACTCAGACAACTGTATCTGAAAATACTACAACAGTTGCCACTACAACTACAACAACTGTTCCTGATAACTTCAATCCGCCTGTTGACAACGGTATGATTTCAAATAATATCGTTGTTGTAAACAACAGAGGTCTTATGCTTTACGGCGGCGGTAAGAAGAACGGACAGGAATATGCAAATTCACTCAATGAATACAAAAAGGCTCTCGGTGAAGGCGTAAACGTTTATTCTATGGTTTGTCCTACATCAGTTTCATATTATATGCCTGAGAATTATGCTCATCTTACTGCAAGTGAAGAGGACAATATCAATAATATCAATTCGTTCCTCAGCGACGTTAAGCCTGTTGATGTATTTACTGCTCTTCTTTATCATAAAAAAGAAAATATCTATGCAAGGACAGACCACCACTGGCTTCCACTCGGCGCATACTATGCAGCTGAAGAATTTGCAAAGGTTGCAGGTGTTGATTTTGCCGAGCTTAACGAACAGAATTACGATATACTCACATTAAACGGATATGTGGGAACTCTTTACGGATACACACAAAGTGCCGACCTCCTTAATAATCCTGAGGATTTCATCTACTATTCACCAAAGGCTGAATGCAAGACAACACGCTATAACACATCATTTACCAATGGTGCTTCAGGAAGTCTGCTTTATGACGGCTCTAAGATGAAAAAATCAAACTATTATATGGTTTTCGGCGGTGATGAGCAGATAACCCACATTGAAACTTCAACCAAAAACGGAAGAAATCTCGTTATATTCAAGGATAGCTACGGTAATGCCTTAGCACCTGTACTCACATATTCATTTGAAAACATTTATGTATGTGATATCAGATATTTCAATCTTAACGCTATCAGTTTTATTCAGAGTGTAAACGCTACTGATGTACTTTTCGCAATGAATACTTATAGTGCAACAGGTCAGAATCACGACTATATTGAATATAACCGTACTAAATGATAGGAGTATAAATTGAAAGAGCTTGCTTTTCCATTTGATAACCGATATATTCTAAGAAACAGAAAAAAAATAAGAAAAGAACTTCTTGCTGATAACAGTACAAGAATTAAAAAGAAAGTTGCTGTTCTTGGTGGTTCTACTACAAATGATATTGTATTCTGTCTTGAACTGTTTCTTCTTAATAACGGAATTGAACCTGAATTTTATCAGTCTGATTATAATATGTTCTGGGAGGATGCTGTTTTCGGAAATGAAGAGCTTGATTCATTCTCCCCCGATATTATTTTCATTCATACAACTTGCAGAAATATAAGCGGATTTTCTGATTCGCTTATAAACGATGAATCAGTTATTAATGAAAGAATCAACGATGAATTCAATAAATTCAAGACAATGTGGACAAGCCTTTATTCAAAATTCAGCTGTCCTATAATTCAGAATAATTTTGAGCTTCCGCTTTACAGATATCTTGGCAATGCAGATTTCTCCAATATAAACGGGTACTCTTATTATATCAATAAGCTGAATATGCTCTTTGGCGAATACGCAAGAAACAATAATGGATTCTATATTAATGATATAAATTATCTTGCTTCTTGTATCGGGCTTGAGAAATGGCATAATGCTCAGGCATGGTGTATGTATAAATACGCTCTGAGCACTGATATTATCCCTGAATTTGCTAATAATCTTTCAAATATTATAAAATCTATTTACGGCAAAAACAAAAAGGTAATTGCCCTTGACCTTGATAATACGCTATGGGGCGGAGTTATCGGCGATGACGGTCAGGAAGGAATTGAAATCGGTAAAGAATCTGCTGTTGCACAGTCATTTACTGAATTCCAGTGCTTTGTAAAAAATTTCAAGAATACAGGTATTCTTCTTACTGTATGTTCTAAAAATGAAGAAGAAAATGCTCTGCTTGGATTGAATCACCCTGAATCAGTATTAAAACCCGATGATTTTGTTTCTATCAAGGCTAACTGGAACAGCAAGGATATAAACATAATCAATACAGCTGATGAGCTTTCACTTCTCCCCGAAAGCTTTGTATTTATTGATGATAATCCTGCGGAATGTGAAATTGTTTCTTCTCAGATTCCCGATGCAGCTGTTATCGGCTTTGAAGATATTACTGAGGCTATGTATAAGCTTTCAAGAAGCGGTTATTTTGAGGTTACATCAATTTCTGAAGATGACCTTAAAAGAAATGAAATGTATTTTGCAAACGCTCAAAGAAATAAACAGAAAGCTTCATTTGAAAACTACTCTGATTATTTATTAAGTCTTGAAATGAATGCTGAGATTTCAACATTCAGACCTGTATATTTAAAGAGAATTACTCAGCTTATTAACAAAAGTAATCAGTTTAATCTGACTACAAGAAGATATACTATCGAAGAAATTGAAGCAATATCAGATTCCGATGAATATATCGCTATTTATGGTAAGCTTGAAGACAAATTCGGTGATAATGGTGTTGTTTCCGTTATTATCGGTAAAATTAACGGCTGTGAGCTTAATATTGATTTATGGCTTATGAGCTGTCGTGTACTTAAAAGAGATATGGAGCTTGCTATGCTTGATTCTCTTGTTAA
Source organism: Ruminococcus sp. (assembly GCA_017523285.1). Taxonomy (GTDB): domain Bacteria; phylum Bacillota; class Clostridia; order Oscillospirales; family Ruminococcaceae; genus Ruminococcus. The sequence continues at coordinate 4,337 of JAFWWU010000122.1, forward strand.
ATATGCGGCTGATAAGAAAATTACAAGTCTTAACGGGATTTATATTCCTACACAGAAAAACAAAATGGTTATGAATTTCTATCCCGATGTTCTCGGATTTGAATTCGTTTCCGAAAGTGATGACGGTACAACACAATGGCGTCTTGACATTGAAAACTACATAAATAAAAATACAGTTATTAATATAAAAGAAAGTGAGTGCGTATTATAATGGACAGAAATATGATTATTGAAAAGCTTACAGAAGTTTTCAGAGATGTTTTTGATGATGAATCAATCGTTATAAATGAAAATACAACTTCAAGTGATATTGAAGAATGGGACAGCATTGAACATATAAACCTTATCGGTGCTGTTGAAGATGAATTCTCTCTTACATTTAAAATGAAAGAGGTTTCAGGCATGAAAAATGTCGGAGAAATGATTGATATTATCTGCGAAAGAGGTAAAATTTAAAATTTCTCTTGAATTTATTGTTCAAACGTGGTAAAATTAAATTGTTCTTTTTTCATTAACGCATAATTATGCAAACTTTTTTGCTGAACTATGCGTTTACTTCTTAATAGAGAAAAATCAACAAATATTTGTTTATATAAAAAGGAGTCGGCAATATGCCTACCAATAACAGAAATTTTAAAGATAAAGAAGATTTCATAAATGAAAATATTATTGCAGGCAGAAATCCCGTTATCGAGGCTTTGAAATCCGATTCGGATATCGACTGCATCTATATCTGTGGCAACGGTGGTAGTCTTGGTCAGATAAGAAAGCTGGCTAAAGATAAGAATATCGTTGTCAAGGATGCTCTTGAAACTAAACTTTCTCAGCTTGCAAACGGCGCTTCTCATCAGGGTGTTGTAGCTGTCGGTGCATGCGGAAAATATGTTACAGTAGAAGATATTCTTGAAATATCAAGAAAAAAAGGCACTTCGCCTTTTATAATTATTTGTGATGAAATTGAAGACCCGCATAATCTCGGAGCTATTATCCGTACTGCTGAATCGGCAGGTGCTGACGGAATTATTATTCCGAAAAGAAGAAGCGCATCTCTTAATGCAACTGTTTTCAAAACTTCTGCGGGAGCTGCAAGTTGGCTTCCTGTTGCGAGAGTTTCAAATCTTGCCAATACAATTGATTTTCTTAAAGAAAACGGTGTATGGATTTATGGTACTGATGCAACAGGTGAGGATTATTCCAAAACCGACCTTACAGGAAGTATCGGTCTTGTTATAGGCTCTGAGGGTTTTGGTATCAGCAGACTTATTATGAAAAAATGTGATTTTCTTCTGAAACTGCCTATGCTCGGTAAGATTACATCTCTCAATGCTTCTGTGGCAGCAGGTATTTTTATGTATGAGGCTGTAAGACAGCGACTTTCTAAAAATTAAATAAGGAGTAATTAGTTCTCATGTCAAATCAGAAACCTTCTCTTGAGGATATTTTGGACGAATTCAATTCGGCAGATTCTTCGGTTTCTTCGGACAAAAATGGTACATTTGAAACTACCAAGATATTAAATTCCGCCGATAAAATTAATTCTACTCCAAAACATAAAGACAAATCCAGACGCATTGTGAGAAATCATTCAAAATCAATGCTTAGTGATGATATGCCTTTGCGAAACTCCACACCTGCAAATGATTTCAAGCCCTCTGACCTTTCAAGGTCTAAGGTTTCATTTGTAAATTCTTCTGCGATGAGCAATCTGCGTGCGGCAAAGGCAAGTGACAGAAGTGCAGGCTATGACAATGCTTTTGTCACAACAGCAGTTGACAGCGATTATGCTCCGAAAATCAGACGAATGTCTGATTCAACAAGAGCAAAAGAAATAGAAAATATCAAAAAGAAACATAAAAACAGTAAGCTTGATAAAACATATTCAAAAGAGCGTCCTGACGGAGAATATCTTTACACTCCGCCAAAGGTTAAAAAACGTAAAAGCTCTGTAAATGTACTGGAAGAGGCAATGAAGCCTGAAAATCAGAGACTTATTACAGATATTGTTCCCTCTCCTAAGGCTGTTGAGGCTTCAAAGCCTGTAACACCTGCTCCGAGAGCTGAATATACAAGCCTTGACCTTACTTCTGATAATAATCAGATAGACGCATCTGAGCTTGATGTTCATATCACACATAATGAGGATTATTCAAGAAAAAATACAAGGCGTACAAAACGTCTTGTTGATTTTAATTATTATGGTGACGTAGAGGATGTTGGCAGAGATATTTATGAGCTTAAAAGCACAATTTCAGTTCGTGCGACAATTATGTTCCTTATCTCATTTATGAGTGTTTATCTTACACTTGCTTCGCAGTTTTCACTTCCGATAGTTGAACTTCTGAATCCTGAAACCAATATCACCAATTTTATTGTTTTCCAGCTGATATTAGGTATAACTGCGGCAGTTTCAGCATTCTCTGTTTTTACAAACGGACTTAAAAAGCTTTTTACCTTTAATGCTGATTGTGACAGTATGACTGCTGTTTGTTCATTATCGTGTATTGCCGCAGCAATTTCGGCATTAGCTACACCCGAAGCTGTTACACAACAAAAGGTGCATATTTATATGCCTGTCGGAATACTCTGTATTCTTTTCAACACACTCGGAAAAAAGCTTATTATCAATCGTGCAACACGAAATTTCAATTTTGTTTCAAGAAATTTTGACCGACACGGAATTGTTTTTGTAAATGACGAGTCAAAGGCTGAATCGCTCACAAGAGGTACTCTTGGCGACTTCCCTATCCTTGCGGCTATGAAGAAAACAGACTTCCTTACTGATTTTCTTAGATATACATATTCTTCGGATATTGCAGATTCATTCTGTAAAAAAACTGTTCCGCTTTCTATACTTGCTTCAATTGCAATTTCAGGCGTTCTTACATATTTACGCTCTGAAACATTAAGCTTCGGACTTTCTATCCTTACTTTATTGCTTTGCGCAACATCATGTATGGCAATTTCACTTGTAGTAAATGTTCCGCTTGATAATGCTTCGAGAAAATTCATCAAAAATAAGGGTATCATGCTTGGATATCAGAGTGTTGATGATTTTTATGATACAAACTCTATACTTATCAATGCTGATAAGCTTTTCCCTACCGGCTCTGTAAAATTAAGCGGCATAAAGGTTTTTTCAGATACTAAAATTGACGAGGCACTCCTTGAAGCTGCAAGTCTTACACAGCATGCGGGAAGTGTTATGAAAGAGCTTTTTAATGACGTTATAGACGGAAATAAGAATATTCTTTATCCTGTTGAAAACTTCTCTTATGATGATTCTATGGGTATATGCGGCTGGATTAATAACAAGCGTGTTCTTTTCGGAAACCGTGAGCTTATGACAAGCCATTATATTGAAGGTATGCCGACAAAAACAAAAGAAACCGAATATACCGCAAACGGACAGGAGGCAATTTATCTTTCTATTTCAGGTAATCTTGCCGCAATATTCATTGTTGATATCAAGGCAGATAAAAATGTTAAAGAGTGGATTAAACAGCTCAGAAAGAGAAATATCTGTCTTATTATAAAAAGTGTTGACGCTTGTATTACTCTTAGAAAGATATCAACTGTATTCAATATCCCCGAAGAGATGCTTCGTGTTATTCCTAACAAGCTTCATAAGGAATTTGATGAAGAAACCTCAAAAACTATCAGATTAAGTGCTTCTATGGCTTGTACAGGTAAATTCACCTCACTTGCTCAGCTTATTAACGGTACAAAAAATATCTATTCGGCTTCTATTATCGGTTTGATTTTCCAGACAGCTTCGATACTGCTGGGATTCGGATTGGCTTTAATGCTGATACTTCCACTTGATTTCAGTTATGATTATATGTCAGCATCTTCTCTTATTGTATATAATCTTATTTGTACTGCCGTTACTTATTTTGCTGTAAATATGAAGCAAATGTAGCTATTAAAAGTATTACTTACGGGGTGGAACTTTCCACCCCGTATTATTTTGAAAGGATACATTAGTTATGAATGAAAACGAAAAGAAATATAATTCCGATCTTCCTCGTCCTGCATCATATAAAAGTAACAATAACACAGTAAACAATGCTGATTACAGAAAAAACTGCGGTAACAGCCTTCCGCCGCTTCATAAGAAGGTTACAGAGCTTAAAACAAATGATGCACTGGACAATATACGAAACACTGTTTCAAGCAATATACCAACCAATAAACTTAATTCAAATTCTGATAATGAAGAAACTCAGTATATAAATTATAATCCATACGGAGATACTGCTGAAATTAATTATGGGAATGAAAAATATAATTCAGAATATCAACCGCATAGCGTCAATCATTTCAAAAAACAACATGATAATAACGAATCAAGACAGCATAATAAACATTATGAAGCTCCAAGACAATCACCTGTCCCCGATAATAACAATAAGAAATCAAAAAAGCAGAATATAAGGCCTGAAAAAGCCGAGCCTGTTTCTTCTGAGCCAAAAAAGAAGAAAAAAAGAAAAAAGAAAGGTATTATTTCAAAAATAATTACATCTCTTATTTCTGTTGTAGTTGTTATATTTATTATATATTCGGTAATTATCTATGCTCTTATTAATAAGATAAATTATGTGGAAAGCAATATTGTAAGTTATTCAGGTCTTATTAATGAAAAGCATGTAAGGAATATTCTTCTTATCGGTACAGACGGACGCTCTGAATCCGAAAGAGGACGCTCTGATACTATGATTCTGCTTTCAATAAACTCAAAAACTGATAAAATATTCCTCACATCATTTATGCGTGATTCTTATGTTGATATAGAGGGACATGGCTGGAATAAGCTTAATGCCGCATATTCATTCGGCGGTGCAGAACTTCTGATTGATACTATTCAACGTAATTTCAATATTGAGGTTACAGATTATGTATCCGTTAATTTCAATGCATTTGCCGCAGTTGTTGACGCTGTAAACGGTATTGAAATCGAAATAAGTGATAAGGAAGCTGAGGCTATAAATAAAATCCTTCATGATGAAGTAAATGCGCTTATGGGTGACGCTATTGACTCTGACTATCTTAAAGGCGGCGGAAAAATCAAGCTTAACGGCAAACAGGCACTCTCATATTCAAGAATACGATATGTAGGAAACGCTGACTTTGAACGTACTGAAAGACAAAGAAATGTTCTTACCAAAATTACAGAAAAGGTAAAATCATTCAATCCTGCAAAGATTACAAAAATCATAAAATCGGCTGCTCCTGAAATGACTACAAATATGACAACGTTCGAGCTTTATACTCTTGCATTAAGAGCTCCGTTTATTCTTCCTTATGACATGGAACAGCTCAGAGTTCCTGCTGATAAAACATACAAAAACGGTGAATATAAGGTTGGCGCTGTTCTTGAACTTGATTTTGAAAAAAATATTGAAATAATCGAAAAAGAAATTTACGATAACTGATTTCGTCAATAACTTACATTTTATTTCTTATTGTTTCAATTTCTCCTATTTACATAGATATAATAATCGTGATAAAATAATGCTGTACCGAGGAAAAAATATAAATTCGGTACAGCATTTATTATATGATAAAAAGAAACAAAACAAAGGAGCAACAAAATATGTTCGGATTAATGAGAAAAATCAAAAAAGAAATCAATGATAAATCAATTTATCTTGAGGTTTTTGCCGATAACTGCATCGCTTATCGTGTAACAACAGGAACAATAAAAGGCTTTGAGTACCCTGTTATTACATACGGCGTTGAGGCTGAAGATATCAATAACGGCGAAATTGAAACTATCCCCGATTTTTCAAGAAATATTGAGGATGCTGTTGATTTTACAGAAATGCTTATCACTAAGAAAAGCCGTCCTTCACAAATGTATTCGCTTGCTTTAAATTATTTGTATTTTTCTATTTAAACATATAGACATTTTTTCCTTTTTGTGATAGAATATATTATACAGAGATAAAACTTTCATTCTGAAAGACAAAAAAGAAAAGGAGAATACAAATGGCTGAATTAAAATTTGAAATCACTCAATCACTCGGAACACTTTCCGAAAATGCAAAGGGCTGGACAAAGGAGCTTAATCTCGTAAGCTGGAATGACCGTGAGCCTAAATATGATATCCGTGAATGGTCTCCTGACCACTCAAAAATGGGTAAGGGCTGTACTCTTACTGCTGATGAGCTTGCTGCTCTTAAGGATATCATTAACGAAATAGACCTTGATTCATTTGAATAATTCATATTACTGCACAGCTTTCTGTGCAGTTTTTTTATAATATTGCTTTTTATAGATTTTTATGCTATAATTATAAAAAAATGATATAGAAAGGATTATCTATTATGGGATTATTTGACAAATTATTTGAAAAGAAAGAATGCGCAATCTGCGGCAAGGAAGTAGGTTTACTCGGAAACCGCAAGCTTGAAGACGGAAATATGTGCAAGGACTGTACAAAAAAGCTTTCTCCATGGTTTTCCGAGCGTCGTCATTCAACTGTTGAAGAAATCAAGGAGCAGCTTGTGTACAGAGAGCAGAACTATCAGGAATTAAGAAACTTCAGCCCGACAAGAAGATTCGGTGACAGATTTCAGCTTATTGCAGAAGAAAGAAATGGTGTTCCTTACAGATTTATAGTTACTGATTCTAAGGATTATATGGAAGAAAATTCTGACCTTATTCTTTTTTCAGACGTTTCTATGGTAGACATTGAAATAAAAGATCATGAACGTGAATTATTCAGAACTAACAATAATAACGAAAGAGTAAGCTATAATCCCCCACGTTATGAAATTGATTATGATTTCTATGTGACTTTAAGCATTGAAAACAACCCATATTTTGATGAAATACGTTTTAAACTCAATAGCAGAAATGTTACGGTGACTACTGAGCGTATAGGCGGCAGAGGAATAATCGGCTCAATAGGCAGAGCTGTTGCTTCTGAACCATACCATGATCCAATGTGGCGTAAATACAAACAAATGACTGAAGATATTGAAAACCTGGTAAACGACAGCAGACGTATATCAAACATGATGGCTCAGGCTCAGCAGGCTGCTCCTAAGCCAAAATTCTGTCCTAATTGTGGTGCACCTGCTTCACAGGGCAAGTTCTGTCAGGAATGCGGCGGCAAACTTTAATATATTAAGCAATATACCGCACAGCTTAATGCTATGCGGTATATCTAAAGCTTCTTGTTGCACTTTGCTAACAAAGTGTGATTTTTATTGACATTTTCAAAATATAATGATATTATAAATTTGGAACAGAGATTAATCTCTTAAAATCTATTTATGGAAAAGAGGATATAATGACTCTCGCAAATTTGAAAATCGGACAATCTGCAATTATAAAAACTGTCGGCGGCGATGGCCCTCTGCGACTAAGACTTCTTGACATGGGACTTATCCCAAAAACTCAGGTTATGGTAAGAAAGGTTGCTCCTATGGGAGATCCTATCGAGCTTCACCTGCGTGGATATGAGCTTACCATACGACTTGAAGACGCAGAAAAAATTGAAGTTGAAAGTGAGGGTGTTGTATGATATTTGCCCTTGTAGGTAATCAGAACTGCGGTAAAACAACACTTTTCAATCAGCTTACGGGTGCTAATCAGCATGTCGGAAACTTCCCCGGTGTAACAGTTGACAGTAAGGTTGGTGAAATAAGGAATTTCACCAAACACAGCGTTGTGGATCTTCCGGGTATCTATTCAATCAGACCGTATACTCAGGAAGAAATCGTGACACGAGATTTTCTTATTAATGAAAAGCCCGATGGTATAATCAATATCGTTGACGCTACAAATATTGAAAGAAACCTTTATTTGTCATTACAGCTTCTTGAAATGAAAATTCCTATGGTTCTCGCACTTAATATGATGGACGAAGTAAGAAACAATGGTGGTTCAATCAATGTTTCTCTTCTTTCCGAAAAGCTTGGTATTCCTGTAATTCCTATAAGTGCGGCTAAGAACGAGGGCGTTGATGAGCTTATTCAGACTGCTGTCAATACAGCTAAAAATAAAATTGCTCCCGTAAAAACCGATTTCTGTTCGGGTGCAGTTCACAGATGTATTCACGCTGTAACTCATCTTATTGAAGATCACGCTGAAAAAATAGGCGTTTCCGCAAAATTTGCTGCAACTAAGCTTGTTGAGGGCGATCCTGACATTACCTCTCATCTTGAGCTTAATCAGAATGAGCTTGATATGCTTGAACATTCAATAACCGAAATGGAATTTGAATGCGGTATGGATAGAAATGCGGCTCTTGCGGATATGCGTTATACATTTATAGAAAAAATATGTAATTCCGCTGTTGTCAAGTGCAAAGAAAGCAAAGAGCATCTGAGAAGTATTAAAATTGATAATATTCTTACAAACAAGTATCTTGCCATTCCGTCATTCCTGATTATAATGGTGCTTATTTTCTGGCTTACATTCAATGTAATCGGTACAGCATTAAGCGATATTCTTTCGGTTGGTGTTGATAAGGTAACATCACTTGCAGATAATGCTCTGACATCGTATCAGATTAATCCTGTTGTTCACAGTCTTATTATAGACGGAGTTTTTGCGGGAGTAGGAAGCGTACTGAGTTTTCTGCCTATTATCGTAACATTATTCTTCTTCCTTTCTATTCTGGAAGATAGCGGTTACATGGCAAGAGTTGCTTTTGTTATGGATAAGCTTCTCAGAAAAATCGGTCTCTCAGGAAGAAGCTTTGTGCCGCTGCTTATCGGATTTGGTTGTTCCGTTCCTGCAATTATGGCTACAAGAACGCTCTCATCTGAACGTGACAGAAAAATGACAATTATTCTTGTTCCGTTTATGAGCTGTTCTGCTAAAATTCCGATATACGCTCTTTTTACAGAAGCATTTTTCAGTAAATATAAGCCTCTTGTAATGATTTCACTTTATTTGCTTGGAATGCTTGTAGGAATAATATGCGCGCTTATTCTTAAAAAGACTCAGTTCAAGGGAAAACCTGTTCCTTTTGTTATGGAGCTGCCGAATTATCGTTTTCCATCCGCAAAAAGCGTTATGATGCTTATGTGGGATAAGGCTAAGGATTTCATTCAGAAAGCATTTACAGTAATATTTGCAGCTACAATTATTATATGGTGTCTGCAAAGCTTTGACGCTCGTCTTAATGTTGTAAGCGACAGTTCTGATAGCTTGCTTGCTTCTCTCGGACGTATGCTCTCCCCTCTTTTCAAGCCGCTTGGTTTTGATGACTGGAGAATTACAACCGCTCTTGTTACAGGTCTTTCAGCAAAGGAAACTGTTGTAAGCACACTCGGAGTTCTTATGTCTGCAAGCAATGCACAGCTTTCAGAAAAACTGAATTCGCTTTTCACTACGGCTTCCGCTTGCAGTTTTCTTACATTTACGCTTCTATATACTCCTTGTGTAGCCGCTATTGCGACTATCAAAAAGGAACTTAATTCTGTACTTAAAACAATTACAATCATACTCTTTCAATGCTTTGTAGCGTGGCTTGCCTCATTCGTTGTATATCTTATTGCAGGAGCAATTCTATGAGTTTAATTGATTATATACTTATTGCTGTTATAGCATTGCTTTTCATTGCGGCTGTGCGTTCCTCTGTAAAGAAAAAAGGCTGCTGCGGTGATTGCAGTAAATGCTGTAAAAACTGTAAAAAATAAATTTCTGAACTGTCAAATCTTCGGATTTGGCAGTTTTTTTATTTTGTTTTTGCCCTCATTCGACATTATTTTTATGACAGCTATTGTATAATTATTTCAAAAGGAGGAAGTAAAATGAACATTGACATCAAATCTGCCGACGGAATTGCTGTTGCATCTCTGTGCGGTGAAATAGACCATCATAACGCTAAGGAAATACGCCGGGAGCTTGACAGTTTTATTCTTTCTAATCAGCCGAAAGAGCTTTCCATTGATTTCAAGGATATTTCATTTATGGATAGTTCGGGAATAGGTCTTATTATTGGCAGACACAAGCTTATAACTGAATGCGGAGGAAAGCTTATTGTAAAAAATCCTCAGCTTTATATCAAACGAGTTTTAAAGCTTTCAGGAATAGAACGTCTTGTTAAAATTACCTGCGATAAATTATAGGAGGAAGAAATGAAGATTATTAATGAAGTAAAATTTTCAATACCATCGCTTTCTGTCAATGAAAGCGTTGCAAGAGCTGTTGTATCATCGTTTCTTATTCAGGCTGACCCTACTGTTGAAGAGCTTGCAGATATACGCACAGTCGTTTCTGAAGCTGTTACAAACGCTATTGTGCATGGATATCGTAATTCATACGGAAATATTGAAGTAGTTGTAAGAATACTCGAAAACAATACCATATACATAAAAATCAGAGATAAAGGCTGTGGTATTGCTGATATTGAAAAAGCTATGGAGCCTTTATTTACTACTGCACCGGAAGAAGAACGCTCTGGACTTGGATTTTCTGTTATGCAGTCGTTTACAGACAAGCTTTCTGTAAAAAGCATTGTCGGAAAAGGTACAACTGTAATAATGCGCACGAAGCTGAAGTGCCATGAATAGCATTACTAATAAACCTGCCGCAGAAGAAAATTTAGGTCTTGTACATCTTTGTGCAAATAAATTCAGAGGTCGTGGAATTGAATATGATGATTTGTATTCCGCAGGCTGTATAGGACTTCTTAAAGCTGTAAAAGCATTTGATACTGAACGTGGAGTGAAATTTTCAACCTATGCAATTCCCGTAATTCTCGGTGAAATAAAGCGTCTTTTCCGTGACGGCGGAACCGTTAAGGTAAGCAGAAGTCTGAAAGAGCTTTCTATGAAAATTCAGCGTATCCGTGAGGAATTTCTCAATACAAATTTTCGTGAACCTACTATATCTGAACTTGCAAAACTTGCTGAGGCAGATGAAGCAGATATATCTGAGGCTCTATGCGTTAATCAGCCGTTAATATCACTTACTGCATCAGATGATAAAGAAAATCAGATTGATGTGCCTGTTGATGCACCAGATACCGAAATCGTAGACATACTTGCTTTGCGGCAGATTATGTCAAGGCTTGATACCAAGGATAAGGCTCTTCTTGAACTTCGGTATTTCAGAGGTCTGACGCAGAGTAAAACTGCTAAAGCACTTAATATGACACAGGTTCAGGTTTCAAGACGTGAAAAAAAGCTCCTCACGCAAATGCGAAAGGAGCTTCTGGAATAATCAGAAGATAAGATATTCAATTATTGAATTTGATACCATAAAGCCCTTACTTGTAAGGGCTATTTTTTTCCCGTCAAAGGTTATATACCCGTTTTTAATAAGCATATCAGTCTTTTTTATTATATTATCTGCTTTATCTCCACATTCAGATAATGCAAGTCCTTCGCTGAGCCTTAATTTCAGCATTGCCATTTCTTCAAAAGTATATGGATTGCTGTCTGTTATTTCAATATTCTGCTTCGGTGAAGCTATAAAATCATCAAGTTCAGGTTTTACTGCAAATCTTATACCATTATAACACGAATGAGCAGCGGGGCCTATTCCGAGATAATCTTCACATTTCCAGTAGCGGTTATTATGTCTGCTCTGAAAATTATTCTTAGCAAAATTTGAAATCTCATATTGCTTATATTCATAACTGCTTAAAATATCGCACATTTCAAGATAAAGTCCGCTGATATAATCATCATCGGGAAGCTTTTCGATTATTCCGTCAATATGGAAACGTGTTCCCTCTTCGACTTTAAGAATATATGATGATATATGCGTTATATTAAGATCTGCAAGCCTTTCGATTGAATGCGAGATATCCGATATTGTCTGATTTGGAAGCCCAATCATAAGATCGCAGGATATGTTCTCAAAGCCTGCACTATGAGCATCTTTCACAGCTTTTTCTGCTCTTTCAGGAGTATGATGTCTGCCGAGAAAATCAAGCTCAGTTTTATTCATTGACTGAACTCCGAGCGATAAACGATTTATTCCTGCTTTTCTGTATTTAAAAAGCTTATCGAAATCTATTGTTGAAGGGTTTGCTTCAATTGTTATTTCGGCATCTTCATTGATATGAAATGAATTTTTCAGCTCCTCGATAATTAATCCAAGCTGCTGACCGCTTATAAGCGAGGGAGTTCCTCCGCCAAAATAAACGGTATCAACGGGAATATCTGTGGTATATGCCTTAAAATTGCGAATTAACGCCTGTATATACCCTTTCATGTTCGCTGAAGTATACGATGTGGAATAAAAGTCGCAATACGGACATTTTTTTGCACAAAAAGGAACATGGATATATATTCCGAGATTACTCATTTTGAAAGTGCGTCCTTACGTCTTGTAAGCTCCATTTTGAAAAAGAATGCATTTACAATTCTTGGAACAATTAATAAAGATGCAATTGCACAGATTATTATCACCCAGTCATAAGGAAGTTCAAGCAAATATGTTGCTACTACAAGCACAAATATTCCTATACTGTAAATTGCATTGAAAACCGAAGCTGCTGTGCCATTTGTTATATGCTTTCCGCAATTCGGACATGCTTTTCCTTTTGAATTAAGCTGACCTGCGAGTGCTTTTGTAAGCGGATTGAATGTTTTTTCCCCACAGTTAGGACAATTATAAATGCTCATTTTATTCGCCTTTCCATTTATATGTGTTCACGTTCAGCAACATCTGATTCTTCCTTTATCTTCATACTTAATGCCAGACGTTTAACTTCACGTTCTGCTGTTTCTTTTTTATCAACAGAATCATAAATTGCTATAAATGTATAAATCTCGTTCTTAATAGGATTTATAAGAAAATATACATAAGAATAATTATTAATATCATTATGTACGATAGCATATCCTGTATCATACATATTTCCGTCAAGAGTAACCTCTGAAACAAAATCATCAGAAATCTCATCAACCACTATATCCCTGATATGTTCAGTAAAGAACTTAACATATACGTCAGGCCCTTTTTTTATCGAATACTGAAAATAATAATCAGAAATAGTTGTATCGTCATAGTAATAATAGCCGATATTATCTCTTGCTACATAAAGGTCAAAACCATTGTTTTCCTGTTTTTGCCAGCCTTTTCTGATTTCAGCTGTAAATGTGCCGAAATCCTCTGTTATTATTTTGTCGTGTTCCTCAACAGCTTTTTCTGTTGCCTTTTCAACAAATTTATCTGTTACAAGAGAACAACCTGTCATTGATAGTACCATAATTATTGATAGTATACTTATTAAAATTCGTTTTATCA
>JAFWWU010000123.1 GCA_017523285.1 Ruminococcus sp.
CGATGAGACAGTAGAACTCCATGTTCGTCTCGGTGTTGACTCACGTCACGCTGACCAGCAGGTTAGAGGTGCAGTTGTACTTCCAAACGGAACAGGTAAAAACGTAAGAGTTTGCGTATTCTGTAAGGAAGATAAGTACGAAGCTGCTCAGGCTGCAGGTGCAGAATTCGTTGGTGGACAGGATCTCGTTGACAAGATTATGAAAGAAAACTGGATGGATTTCGATGTAGTAATCGCTTCACCTGATATGATGGGTCTTGTAGGTCGTCTTGGTAAGGTTCTCGGCCCTCGTGGACTTATGCCAAACCCAAAGGCTGGTACAGTTACTCCTGATGTTGCAAAGGCTGTAACAGAAGCTAAGGCTGGTAAGATTGAATATCGTCTTGATAAGACAAATATCATTCACTGTCCAATCGGTAAGGCTTCATTCGGTGCTGCTAAGCTCGAAGAAAACTTCGCAACACTTATGGAAGCTATCGTTAAGGCTAAGCCAGCTGCTGCAAAGGGTACTTACCTCAAGTCATGCACAGTAACTTCAACAATGGGCCCTGGTGTACCTGTTGCTACAAACAAGTACAGCGTTTGATTTTAAATCAAAGGGAACATATAGCTTAAAATTAAAGGGTATCGAGAATTTATCTCGATACCCTTATTGTTTTGTAGTAGTATATGCATTTAATTACTGAATTTATCTGATTGAACTATTAATATGTCATTGAGTGAAATGATAATATTATCTGTAGGGATTATTGTTAATCCATCACGAAGAATTACAAATATTCTGATTTCGTATTCAGATTTTAATTCATTTATAGATAAACCAATAAGCTCATTGTTTTCATCAATGAAAATTTCTCCGATTTGCGACATTTCAGTAAATTTAGCATCGCTATGCTGTTTTTTCGTATATTGTTCAACGAAACCTGCACTTATAATACCTGTCGGAATAGCAACAACGCCTACACCGAGAAGTTCAATGAACATTGCCATTATTTTTCCGATGTATGTTATCGGGTAAATATCTCCGTATCCGACGGTAAGCATTGTTGAAATACTCCACCACATTCCCGAAAAAGCATTTTTGAAAGCTTCGGGCTGAGCTTTATGCTCTGCGCTGTATATTCCGAGCGATGAAGCAAGCATAAGAATCAGAATAATGAAAACAGATGATAAAATCTGATTTTTCTTTTCGATGATTACCGAGGTTATGACGTTGAATGAATCATATTGTGCGTTTATCTTGAATAATCTGAAAATTCGTACAACACGAAGTATTCTGAATGCGATAAATCCCGAAAGGAAGAAAAATGGGAGAATTGTAAGAAGCTGAACAATTCCGTCGTATGAAAAGATAAAACGTATTCTTGAAACGAGCGGTGTTGATTTCGGATAGAGAAAATCAGCTGTCCATAATCTTATTATGTATTCTATGCAGAAGAAAAATGTGGTAAAGGCTTCTGCAATATGGAAAAATGTGGAATAATCCGAAAGAGATTGAAATGTCTGAAGAAATGTTACAAGCACATTTACAATGATTAATGCTGTGAGCGAAAAATCAAAAATTCGGCTTGGAACATCATTTTTGTTGTGAATCTGAATTATTTCGAAAATATGTTTACGCATAATCTGCCTCATTTAATCTGTGTAGAGGATATTCAAATCCACATCTGCGTTTATTCCGTCAATTTTGCCGTAACAGCTCATCTGCCACATATCATAAACACCGTTATAGTCGGTCTGATTTGTATAGTGGGCAAGCCATACGGGATAATCATTTTTTACATACCAGAAATTATTGAGGAAATTCTTACTGCTGTAAAGCATTGCTGAGTAGCCGTAATTTTCCATTTCTGAGTTGAAAAGCTCAAAATAGCTGTTTAGGTCGTGAATGCTCATTTCATATTGCTGGAAATTTCCGAAGCTTTCCCAGTCGAAAACAACAGGAAAATCGAGTTTCTGTCCGCCGAGAGTATCAGCAATCCATTTTGCGTTCTCCTTGATTTCGGCTTCTGTATTTGCTGTTGTATAAAGATAAACGCCGATTTCAAGACCTGCCTCTTTTGCTTTTTTTATGTTATTCTGATAGAACTTGTCCATTGCATGTTCGTCGTAATAAGTGCCAATACGCATAATAACGAAGTCACAGCCTGCATTTTTTACAGCGTTGAAGTCGATATCACCCTGCCATTTTGAAACATCAATGCCAAGCTTGCGGTTTTCACCGCCGTAATTTGCCTTGAAAGTATCAAATGAAAGCCTTGCGTTGTTATCCTCAGCCTGAGGGAATTTATCGACAACAGTAACTGTCAGATTCCAGTCGGTGCAGTTCCCTGATGCATCGGTAGCGTATGCGTGTATAGGATATTTTCCCGGAACGGAAGAATTCACCGTTCCCTCGTATGTAAGCCTGACATTTTTGTCGTAATTATCGGCAACTCCGACAACATTTGTAAGCTCGAATTTTTCGCCTGTTTCAATCATTGCACTTCCGCCAGAATTGAGAAGCGTCGGAGCGATTTTGTCCTCAACAAGACATTCAATCGGCTGATTATATGTTGTGCCATTGAAAACATAGACAAGCGGGATTTCGACTATGCCTGTCTTTGATGTGTCTATAAGCTCGTTTCCGTTTAAAATCTCGACATTTGTATTTGTTATGAACTCAATTACAGTAATTTCAGAATATACGTCAAGGGACTTTTCGCCCTCGATTACAGCTTCTGCAGGCGGCTCTGAAACCGTCATTGCTGTTGTGACAGGCTGAGTTGTAGGCGCTTCTGTTGTTTGCTCAGCTGTTGCAGACTGAGAATTTTCAGAAGTCGGCGAAGTGTTTGAAACAGGTGCATATACAGGCTTTGCAACAGGCTTACTGCATCCCGTAAGCATTAAAAGCGATAATAAAAAAGCGGTTGCTTTGGTGAATTTCATAAATACTCCTTATACTATAAATATGGTATTAATTAAATTGTATTATAATTAAGCGTTTTTGTCAAGTGCAGTAAAAAAGCGGTGGTCAGATAAACCACCGCTATATTTTAATCACCGCAGGTATATGTACCCTTGATGTGTCCGTATGAAATTATATTTCCGCTGTCAGCACTGCTGTTTTTATCTAAAGCCATTATGTTTGTGAAAAAAGCGCCGTTTCCGCTGTCGAAGTTTACATAGATTTCTTCACTTGGTTGTTCTTTGAGAGCGAAAACATATATTTCGTAATCATGAGTGCCGCTTGGAGGATATGGACCGATATATTCTTCTTCAGATGCCCAGCCCTGAGCAAGAGTTGTTTCAGTTACATTTTGCGACACCCAGTGTGTCCAGTTGCCTGCTGAGGTGTCAATCATATAAATTGAATACAGCTGTGCGTCTGCAACAGATTCCCAGCTGAGCTGTGGTGACTGGTTTGAGCCATTATCTGTATTAGTTATGTATGTATCCCATACGCCGTCTTTAAGATTTTGTAAGCTCAAATGTAGGTATATCGCAATCTTTAAGTGTAATAATCTTAGGCTGAGTGGTTGCTTGTGTCGGAGCTTCTGTTGTTTCAGGCTGTGTTTTCTCTATCGCTGAGCTTTCGTTTTTAATTGCAGAGTTGTTGTCAGATTTTTTTGAATCATCACAGCCTGCAAATGTAATCGGAAGTGTACCGATAAGGATAAGTGCGGCGAGTTTGTTTAATATTTTCATACTTTCCTCTTTCTGATTAAAAATAATACAAAAATTATATCATAATTTCAAAATACTGTCAAGCGTGATAAAATCCAAATTTTTCGCATAAAAAAGGTCTTGCAATTTTTATGTAAAAGTGCTATAATAATATAATTGAGATAAGTATGCTCATTTGACTGAAAAAACTGGAAAAAATCAGAAAGAAGGCGGTAATTTGATTAAAAGTATGACAGGCTACGGCAGAGCTCAGCAGGTTATTGACGGCCGTGATATTCTCGTTGAAATCCGTTCGGTTAATCATAGATATTTTGAATTTTCATCAAGAATTCCAAGAGCGTATGGCTATCTTGATGAAAAGCTGAAGAGCTTTTTGCAGGGAAAAGTATGCAGAGGCAAGGTAGAAGCCGCTGTTACTATAAATAATATTGAAGGCAAAGATGCTCTTATTCAGGTCAATAAATCAATTGCAAGAGGATATATCGACGCTTTAAGAGAAGCAAATGAGGAATTACAGCTTCGTGACGACCTCACTCTTTCAAATCTGTTAAGATTTCCTGATACATTCAATATACAGAAAACAGTTGACGATGAAGAAGAAATATGGAATGCCGTTTCGTCAGTTGCGGCTGAGGCACTTGAAAAATTCATTGCAATGCGTGAGGCTGAGGGCGCACGTCTGAAAAATGATGTTCTTACAAGAAGCGGATTCATACTTGAAAATGTTTCAAGAGTTGAAACTCTTTCTCCCGAAACTGTTGAAAATTACAGAAATCGTCTTTATCAGAAGCTTAAAGAGGTTCTTGAGTCAACTGAGGTTGATATGCAGAGAATCGTAACAGAAGCGGCTATATTTGCCGATAAGGTTGCTGTTGATGAAGAAACTGTACGTCTTAGAAGCCATATTTCACAGCTTGAGGGACTTCTTGAGTCAGATGAAGCAATCGGCAGAAAGCTTGATTTTATCGTTCAGGAAATGAACCGAGAAGTAAATACAATCGGCTCAAAATGTCAGGACGTCAATATTACAAAAATCGTTGTTGAAATGAAATCTGAAATCGAAAAAATCAGAGAACAAATCCAGAATATCGAATAGTGGAGTAAATATGAAGCTTATTAATATAGGTTATGGAAATATGGTTGCGTCAAATCGTATCATTTCAATCGTGAGTCCTGAATCTGCACCGATAAAACGTCTTGTTCAGGAGGCAAGGGACAGCGGTAATGCAATTGACGCTACATACGGAAGAAAAACAAGAGCTGTTATCATAATGGACAGCGGTCATGTTATATTATCGTCGCTTATTACTGATACGGTAGCGGCAAGAATAAATGAAAGCGAGGATAACAACGAAAATGAGTAAAGGGCTTCTTATTGTTGTTTCTGCACCGTCAGGCTGCGGAAAGGGAACAATACTCGGTGAGATTTTAAAAGATGATAAATTCTATTATTCCGTTTCGGCAACTACGAGAAATCCTCGTGAAGGCGAAGTGAACGGAGTGAATTATCACTTTATTACAAAAGCAGATTTTGAAGAGCGTATCAAGAATAATGCAATGCTCGAATATGCCGAATACTGCGGAAATTATTATGGAACTCCCAAAAAGGAAATAGAGGAAATGCGTGAAAAGGGCAAGAATGTACTTCTTGAAATTGAGGTGCAGGGCGCAATGAAGGTGCGTGATATTTGTCCTGATGCTGTATTTATTTTCATTCTTCCACCGTCAGTTGCAGAGCTTGAACGCAGACTCAGAAAAAGAGGAACTGAAACTGATGATGTAATCGCAGAGAGAGTTTCACAGGCAAAAGGCGAGATTGCCTTTGCTGAAAAGTATGATTATGTTGTTGTTAACAATGCTCTTGAAGATGCTATAAGCGATTTCAGAGCTGTTATAAAGGCAGAGGAACAGAAAGTTTCCAATGCAAGAGAAATAATTGATGAGGTGATTAATAATGCTTAGACCTGCAGTGTCACAGATTATTACAAAGAATGAGAGCTGCTATTCACTTGTAATTGCAGTTGCAAAGAGAGCAAGAGAGATTGCCACAGACCTTTATGAGCAGAATATGGTGCTTCCTGAAAAGCCTGTTAAAACTGCTGTTGAGGAATTTGCCTGCGGTAAATACAGAATTGTTGAGGCTGAAAAAAATAAATAATGAATGAGGCTTTGATTGCTGAAATAGCCGTAAGCAATACAGCGTATACTTTTGACTGTCTTTTCAGCTATGCTGTACCTGAAAAAGATACTTGTCATATCAAGTGCGGATGCAGAGTTCTTGTGCCTTTCGGGCGTGGGAATAAAAGCCGCACAGGTATGGTGCTTAAGCTGAGAAAGGGCGACGCTTCAGAGCTTAAAGAAATCATTTCGCAGATAGACAGTGAGCCTGTTTTGTCCGATGAGCTTTTATTGCTTGTCGGATATATGCGTGATACTGCCTTTTGTACCTATTACGAGGCGGTAAAGGCTATGCTTCCGCCTGCAATGAATGTAAAGGTAAGCGAAAAGCTTGCTGTAAATCCATTGTTTGAGGCTTACGATGAGCTGACAGATAGCCAGCTTGAATTGCTTGAACGGATACGTTTAAGCAAGGGAAGCTGCACTGATGACTTTATAAGTGAAAACAGCGAGGATCTGGAAATATTAAAGAATAAGTGCGCTGTTTCGGCTGAAAATATATTCAGAAACGCAGTAGGCGACAATACCGTTAAAATGGTAAGACTTACAGAGAAATATATTCAGTCACCCGAAGAATTCAGGCTTACTCCAAAGCAGAAAAAAACGGCAGAGCTTCTTATGGAATACGGCTGTGCTTCCGAAAAGGAAGCCGCATATATGTGCGGAGTTACTCTTGCAGTTGTAAAAAGACTCATTGCCAACGGAGTTGCAGAGGAATTTGAATGTGAGGTTCTCAGAAGCGTAGGCGTAAGCGAATGCACAAAGCGTGATATTTCTGATGTAAGGCTTTCGGATGAACAGCAGAATGTTTTTGACAGCGTTTCGGATATGCTTGAAAACAGGCAGTATCAGACGTTTCTGCTTCACGGTGTAACGGGAAGCGGCAAAACCTCAGTTTTTGAAAAGCTTATAGACAAGACGATTTCACTTGGCAGACAGGCACTCCTGCTTATACCTGAAATCTCGCTTACTCCTCAGATTTTAAGGGGATTTCGGGGTATTTTCGGAGAAAGAGTTGCTGTAATTCACAGCAGTCTGTCGCTTGGTCAGCGTCTTGATGAATATAAAAGAATAAAAAGAGGCGAAGCAGATATTGTAATCGGAACACGAAGTGCGATTTTTGCTCCGCTTGATAATATAGGTATTATTATTATGGATGAGGAGGGCGAGCGTTCGTATAAATCGGACAGCACTCCGAGATATAATACATCTGATATAGCAAAATTCAGATGCAGGAATAATAATGCCGTGCTGGTGCTTGCTTCGGCAACGCCTACGATTGAGAGCTATTACAATGCCGAAAAGGGCGTGTATAAGCTTCTTGAAATGAAAAAAAGATATCATTCGGATTTATTGCCGAAGGTTGAGATTGTCGATATGAATATCGAACGTCAGAACGGCAATAATACTGAGTTCAGTCAGACGCTTGTTGATGAGATAAGGCTTAACCTTAAAAATGGTGAGCAGACCATACTGCTGCTTAACAGAAGAGGTTATCACACAATTATAAGCTGTTGTGACTGTAATGAGCCTGTTTACTGCCCGAATTGCACTGTTCCGATGACTTTCCATAAAATAAACGGAAAGCTTATGTGCCATTACTGCGGATACACCTCGGATATGGCGACAACATGTGCAAAATGCGGAAGTGACAGACTGAAAAAAATGGGATTTGGTACACAAAGGCTTGAAGAAGAGCTTGAAATGTATTTCCCTGATGCAAGAATACTGCGTATGGATGCAGATACTACCTTTTCACGATATGCATACGAGGAAAAATTCGGTGCGTTCGGAAGAGGAGAATACGACATAATGATTGGTACTCAGATGATAGGCAAGGGGCTTGATTTCCCGAATGTAACGCTTGTCGGAGTACTTTCTGTTGATAAATCGCTTTTTGCGGGTGATTTTCGAAGCTATGAGCGTACATTTTCGCTTATAACTCAGGTTGTCGGCAGAGGCGGCAGAGGACAGAAGCAGGGCAGAGCTTATCTTCAGACATTTATGCCTGACCATTATGTTATGTGTCTTGCGGCAGAGCAGAATTATGAAACATTCTATAATGAAGAAATCGCTATAAGGCGAGCAATGGTATTTCCGCCTGTATGCGATATGTGTATTATCGGAATATCAGGAATAACAGATTTCGGAACAAAAATTGCGTCAGACAGAATAATAGACGTTATGACGGAATATTTTAATAATAACAATCCGAAAACTCCGATAAGAGTAATAGGACCTGTAAAATGTTCCTATGGGAAAATAAACGGGAAATACAGGTATAGAATAATAATGAAATGCAAGAATACTTCTGAGATAAGAAATGCGGTAAGAGAAATACTTTCTGCTGCATCAAGATTAAAGGAGTGTGCTAAAATAAATATGTATGCCGATATGAATGGTGACATCGGTGTATAACGGAGGAAAATATGGCACTTAGAAGAATTTTAACTCAGGAAGATGAACTTCTCCACAAGGTTTGCAAGCCTGTTGAAGCTTTTGATGAAAAGCTCGGACAGCTTCTTGATGATATGCATGAAACTCTTGACAAGGCGCAGGGCGTAGGTCTTGCAGGACCTCAGATAGGCGTTTGCAGAAGAATTTTTATAATGCATCTTGAAGATGATGATATTATTGAGGCTATCAATCCTCAGGTGTTGAAAACAAAAGGCAAGCAGAGAGTTTTAGAGGGTTGTCTTTCTTGCCCTGATAAATGGGGATATGTTACAAGACCTCTGAAGTGTGTTCTTAAAGCGCAGGACAGAAACGGTAAATGGTTTGAGAGAACTTTTTCTGAGCTTGGTGCACAGTGTGTATGTCATGAAAACGACCACCTTGACGGTCATGTTTTCACTGAAATAGTAGAAGAATTTGTAGTTCCCGGAGAAGATGAATAATGGAAAAGCTGAATATAGTTTTTATGGGTACTCCCGATTTTTCAGTTCCTTGTCTTAAGGCACTTGCAGAAAGTGAGGATACTGTTTCGGCAGTTTTTACCCAGCCTGACAAGCCGAAGGGCAGAGGCTATAAAATGATACCTACTCCCGTAAAAACAGCCGCACTTGAATACGGTATTCCCGTATATCAGCCACTTTCGCTGAGAAAGGGCGATGATGCGGCAGAGGCAATGAAAATCCTTGAAGAAATAAATCCCGACCTTATTATCGTTACAGCGTATGGTCAGATACTTCCGAAAGAAATTCTTACATTGCCGAAATACGGTTGTATAAATATACATGCGTCACTTCTTCCACGTTACAGAGGCGCTGCACCTATACAATGGTGTGTTCTTAACGGAGAGAAGAAAACAGGCGTGACATCCATGCTTATGGACGTAGGTCTTGATACGGGTGATATGCTTCTTAAAGCTGAAACCGAAATAGGCGAAAACGAAACTGCTCAGGAGCTATGGGACAGACTTGCTGTAATGGGCGGCGAGCTTCTTTCACAGACAATAACTGCTCTGAAAGAGGGAAAACTGACTCCTGAAAAGCAGGATGATGAGCTTTCGTGTTATTCACCAATGATAAAAAAGGAAATGAGTCAGCTTGATTTCAGCGAGCCTGCTGAGAAAATCCACAATATTATCAGAGGTATAACAGGCTTTACAATGCTTGACGGAAAAAGACTTAAAATTTACCGCAGTATAATTTCAGACACAGAAAATCCATCTGCCGCAAACGGTGAAATTGTTGACGCAGACAGCTTCAGCGTAAAATGCGGTGACGGAAAAGTGATAACATTCGAAGAAATACAGCTTGAGGGAAGCAAACGAATGAAAACAGCTGATTTCCTCAGAGGAAAGAAGCTTACAAAGGGTACGATTTTAGGATAATCGTAAGGAGGTTGCTATGGATATATTACTTGTTCTTATTGCGCTTGTAGTTTCAATGTGGGCGTCTTTAAATGTAAAATCGACATTTAAAAAATACAGCAAAGTTTATAGCAGCAGAGGATATACAGCAGATCAGGTTGCAAGAAAGATACTTGACGAAAACGGTTTATACACTGTTGGAATTGAACATGTCAGAGGCGATCTGAGCGATCACTATGACCCGAGAGATAACGTAGTAAGACTTTCTGATACTGTTTACGGACAGACATCTGTTGCGGCTATCGGAGTTGCGGCACACGAATGTGGTCACGCTATACAGCATGCAGAGGATTATGCTCCGATTAAGGTAAGAACTGCAATTATTCCTGTTACGCAGATTGGCTCAAATCTTGCGTTTCCACTTGTAATAATAGGAATAATGCTCGGTTCAAGTAATATTCTTACTACAATCGGAATATGGCTTTATGTAGCAGTTGTTGCATTTCAGCTTGTAACTCTTCCTGTTGAATTCAATGCAAGCTCAAGAGCTCTCAGAACGCTTGAGGGTTGTGCATTTCTTGATTATGATGAAAACAAAAAGGCTAAAAAGGTGCTTACAGCGGCGGCACTTACTTATGTTGCGGCACTGTTTTCAGCAATTGTGACGCTCATAAGACTCATTCTTATGTCAAAGAGAAGGAATTGATATGAAAGAGCCGAGATATCTTGCTGTTTCGCTTCTGGACAAGACGTTCAGAAGCGGCAGCTATTCAAATATACAGCTTGCAAGCGGACTTGATAAGTCGGAAATGTCAGACAGGGATAAGCGTTTATGCTCTGTGATATATTACGGTGTAATCGAGCGAAAGATAACGCTTGATTATATTATTGCACAGCTTATAACAAGACCGATTGAAAAGCTTGATTTGACTGTGCTCAATATTCTCAGATGTGGTATTTATCAGATTCTATATATGGATAATATCCCTGATAATGCCGCTGTGAATGAAAGTGTAACGCTTGCAAAGAAGTTTAAAAAGGCAAGTGCTTCAGGAATGGTAAATGCCGTTCTCAGAAATTTCATAAGACGTGATAAGCAGTATGCTGTTCCTATGGATATACTTATTTCATCATCAGTTGAGTATTCTGCTCCTGTCTGGATGATTGACAGCTTTATTGCCGATTATGGAATGGAAAAAATGACAAATCTGCTTTCAGACGCATTAAAGAAACCGCCTGTAACGGTAAGATTCAACACTCTTAAAGCGTCAGAAAGCGAAATAATCGCACAGCTTGGCGAGATAAAAGCTGAAAAAAGCTCATTGCTTGAAAACTGCTATGAGCTTGACGGCGGAGATATAACAGCAACAGACGCATTTAAAAATGGACTTGTTCACGTTCAGGATAAGGCTTCACAGCTTTGCTGTCTTGCGTTAAATCCGACTGAAAATGACAAAGTTCTTGACCTTTGCTCCGCACCCGGCGGAAAAGCATTTACAATGGCTCAGATGATGGGTGGAAAAGGCGAAATATATGCTTTTGACCTTCACGAAAAGAGAGTAAAGCTTATTGCGGGCGGCGCAGAACGTCTCGGACTTACAAATATAAAGGCAATGACGGGTGATGCTTCCGTTTATAATGAGAAGCTTCCCAAATTCACTAAAATTCTTTGTGATGTTCCATGCTCAGGACTTGGCGTAATAAGACGCAAGCCTGAAATAAAGTATAAAAATCCATCGGATTTTGAGGGACTTCCAGAGATACAGTATAAAATTGCCGAAAACGCACTCAATTATCTTGAAGTTGGCGGAGAAATGGTTTATTCAACCTGTACGCTTCGCAAAGCGGAAAATGAAAAGGTAATTGAAAAACTGCTGAAAAATCATCCCGAAATTGAGGGAGTGAGCTTTCTTGAAAATCTCGGTGAGCCGTTTGGCAGTTATTATGCATCTATTTTCCCTGAACATTTTGGTTCAGACGGATTTTTTATTTCAAAATTCAGAAAAGTAAGGTGATTGCTTGAGCAAAATTGATATTATGTCATTAAGTCTTGAAGAGCTTGAAAATGAGCTTGTAAGGCTTGGCGAAAAGAAATTCCGTGCAAAACAGATATTTCAATGGCTTCATCAGAAAAGGGTATTCAGCTTTGATGAAATGACTAATATATCTGTCCAATTGCGAGCCTTGCTGAATCAATGTTTTTGTATAAAAAGCCTATTTATAGCAAAAAGACTTGAATCTTGTATAGATAATACTGTAAAATATCTGTATAGGCTTTCTGACGGGAATTTTGTCGAAACGGTGCTGATGAAATATAACTATGGATACAGTATCTGTGTATCAACTCAGGTGGGCTGTAAAATGGGGTGCAGATTCTGTGCTTCGGCTATTGCAGGCTATGTGAGAAGTCTTGAGCCGTCGGAAATTCTTATGCAGATTTATGAAACGGAAAAGGATGCAGGAATTCGTGTTTCAGGCATTGTGCTTATGGGAATAGGCGAGCCTTTTGACAACTATGATAATGTAGTTAAGTTTTTCAGGCTTGTTTCTTCGCCTGAGGGCAATAATCTGAGTTTAAGACACGTTACGGTTTCAACCTGCGGAATAGTTCCGAAAATATATGAGCTTGCAAAGCTGAAACTCGGACTTACTCTTTCGGTTTCGCTTCATAGTGCGGATGATGAAAGAAGAAGTGAAATAATGCCTGTCAATAATACATATAATATAGACGAGCTTATAAAGGCTTGCAGACATTATGTTGATGAAACAGGCAGACGTGTTACATTTGAATATGCCGTTATTGATGATGTTAATTCATCAAAGGCAGATGCAGATAAGCTTGCTGATTTAATACGAGGCATAAATTGTCATGTTAATCTTATACCTGTAAATAAGGTTAAGGAAAGAAGCTATAAAACAGCAAGAGAGGGCGTTGAAAAATTCGCAGAGTATCTTCAGAAAAGAGGAATTAACGCAACGGTAAGAAGAACTCTCGGAAGTGATATAGAGGCGGCTTGCGGACAGCTCAGACGTGACGCTGCAAAGAATAAAATGAACGGAGGTGCGGAGGATTGAGATATACAGCTTTGACTGACATAGGTCTGAAACGAGAAGAAAACCAGGATACAGTAAAATGCAAGGAATTCGGCGAAAATATTCTTGCTGTTGTTTGCGACGGTATGGGCGGTGAAAGAGCAGGAAGAGAAGCAAGTGAAATTGCCATTGATGAGGTTATAGAACGTTTCAGCGAGGGTTACAGTGATGACCTTGAAGACGAGGAAATAAGAAAACTGCTTATATCGTCAATTTCAGCCGCAAACTCTGTAATATACACAAAAGCAAGATTTGATTATAAGAATTTCGGTATGGGAACAACCTGTGTAGCGGCTTTTGTAAATAAAAGTTCGGCATATATTGCAAATGTCGGCGACAGCAGATGTTATGTGATAACCGAAGAGGGACTTTGTCAGATAACGACAGACCATAACGTTGCGGCTCTGCTTTATGAACAGGGCAAGATTTCCGAAGATGAGCTTGTAAATCATCCTCAGAAAAATATGCTTTTAAGAGCTGTCGGCGTTGATAAGACTGTTCAGGTAGATACATTTATTCTTGATTACGACGATAAAATAAGCTTATTGCTTTGCTCTGACGGATTGTCGGGTTACAGCAGCAATGAGGAAATATTTGAAATAATAATCGATACGCCTTTTGAAACTGTTGCAAACGAGCTTGTCAAGCTTGCTTACAGCAAGGGCGGTCGTGATAATATTACAGTCGCATTAATTACAGATTAATGGTGGAGGATAAGCATAATGGATAAAAACATTGGCAAAAAGCTCGACGGCAGGTATGAGATTACCGAGCTTAACGGCGTTGGCGGAATGGCTGACGTTTATAAGGGTACTGATATAATCGATAATAAGCCTGTTGCAATTAAAATTCTCAAAAAGGAATTTGCAGAGAATGAAGAATTTCTCAGAAGATTCAGAAATGAATCAAAAGCAATTGCCGTTCTCTCACATCCGAATATAGTAAGAATTTATGATGTCGGATTTTCTGATAAAATCCAGTATATCATAATGGAATATATCGATGGTATTACTCTTAAGGAGTATATTGAAGAGGAAAAGGTTTTAAGCTGGAAGGATACAGTGCATTTTGTAATCCAGATTTTAAGAGCTCTTCAGCATGCTCATGATAAAGGGCTTGTACACCGTGATATAAAGCCGCAGAATATAATGATGTTTACTGACGGCACTATCAAGGTCATGGATTTCGGCATTGCGAAATTCGCAAGAGAAGAAGGCAAGACAGCTACTGACCAGGCTATTGGAAGCGTTCATTATATCAGTCCCGAACAGGCAAAGGGTGACGTTACCGATGAAAGAAGCGATATCTATTCAGTAGGCGTAATGCTTTATGAAATGCTTACAGGCAAGAAACCTTTTGATTCTGAAAATCCTGTTTCTATTGCGGTAATGCACATGCACGATACACCTGAACGTCCTAAGGCGGTTAATCCCGATATTCCTGACGGACTTGAGGAAATAATTCTTAAAGCTATGGAAAAATCCCCAAGCGAGCGTTATCAGTCAACATCTGATATGATAAGCGATATTGAGGATTTCAAAAATAATCCCGAGATTAAATTCGGGTATTACACGGAGGGTAACATGCACGAAGAAAGCGACAGAACACGATTCTTTGCGGCAATAAATGAAGAAGAACAGTCTACTTCTGAGAATATTCCGCTTCCGCCTGCTGATGATGATTCTGAATATTACAAGAACAGCGGCGATTATTACGATGATGATGACAATGACGATGATGACGACGATGAACAGCGTTCATCTCTCCTCGTTCCCGTACTTACAGCAGTTACAATTGTTGTAATTATAGTTGCGGTTGTATTCCTTTTTGCACTTTTAAAGGGAACAATTCTCGGCGATGGTGGTAATGGCAATAATTCAGTAAAAATGCCTTCACTTATCGGTATGGATTACAATGAAGCACTTAAAAAGTACGGTAAATCCATAAAAATTGTAAACGCTGGTACAGAATACAACGAAATGCAGAAGGACTGCATTTTTGAACAGAGCATCGACCCTAATACTCCTGTAAACAAAGCTACACAGGTTAAGGTTAAGGTAAGTCTTGGACTTAAGACTGTAAATGTTCCTGATGTATTCGACCAGAACTATATGCTTGCACAGCGTACATTTACCGAGCTTGGTCTTGTTGCTGAAAAGCGAGAGGAATCAAGCGATGATTTAGAGGCAGGTCAGGTTATAAGAACCGAGCCTGAGGCAGGAACTCCTGTTGAGCCTGGAACAAAGGTGATTCTCTTTGTAAGTATGGGCAAGAACACAGAGCAGTTCAAGATGGTAAATCTTGTTGGTAAGACATTTGAAAACGCAGAGCAGATATGCTCATACAACGGAATCGTTGTTGTTCCTGTTGAAGCTCCATCATACGAGCCACAGGGAATAGTATTCGAGCAGAGCATTGAACCTGATACTGTTGTTGAATCAGGAACAGAAATAAAGCTTTATGTAAGTAACGGCGTAATCCCTGAGGGTGCTGTATCATATACACTTAAATTACCGAATGACGCAGAGGGAAGATTTGAACTTGACTTCATCATTGACGGTAAGCCAAGCGCAACTTCAAGCGGAACAATTATTGCTCCTCAGATGAAGCAGGTAACTATTGAAGTTCCCGGACAGGGCGAAGCTGCAACTGTTCTTGTAACTCTCACAAATAAGAATAACTCAAAGACAGTTACACTCGGAACTTATACTTTTGACTTTGCGAATAAGAGCTATCGTACTCTCAGCGAAGATATAGAAGGTTCATTCAGAGCTGTTGACGGAATGTATGTTGCTCCGACAGAGCCACCGACACAGCCGCCAACACAGCCACCAACACAGCCGCCAACGCAGCCACCGACAGAGCCACCAACACAGGCTCCGACAGACCCACCGACAGAAGCTCCTACTGATGCACCAACAGAAGCTCCGTCACAGTCTGAGGGTGAAGTACAGCAGCAGTCATGGAATGCTAATCAGTACTGGAATGAAAACCAGCCTTGGAATAATGCCGCATAAATTTTGGAGAAATTATGACATCTGATAATAATATTAAAAATGGAATAATAACCAAATGTCTTGGGGGACTCTATACAATAGAGTCCCCTGACGGCATATATGAATGTAAAGCAAGAGGGGTATTCAGAAATAAGGGAATCTGTCCGTATGTCGGGGATTACGTTGAATTTTCAGAAGGTGTTATTACTAAGATTGCCGAAAGAAAAAACTGCATTATAAGACCTCCGCTTGCTAACCTTGACAGTCTTATATTTGTAGTTTCAACCTGTAAGCCATCGCCTAATTTGCTTTTACTTGATAAATTCATTGCAATTGCAGAGTATAAGAAGATTGAGCCTGTAATAGTAATAACCAAAACAGATCTTGCAGACTGCGAAAATATAATGTCGATATACAGCAAAATCGGAATAAAGGTTATAGCTGTTGACTATTCGGATAAAAGCACAATTGAAAGCGTCAAAGAGCTTCTGAAGGGGAAAATAAGCGCATTTACAGGCAATTCAGGCGCAGGAAAATCAACACTTCTTAATGCGATAGATGAAAACCTCGCTATTCCGACAGGTGAAATAAGCGAAAAGCTTGGCAGAGGCAGACATACTACACGTCATGCAGAGCTTTATAAAATCTGCGGCGGATATATTGCCGATACTCCGGGATTTTCAACCTTTGAAACAAATAAATATGATATAATCTTCAAAGAGGATTTAGCTGCTTGTTTCAGAGAATTTACCGAATATTCCGATGATTGCAAGTTCAAGGACTGCTCTCATACCTGCGAAAAGGGCTGCGCTGTAATTGCCGCAAAAAATGATGGTGAAATATCCGAAAGCCGTCATAGCAGCTATTGTGAAATGTATGAGGAAGCGAAAAAAATCAAGGAGTGGGAGCTTTAAGATGAAAAGATGCTGTATTTTTTCAGGCGGAGAGCTTGAAAATGCTGATTTCGTCGCTGTAAATGATACGGATTATGTAATCTGTGCAGACAGTGGTTTAAAGCATGCTTTAAGGCTTGGGATAACTCCTGACCTTGTAATCGGTGATTTTGATTCTTATTCAGGGGAACTTCCCGAAAGTGCAGAGTGTATAAAATGCCGTCCCGAAAAGGATGATACAGATACTCTTATGGCGGTAAAGCAGGCAATAGCAAGAGGTTGTGACGAAATAGTCATATACGGTGCGTTCGGCGGCAGATTTGACCATACAATTGCAAATGTACAGACTTTAAGATATGCTATGGTGAATGGTGTTCATGCATACCTTGAGGACAGCAGAAACAAGGTTTATATGCTTTCTGAGGGCGTTTATGAGCTTTCAGACGAAAAAAAGAAATATCTTTCTGTTTTTGCATACGGCGGAGAGCTTAAAATGAAAAAGCTTAGCGGAGTTAAATATCCTCTTGAAAACGCTGTGCTGAATACAGATTTTCCGCTTGGAGTCAGCAATGAAATAATCTTTGAAAGAGCAGTAATAGAAATTGATAAAGGAACGGCACTAATTATCTGCTCGGAATAACACTTTTCTGAAAACTGAATATAATGGAAGTATAAGGAGGGATACATAATGAAAATAGTTGTTATCAGAAGCCCTAAAATGCTTTCGGGATTATTCAGAGTTATATTCAAGATAAAGAAAGATGAGCAGTAAAAAAGGCGGATAAATCCGCCATACATATTTAAGGTATTATATAATGAAAGAAAGAGTCAAGGAATTTTTAAAGAAAAATCTTCTGCTTATAGCAGTTCTTACTGCTTTTGTGCTGATTTGTACTTATTTCGGAATAACAGTCTGTCCGTTTCTGAAAAAAACAGGATATCCTTGCCCTGTATGCGGTGCAACAAGAGCATATCTTGCGGCGGCAAGGCTTGATTTCAAAGCCGCATTTGAATATCATCCGCTTTTTCCGATACTTCTGCCTATGATAGCGTATATGGTATTCGGGAAGAAGCCACTTTTCGGCAGTAAAAAACGTGAAAAAATAATATCAATTTTGTTTTTTTTGACAATATTTTGTGTGTGGATATATAAATTATACCGAATATTTAATAATTAGTCGGTTTATGTTATTTTTGAGTTGACAAAAAATGAAAAATGTGTTAAAATAATGAAAATAATATTAAAGGAGGAGCTAATATAATGGCTAAGGAAAGAAATATTGTTGTTTGTATTATTCTTACTATCGTTACTTGTGGTATCTACAGCTTAGTTTGGATGGCACAGATGAACGACGAAGCAAGAGCAGAAGCAAATGATTCTGAAGGAACAACAGGCGGTATGGTTGTACTGTTTACAATCATTACTTGTGGTATTTACCAGATTTACTGGTTCTACAAGATGGGTGCAAGAATGAAGGCTGCCGGCGATAACAACAACGTTGCTATCGAAGACAGAAGTACAATTTACCTCATTTTATCTATAGCTTCATATTTTGTAGGTATTACATATTATGTTAATATGTGCCTTCTTCAGAGCGACCTTAACAACCTTGCAAATTCAAAGACAAACATCTGATTGAATTAAGCAAAAAAAAAAGCTGATGTAGCGATACATCAGCTTTTTTATTTTATATTGGTGTTGTTTCTTCTTCGTTTCTGTTATCGTGCATAATTGCAATAACTTCCTTCATCATATCAAACGGACGTGTTTTCGGAGAAATCTTTATGGCAATGTATGGTTTTGAAAGGCTGTTGAAGGTTATTCTGCCCTTATATGCCGCAGAAAGTGCATAAATTTGCGGCATTGTGGGATGTTCGATATAAAAATACATTGCGCCATTACGTTGATTGATTTCTGATATGCAAAGGTGTGACGCAGTATTTCTCAGAAGTGATACTTCGATAAGCCCGATAACCGATTTAGGCGGCTCGCCGTATCTGTCGATAAGCTCATCAATAAGCTCAAGCTTTTCATTTTCAGCCGTTACAAGCATAATCTTGCGGTATACATCTATTCGCTGGTTAAGGCTTGTGATATAGTTTTCGGGGATATGTGCGTCAATCTGAATATCCACCGTACATTCAAGAGCCTTTTCGGGAGTTTCGCCCTTTTCCTCTGCAATAGCCTCAGAGAGCAGTTTCAGATACATATCATATCCGACAGCCTCCATATGTCCGTGCTGTTTGCCGCCGAGAATACTTCCTGCACCTCTTATTTCAAGGTCACGCATAGCTATGCGGAAACCGCTTCCGAATTGTGTAAATTCTCTCATAGCGTTAAGACGCTTTGTGGCAATTTCCGTAAGTACCTTATCCTTTGTGAATGTAAAGTAAGCGTATGCACGTCTGTTTGAACGGCCTACTCGTCCTCTTAGCTGATATAGCTGTGAAAGTCCGAAACGGTCTGAATTTTCAATAATAAGTGTATTTACATTAGGAACATCAACACCCGTTTCGATAATTGTTGTACATATGAGAATATCAATTTCTCTGTCTACAAGCTGTCGCCATATATCTGACATTTTTTCTTCTGGCATCTGTCCGTGTGCATAAGCAATGCGTGCATCAGGAAGAAATTGTTGAAGCTTTGCGGCACATGACTGAATAGTTTCAACTCTGTTGTGGATATAGTAAACCTGACCGCCACGTTTAAGCTCCCTTGTGATTGCCTGAAGAATAATAGCCTGATTGTATTCTATTACATAAGTCTGAACAGGGTGTCTGTCCTGCGGAGGCTCTTCTATTACAGACATATCACGAATACCGCTCATAGCCATATTAAGCGTTCTTGGGATAGGTGTTGCGGACAGAGTAAGCACATCTATACCCGAAAATGTTTCCTTGAATTTTTCCTTGTGAGCAACACCGAAACGCTGTTCCTCGTCAATGATAGCAAGACCTAAATCTTTGAAAATCACGCTTTTCTGAATGATTTTATGTGTTCCGATGAGTATATCTATTGCACCTTTTTTAAGCTTTGAGAGGATTTCCGTTTGTTGCTTCGGAGTTCTGTAACGTGAAAGAAGCTCAATATTTACAGGAAAATGCTCAAAACGGCGGAGAGCTGTCTGATAATGCTGCCATGCAAGAACAGTTGTCGGAACTAAAATTGCGCACTGCTTTCCGCTTAAAACGCATTTCATTGCGGCTCTTAGGGCTACCTCTGTTTTGCCGAAACCAACGTCACCGCAGAGAAGTCTGTCCATAGGGCGTATATTCTCCATATCGGTTTTGATTTCATTTATACTTCTCATCTGGTCATCTGTTTCGACATAAGGGAAACGCTCTTCAAAATCACGCTGTATTTCATCATCTGCGAAAAAGGCAAAGCCCTTGCTCTGTTCACGCTTAGCATAAAGTGCAATAAGCTCCTTTGCCATATCCTTAACGGCACGCTTTACATTGCTTCGGGTTTTCTGCCATTCATTCGACGAAAGCTTATGAAGCTTTACAGACGAATCATCCTGCGGTCCGATATATTTTGAAACCATATCAAGCTGAGTAACAGGAATATAAAGCTTATCTGTTCCAGCATACTGAATGGTAATATAATCCTTTATTACATCGTCAAATTCAAGCTTGCGGATGCCGATAAATCTGCCTATTCCGTGTGATGTATGAACTACAAGGTCACCGACAGACATATCTGAAAGACTGCGGATTTCTTCGCCTTTTTTACGTTTTT
This sequence comes from Ruminococcus sp., assembly GCA_017523285.1. Lineage (GTDB taxonomy): Bacteria > Bacillota > Clostridia > Oscillospirales > Ruminococcaceae > Ruminococcus. The sequence continues at coordinate 20,386 of JAFWWU010000123.1, forward strand.
TCTGTTTTTTTGAAGTTCTTGCGGCTTTCCCTTGAGATATGAATACTGTTTTCGTTTCGGGATAGTCAAAACCGCCGCCTATACTTCCCGATAAAAGACAAATCTGTCCTTTTGAAAGCGTGGTAAGTTTTTCAGCAAATTCGCAGTAGAATTCTTTAGCTTCTAAATCCTTTTTCAGAATGGGGAGAGTCTTTTCGCTTCCTGCCATAACAATAATGCGATAACCGTTATCCGAATATGCCTCAAGGTCCTCGACAAGCTGTGACATATCTCCACTCCAAGGAGCAGTCTGTATGGCTTCAAAGCTTATAAGCCGCTTATATTCAATGCGTTCTGCTCCCTGCATAAATGAGCTTACATAGAGCTGATTGAATTTGCCTGCAAGAGTTAAAATTTGCGGCAAATCAAGGTAATATCCGTCAAGCCCCTTGCAGAGCTGTCCGTCTTCAATGAGGATTTTTATATCTTCGTTGTGATGTGCCATTACACCTGCGGCATTATCGGCAATATCAGAATATTCACAGAAACATACAACACCATTGATATAATCAAAAACAGTAGCGGTATTATCATATACAAGCGGATAATATTTATGACAATTCAGCAGAAGCTCACCGCTTCTGAGGCGATTTACATCATTTCCAAGCTTATCACGCACAAGAGGTGCTTTTTTTCCTCGAAGTGCTGAAAGCTTTTTTTCAATTTTGTCGGCAAGCTCGTTATTATCGTAAAGAACTTCACTTGCAGGGGAGATATATGCTTTTTCAAGCGTTTCTCCTCGTCGTTGCGACTCTGTATCAAAATATGAAACAGAGTCTATTTCATCGCCCCACAGCTCAATTCTTATCGGATTTGAATACTGTACAGAGAAAATATCGACAATAGAGCCTCTTACTGAAAACTGACCTGCACCCTCTACCTTTTCACAGCGTTCATATCCACAGAGTGAAAGCTTACTGCAAAGCTCTGTAATATCAAGCTCTGAGCCGCTTTCTATTGTTATATTGCTGTTTCTGAGAATGTCGGGAGGAATACAAGGCTGCATAATACCTTCAATTCCACCGACAATTATGCGGCATTCACCGCTTTGTACTCTCGCAAGAGCCGAAATTCGCATCTGTTCATATTCATTGCTTGCACCCTCGGCATAAGTAAGGATTAATTCCTTTGACGGAAAAAATGCGGCTATCTCTTTGCCTGCCATCTGATTTATGTCATCGCATAGCTTCGTGGCCTCGGCATCTGTACCTGTAATTGCAAGTGTTGTCTGATTTTCAGCTTCAAGAGCGTAAAGCAGATTAACCCTGTGTATATGCGAAAGGCCTGTTACGGAAACAGGCGAGATGTTTTTATTTATTGAATCTGAAATCTGTTTATAGCCCGAAAGCTCACAGAATATATCCTTGAAAAGCTTCATAGCTCCTCCTTGAGAAAAATCAGTTAAACTTGTTCATAGCCTCGTCGGTTTTGCCCTGAACGAGTAGTTTTACGGCTTCACAGGCATTTGCTGTTGAGTCAGCCATAAGCGCTGAATCTTCTTTGCTGAAATGTCCGAGTACCCAATCAGCGAGGTTATAATCAGGATGAGGCTTTTTACCTACACCTACTTTTACTCTTGGAAATTCATCGCTTCCGAGAAGGTCAATAATGCTTCTCATGCCATTATGGCCGCCATGACTGCCTTTTCTGCGTATTCTGAGTTTTCCCGGTTCAAGTGAAATATCGTCATATATAACAATAAGTCTGTCAGGCGAAAGCTTGTAGAAATCAAGTGCCTGAGTAACTGATTCACCGCTGTTGTTCATATAAGTAGTAGGCTTTAAAAGCAGACAGCGTACACCGTTTATGCTTACGTCAGCATAAAGCCCCTTGAATTTCATTTTGTCAATTTTAACACCAAGTGATTCAGCAAGCTTATCAACTGACATAAAGCCAGCGTTGTGACGTGTGTTTTCATACTGCATTCCGGGATTGCCCAGACCTGTTATAATATATTCGATTTTTCCGCCCTGTGATGCTGAATTTGATGATATTTTATCGAATAAATCAAAAATACTCATAAAAACTCCTTTTACACGAATAGGGTGTCCGAGCGGACACCCCTGCTTATATAGATTAAATTATGCTGTGATAGCCTTTTTCTTTTCGGAAGCAACTGCTTCGTCTGGGAAGCTTTTTTTCTCAATATCAGCACCAAGTGCTCTGAGCTTGCCCTCCATACAGTCGTATCCACGCTCAATATGGAAAATATCTTCGATTTCTGTAATTCCGTTAGCCGCAAGACCTGCAATTATAAGTGCGGCACCTGCTCTGAGGTCGCAAGCCTTAACGGGAGCACCCATAAGTTTGCCTGTACCCTCGATAACAGCAACCTTGCCGTCAACGGAGATATCAGCACCCATTCTGCGAAGCTCATCAACGTATCTGAAACGCTGTTCCCATACACCCTCAGTAACAATGCTTGTACCCTCTGCAAGAGTAAGGAGTGTAGCAATCTGAGGCTGCATATCAGTAGGAAATCCGGGATGAGGAGTAGTCTTGATGCTTGTCTTTACAAGCGGACCGTCAACGGAAACTCTGATACTGTCATCGAACTGCTCTATATTAACGCCGATTTTTTCAAGCTTTTTGGTGATTGATTCAAGGTGCTTCGGAATAACATTTTTTATAAGTACATTACCGTTTGTAGCTGCTGCCGCAACCATAAAAGTACCTGCCTCAATCTGATCGGGGATTACTGCGTAGGTTGCACCTCTGAGAGATTTTACGCCTCTGATTTTGATTACGTCAGTGCCTGCACCCATAATGTTTGCACCCATTGAGTTGAGGAAGTTTGCAAGATCTACGATATGAGGCTCTTTAGCGGCATTTTCGAGAATTGTAAGCCCCTCAGCCTTAACTGCGGCAAGCATAGCGTTCATAGTTGCACCGACTGAAACTACATCAAGGAATATCTGATTTCCTGTGAGCTTTTCTGAAGTAAGGTCAATCATACCCTGGTCAACCTTGTATTCAGCACCAAGAGCAGCAAAAGCCTTAAGGTGCTGGTCAATAGGTCTGTCACCAAGAGGACATCCACCAGGCATAGAAACTCTTGCCTTGCCGAATTTTCCGAGAAGAGCGCCAAGGAAGTAATATGAAGCTCTCATTTTTCTTGCTGTTTCGTAAGGAACACAGCACTTTTCTATTTTTGTAGCGTCAATTCTGTAAGAAGTGGCTGAAAGAGGAGTAACCTCTGCACCCATTTCTCTGAGAATACGCATACTGATGTTTACGTCGCTTATTGCAGGGACATTTTCGAGCACACACGGTTCATCCGATAAAATAACAGCAGGAATAATAGCAACCGCTGCATTTTTTGCACCGCTGATTTCTACTTCGCCGACAAGACGGCGTCCGCCCTTAATTATGAATTTATCCAAAACATTCTCTCCTTATTTTTCAGGAAAATTTTATATTTCTTTCTGTTTTGTTGTTCCTGAACTCATTTCTTTTGTCTGTACATGGTACAGAGAGTAGATACACATATTTGTCGGATCAGTTATAATCCGAGATATACCATTTAAGCTCTTCGCCGTTATATTCGCTAACCTTTACAGATTCGATTACAACAGCTTCATAAGGCTTGTCGTTTCCGTCAGTAGCTGTTTTCTGGATTTCAAAAATAACATCAAGACCATCGAAAACCTGTCCGAAAACTGTATATCCGCCGTCAAGCCATGGTGTGCCGCCGACAGTTGAGTAAATTGCTCTTGCGTTTTCGTTCATATTTGTACCGCTTGACATTTCAAGTGAGCGAAGATCATCTTCTGAATAAACAGTTCCCGTAACAACGTAGAACTGGCTTCCGTTTGTAGCTGTTGAGCCGCTGTTTGCGTAAGCAAGGGCACCTGCAGCGTGGCAGAGGTTAGGAGAAACGCCGCCATCGAATTTTTCGCCCCAGATAGATGTACCGCCTGTTCCGTTGCCCTTAGGGTCACCGCCCTGAATCATAAAGTTATTGATAACTCTGTGGAAGATAAGCTCATCATAATAGCCTCTTTTTGCAAGCTCAACAAAGTTTTCAACGCCTTTTGGACAAAGGTCAGGGAAAAGCTTGAATTTTACTTCGCCGTAATCCTTGATTTTCATAATTACAATCTGCTCGCCCTTCTGTGGAGCTGTAAAGTTTACGATTTCAGCATTCTGTGAATTGCTTGCAGATGAATTTTTGTCCTTATCCTTATTCTTATCTTTATCTTTGTCGTTCTTATCTGTTTTGTCGCTTGAGGTAAGGGAAGTTTTTTCGCCGTTTTCCTTAGTATCAACATCCTTGCCGCATGCTGTGAGACCTGCTGATAAAACAACCGCACACATAACAGCTATTGATAATCTTTTAAGAAACATAATATCAGGCTCCTTTTGAATTTTTATTTATAATAATCCCATAAAATTACTTACTTATTTATTTTCAGATGAAGTTTTTTCTTCTTCAGCTGAATAGGTTCCGATTTTAACCGATATAATTCTTATATCTTCAACAGGTGGCTTTGTAGCCTGTTCGGTTTTTTCTTCTGTTTCGAGATTTGAAAGAGCTTCGATAACGTCCAGACCTTTATAGGCTTGACCGAAAATAGATATATTCTGAGCAAAAGCAGGAATACCGCCTTTATCAGCAAATGCCGATGAAAGCTCCTCGCTTTCTGAAAGCTTGTATATTTCGTCAGTAACTTCCTTTGTGACTTCAGCTGTATTGAGCAGAGCGAAACGGCTTCCACAGTAGTAAGTGCCGCCGCCTGTGAATTTCTGAATAAATGTCTGGTCAAAGGTTGTTGTAAGTGAGCATAATGCGCCTTTAAGAGGCCATAAATTCTGATGAGTTTCACGTTTTACAAGCTCTCTTGACTGGTCGAAACCGTCTGAAAGAGAACCGTCTTTATTCGGACAGCCTGCGGCGGAATATACTCCCTTTTCCGAATGGAAAACATAGGTGTTGTCATAATATCCACTTTCTGCAAGCTCAGTAAAATTCTTAACTGCTTCGGGAGCATATTCAGGGTAAAGAACAGCTCTTATCTCGCCGAGAGTAGTATCTATAATTGCAATGGGCGTGCCGTCTTCGATTTTTTCATCAAGCTGGACAAGCTCCATTGTACCGAGGTCGATAACATATTTTGCTCTTTGCGTTAAAAATGTACCGACGAGCATAACAATCAAACATATTATAGACATTATCAGAGTAAATAATACAATTCTCTTTAATACCTTATTTTTATTATTCATTGAACGACTCCTTATATTTTTTACTCAGATAAGCATACAACATCATTATAGCAAATAATAGTATATTTGTCAAGGAATGGCTTGGAATATTTCTTCAAAGCCGGTTTTGCGGGGTATTTTTTGTTTTTGTATTACTATTATCAGCAACACTGCACAAAGCATTTATGCATGCCCTGTGTGGTGTTGCTGTAAAAAATATTGCAATTTAATAAATTATTTGATATAATATAAAATATATACATTTTAAGATGTTTATGAAAGGGGAAGATTATGAAAAAGGGTGTAGGAAAATTCTTGTTTTCCGCCTGTATGCTTGCGGCTGTTGCGGCAAGCGGAGTCGGTATGTCTGCACTTGCGGCTGAAGAAGAAACGACAAGCGGCTGGAAAATTGAAGAAAACGGCGACATTTACTATTATTCGGCAGATGGAGAAGTTCTTAAAGGAGTATGCGAAATTGACGGAGAAACATATCTCTTTGCCGAAACAGGTGTATTGAAAACGGGCTGGCAGACAGTAAATGAAAAGAGATACTACTATAATGAGGAAACAGGCACGCCTGTTTACGGTTGGCTCGATTATAACGGAGAAAAATACTACGTTGACAAGAAAAACGGAAAACATACAGGCGTATCCGATATTTCCGAAGAGGGCAGATTTGTCTTTGACAACAGCGGTATTCTTCTTAAAAATGAATTTACCGAAATCGACGGACAGCGTTATTACAGCGACGAAAACGGTCAGACTGTAAGCGGAGAAAAGACCGTTGACGGTGTAACGTATGTATTCGCAGAAAGCGGAGTTGAGAAAAAAGGCTGGCAGACAATAGACGGAAAACGCTATTTCTTTGACCGCAAGACAGGAGAGAGAATTCTCGGTACAGTTGAATACAACGGATATTATTATTATGTTGATGAAGAAAAGGGTAAGCTCACAGGAAATTGCGAAATCAGCGGCATTCCCTACATTCTTGATGAATACGGAAGAATGAGTCAGGGCTGGCAGATTATTGACGGAAACAAATACTATTATGATGAGGGAAAAGCCGCAACAGGTCTTGAAATGCTTGATTTTCTCTATTATTTTAATGAAAATGGTGCGGCTCAGCTTGGCTGGCAGACAATAGACGGAGAAAAATACTTTTTTGACAGCGAATATCACGCAATTAACGGTTGGCAGAATTTGAGAGGAAAGACATATTATTTCGACCTTGATAATTATACTCTTACAACAGGCATTACTGAAATAAATGATAAAAAGTATCTTCTCAGCACCGTAAACGGAGAGCTTCTTACAGGCTTTGCGGAGGTTGATGACGCTCTTTATTACGCCGATGAAGACGGAGTAATCCAGACAGGGTGGCTGACTATCGGACGTTCAAAATATTATCTTGAAGAAGACGGAAAAGTTACAGTCGGCTGGTTTGAAATCAACGGCAAGAAATATTATTTCTCAGATGATGAGGAAAATACGGGCGTAATGTGCAGGGGATTGCAGGAAATTGACGGAAATCTCTATTATTTTGATGATACAACAGGTGTAATGGCTGTAAATACGATTATAGGCGATTACATTATTGATTATGACGGAGTTGCAGTAAAATCCGAATCTGCACAGCAGAAAGCCGCAATGATTGTTTCTGAAATCGGAAAGGATGCAAACGGAATTTTCAGCTATGTAAGAGGCAATAACAAGTATGAGGATAACGAAGAAATCACAACTCCCGAAAAAACAGAAGAAAAGGGCTGGAATTTCTACGCTGAATATGCTATTGAAAACAGAAATGTAATCAGCACATATTTTGCCGCAATAGCAGACGTTTTATTCAAAGCGGCAGGCTATGAATCAAGAATAGTTTACGGAACGGGAAGAAGCGAAAATGCTCATTACTGGAATCAGGTTAAAATAGATGATGAATGGATAAATTACGATTGCTGTAACGGCTATGCAAACGTATCCGATGAATATCTGAAAGAAATAAATTATACATTTTCAGAATATATCTATCCCGTATATAAGAAAAAACAGACCGAAAGTGAGGAACTGAAATGATTTTAAAAAGAATTACAGCCGCTTTGCTCGGAATGAGCATTGCTTCTTCTGTTGGATTTACAGCTGTATCGGCTGAAGAAGCTGAGAAACCCGCAGATGATAATGCAATAATAGTTGTTGAGCCTGATTACGAAATATACAATGCAGGTGCAGAGCTTACGCTCACGCTTGACGAAAATATGCTTGCGCATGTCAGAATATCAACAAATTCGCCCGAAAATCCCGATTGCTGTTATTATGATGAAGATTTAACTGCATTCGGCAAAAAATCTCAGAGCTATCTGTTTACACTTGACGCAATTGATGATGCAGTTTATACTGTATCAATCTTTGTGCCTGAATATCCTTATTCAGAAAACGGACAGACATACAAGCTTGAAGATTTTACTGTTGAAAACACAGCATACGGTGATGATATATATTACTCAAAGATGTTTTATAATATATCATATTCGGAAGATGAAAAGGCTGAAACTCCGTCAGAATCTCTTGTAAGAAAAATTACAATTGAATCTGAATTGAAAAATGAAAAAATACAGGAATCATATTATAACCTCAGCTTCAAAGGAAGTGCGTATAATTTCGGCGATGTAAATAACGACCTTGAAATAAATGCTTCTGACGCTTCACTTGTTCTTTCACACTATGCCTCTGTCAATACAGGCGGAAAAGGTGTGCTGAGCGAAAGTATGCAGTCTTTTGCTGATGTAAACAGCGATAAGCTTATCAATGCATCAGATGCATCAATTATTCTCAGCTATTACTCGTATAAATCAACAGGCGGAACAGGCACGCTTCTTGATTACATAAACAAAAAGTAATTCACAGGGTATCGGATTGAATTTCCGATACCCTGATTGTTTTTTCGACAATTTAAAGCCGTGTGTATATAAATATTTCAGAATTCTGTTGACTAATCGTAAGTTTTGGTATATTATTAGTATGTATATAAAGAAAATCACAAAGAAACGGACAACATAAATATGAAAATTAAAAATATCCTGATAGCTTTGGGAGTATGTGCGCTTTTTGGTGTAAATATGCTGTCGCTCTATTTCTCCGATGCTATTGTAAACAAAGACAAGTATTCGGTTGTCGGAGTAGACGTTTCACGCTATCAGGGAGTAATTGACTGGGACATGATTGAAGCTCAGAACATAGATTTTGCTTTTATAAAAGCTACTGAGGGTAGCGGACATGTTGACGGATTTTTTGCAGAAAACATCAAAAACGTCAATAAAACAAATATTTATCACTCGGCTTATCATTTTTTCAGCTTTGACAGTGCAGGTGATACACAGGCAGAAAATTATATCACAGCCGTTGATAAAGAAAGTATAAATCTTCCGCCTGTCGTTGATGTTGAATTTTACGGAGATAAACAGAAAAATCAGCCGTCAGTCGAAGAAACCGAGAGCATCTTAAAGCCGCTTCTTGAAAAGCTTGAACAGCATTACGGAAAAAAGCCTATAATTTATACTACAAATTTTGTTTACAGAAAATATATAAGGGATAATTTCGGTGAATATCCGTTATGGATAAGAAATGTCAATACAGAGCCGATTTTTACAGACTGGACATTCTGGCAGTATTCCGACAAAGGACTTCTTGAGGGGTATGAAGGAATTGAAAAGCATATTGACCTTAACGTGTATAAAGGCTCAGAAGAAGAATTTCTCGAACAATTCGGCAAGGAGGTAGAATAAATGCACCCATTGATTCTGATACCGACCATAAAGGATTATATCTGGGGAGGCACAAAACTTCGTGAAGAATTCGGTAAGGAAAGTAAGCTTGAAAAGCTTGCTGAAAGCTGGGAGCTATCCTGCCACAAAGACGGAGAAAGTGTAATAGCAAACGGAGAATACAAGGGCAGAACTCTTTCGGAATATCTCGCAGAAAATCCACAGGCAAAGGGCGAAAACTGCAAAAGATTTGAAAACTTTCCTGTTCTGATAAAACTTATTGATGCAAGGGATAATCTTTCTGTTCAGGTTCACCCCGATAATGAATATGCTCAGCGTGTTGAGGGCGAATACGGAAAAACTGAAATGTGGTATATTGTAGATTGCGAGGATAATGCAGAGCTTATTTACGGATTCAAAGAAGAAATCACAAAGGATGAGTTCAGATACGCAATCGAAAACAATACCCTGCTTGAAAGAATAAACAGTGTTTCTGTTAAAAAAGGCGATGTTTTCTTTATAAAGTCAGGTACACTCCACGCTATAGGAAAGGGAATTCTTATCGCAGAGATACAGCAGAATTCCAATACGACATATCGTGTTTATGATTACGGCAGAATAGGTGCTGACGGTAAGCCGAGAGAACTTCACATTGAAAAGGCTATTGACGTTACCGAGCTGAGACCTGCTGAAAATTATGAGCTTCCAGAGTTGCAGGAAACAGCTGATAAGCTTTCACAGCTTCTTGCGGAATGTGAATATTTCAAGGTTACAAAAGAGGATATCCACGGACAGTCAGAACTTTTTGCGGATGAAAAATCATTCAATCATATACTTGTGACTGACGGCGATGGAGTTCTCGTTTGTGGTGATGAGGATTTCACATTGAAAAAAGGCGCAAGCATTTTTGTTCCTGCAAATACAGGAGCGTATAAAATCAAAGGTAATTGCAGTATTATTATTACTGAAATATAAATTACGGAGGAATTTAAAATGAAATATTATGTAGGAATTGACCTTGGCGGTACAAATATCGTTGCAGGTGTTGTAGACGAAAATTATAACATTATTGCTAAGGCAAGCACAAAGACAAATTGTCCGCGTCCTGCAAAGGAAATTGCAGACGATATGGCGAAAATGGCTCTTCAGGCTGTTGAAAATGCAAACCTTAAAATTGATGATATCGAATGGATTGGTGTAGGTACTCCGGGTATCGCAAACAGCGCAACAGGTATCATCGAATATTCAAACAACCTCGGATTTGAAAATACTCCTATGGTTAAGTATATTCAGGAAACAATCAACAAGCCTGTTTTCATTGAAAATGACGCAAACGCAGCAGCATATGGTGAATTTGTAGCAGGTGCTGCAAAGGGTGCAAACAACGCTGTATGTATCACGCTCGGAACAGGTGTAGGCGGCGGAATTATCATTGACGGTAAAATCTATTCAGGTTCTAACTTTGCAGGTGCAGAAATCGGTCACACAGTAATCGAGGTTGACGGTGCACAGTGTTCATGCGGAAGAAAGGGCTGCTTCGAAGCTTATTCTTCAGCTACAGGTCTTATCAGAATGTCAAAGGAAGCTATGGCTGAACATCCTGATTCAGTAATGAACAAGCTTGCAGAGGAAAGAGGCAAGGTAAATGCAAGAACAGCGTTTGACGCTATGCGTGAGGGCGACAGCGTTGCAAAGGCTGTTGTTGACAAGTATATCAAGTATCTTGCAGCAGGTATCACAAACACTATCAACATCTTCCAGCCTGATGTTCTTTGCATCGGCGGCGGTGTATGCAATGAGGGTGATCCGCTTCTTCTTCCTGTAAAGGCGCTTGTAAAGGAAGAGGTTTACACAAGAAATTCACCGAAGAATACAGAAATCGTTATTGCAAAGCTCGGAAACGACGCAGGCATTATCGGTGCGGCATTCCTCGGAAACGCAAAATAAACATTTACGGGCAGATTTTATATCTGCCCGATTTTTATATATTATTATTCAAAAATGACCAAAAAACGCATCATATAATTGTCGAATTTTTAGGTTAAAGTCCTTGCAAATAATATTGTAATGTGCTATAATAAAGTGTAACTGTGTGTTTATGGGTATCGCTTTGCGGAATACGGGTGATATTCGGATTATACACAAAAAATTATGAAAAGAGGAAATAAAATGCCTGCTAATATTGTTGTAGGAACTCAATGGGGCGATGAGGGTAAGGGCAAAATCATTGATATCCTTGCTTCACGCGCAGAGGTTGTTGTGCGTTCACAGGGCGGTAATAATGCCGGCCATACTGTTGTAAATAATGGTGAAACATATAAGCTTCACCTTATTCCGTCGGGTATTCTTTACCCTGACACTCTTTGTCTTATAGGTGCAGGTGTAGTTCTTGACCCTAAGGACTTCATCGGTGAGCTTGACAGCTTACATGCAAGAGGTATTTCTACTGCTAACCTTAAAATCGACCCAAGAGCTCATATCGTTATGCCTTGGCACATTGCTCTTGACGGACTTTCAGAGCAGTTCAGAGGAAATTCTGATATCGGTACTACAAAAAGAGGCATTGGCCCTACATATATGGATAAGTATGAACGCTGCGGCATAAGAATGTATGACCTCGTTCATCCTGAACTCCTTGCTGAAAAGGTCAAGGCAACAGGTACACTTAAAAACAAGATTATTACTGCTGTATACGGCGGTGAAGCATTCGACCTTGACGCTGTTATTGCAGAATATACAGAATATGGTAAGCGCCTTAAGGATTATATGGATGACGTTTCTGTCCTCACTTTTGATGCTTACAAGAATGACAAGACAATCATGTTTGAGGGTGCACAGGCTACTCTCCTTGATATTGATTTCGGTACATATCCTTACGTTACATCATCACATCCGCTTTCAGCAGGTGTATGCGTAGGTACAGGTGTTGGTCCGAGAGTTATCACAAACATCATCGGTGTTGCTAAGGCTTACACAACAAGAGTTGGTAAGGGACCATTCCCGACAGAGCTTGATGATGAAATCGGCGAACAGATCAGAAATATCGGCGGCGAATTCGGTACAACAACAGGCAGACCAAGAAGAACAGGCTGGTTTGACGCTGTTATCGTTCGTCACTCAGTAAGAGTAAACGGACTTGACGCTCTTGCTATCAACAAGCTTGATACACTTTCAGGACTCGGCACACTTAAAATCTGTGTTGCTTACAAGAAGGCAGACGGTACAATTATCGAGCATTTCCCTGCTGCTCTTGAGGAACTCGCAGACTGCACTCCTGTATACGAAGAAATCGAAGGCTTCAATGAAGATATTTCAAACTGCAAGAGCTTTGCAGCACTTCCTGAAGCTTGCATAAAGTATATTGAAAGACTTGAAGAGCTTTGCGGTTGTCCTATCAAGATGGTAGGTGTAGGTCCTGACAGAAGTCAGATAATTGAAAGATAAAATATAAAATCACAGTAATACCGCACAGCTTATGTGCGGTATCGCTTAAAGCACAGTAAATATACAAATACAAGAGGTGAATGTTTTGAACGGCGAAAATGAAATCAATGCTCCTATACTGGAGGAAACTACATACGACCCAAACAAGAACAAGAAAAACGACAGCCTTGCAGGAATGACAGCTCCTGTCCTTGATGATATGGATTACGTTGCTCCCGCAGCTAAGAAAGATGGTCCACAGGGCGTTTCAGCTCCTATTCTTGATGATATGAACAGTTATGTTGCACCATCTCAGAAAAAGGACGGCCCACAGGGCGTGACTGCTCCTATTCTTGACAGTCCCGACAGCTATCAGCCTAAGCAGCAGACAGTACAGGAACATCCTATGCTTATGCAGTTTACTCCTGAACAGCAGGCAGCTTTCGATCAGCTTTCTCCTGAGCAGCAGGCACAGGTTATCGCAATGAGAAAGCAACAGCTTGCTCAGCAGCAGGCTCAGGAAGCACCAATTACTGCTCCTGTGCTCGATGAGGATAACTATGTTCCTCCTACAAAGAGTGAAACGGCAGCTCCACAGCCGACAGAACAAATCACTGCACCTATTCTTGATGATGAACCTGCACCTGCAAGATATGTTCCTTCTTATGCAGATGAAGACCTTGAAAGAGTAAAGAGTGAAGCAAGAAAACAGGCGGTTGCTTCACAGCTTACCTCAAAGCAGAAGGACGAAAAAGAAAGCCTCAGAATGATGCAGGAGCTCAGACGTGAACGTGAAGAAAGAGCTGCACATAAGGGATTTTATATTACAATCGTTATTGCGGCTATCGGTGTTATTGCCTCTGTTTTATTCGCAATGTTTGCTTCGGGCGAAGCGTTCGGGCTTAAATACGACACAGACGTTGCGGCAAATAAATTTACCGATTTTGTTTCAAGTTCATCACTCTATCTGAGTGTTGCATCGGGACTTTTTGCACTTCTTCTTATTACGGGAATAGGCGGAATAAAGAGCTTTGCTTCATTCATCTATTTCGTGTACTCGGTTATAATAATTATATCGGGTCTTGTAATTCTGCCGCAAAAGGACGGACATATGCTTGCAAACGGACTTCTTTACGGCGTTTCGCTTATAGGTATGGTTGCGGTATTCTTTACACTTGTAACAAGTGAGTGTGTAAATCAATTCTTTAAAAAGAGATAAATTTTCGGGAGAGCGTATTGAAATGCTCTCCCTTTTTATATTCCCCTTGATTAAATCAGAAAAATATGTTATCATAGTAAGGTCTGATATGAATGAGTAAAGGAAGATTTTATGCTTTTAAGCTTGACAAATATAAATAAATTCTATAATGGCAATCAGGTGCTTAACAATATCAGCCTGACTGTTGATGAAAATGACAGAATAGGTCTTGTCGGCATTAACGGATGCGGCAAGTCAACTCTGCTGAAAATAATAACAGGCTCGGTAAATCCTGACCGCTTCACTGAAAAAGATGGTATAGTTTCATTTGCTTCAAAAACATCTGTCGGATATCTCGAACAGATGGGAAGTCTTAACTCTGAAAATACCGTTATAAGTGAAATGAGAAGCGTGTTTTCTCATTATTACGAAGCGATTGACAGACTTCGTGAAATTGAAAATGAAATTGCTGACGGAAATAATGCTCACAATGATGAATATATGCAGCTTTCATCATGGCTTGAAGCGAACGACGGATACAATACCGATGTAAAGATTAAAACGGTTTTAAACGGTATGGGTTTTGGTGCAGATGAGCTTGAACGTACAGTATCAGGCTTCAGCGGCGGCGAAAAGACTCGTCTTGCAATTGCAAGACTTCTTCTCGAAGAACCTAATCTTCTTATTCTCGACGAGCCGACAAACCATCTTGACTTCAAAACTGTAATGTGGCTTGAGGACTATCTCAAAGGCTACAAGGGCGCAATACTTATTGTGTCGCATGATCGTTATTTCCTTGATAAGCTATGTACATCGATATGCGAAATAGAAAGAGGATTTCTGACACGCTACAAGGGTAATTATTCTGCTTTTGTAAGATTAAAGGAAGAGGCTGTTACACGTCAGGCAAAGGAATATGAACTCCAGCAGAAAGAAATTGCAAAAATGGAGGATTATGTTGCCAGAAATTTAGTCAGAGCCTCAACCTCAAAGAGTGCAAAAAGCAGAATTAAGGCTCTTGATAAAATGGAGCGCATAGATAAGCCTTTTTCAGAGGAAAAACATGCAAAAATTCGTTTCACATACGCAATCGAGCCGCCGATAGACGTTCTTTCAGTCAAGGGTGTTGATATTTCGGTAGGGACAGGTGAAGAAAGAAAAACTCTCCTTGATGAAATAAACTTCAATGTAAGAAGAGGAGATAAAGTCGGAATTATCGGCGATAACGGAATAGGCAAGTCAACGCTTCTTAAAATTATTCAGGAAAAGCTTGAACATAAAGGTCTTGTCCGCTGGAACAGTAATATAAAAATATCATATTTTGAGCAGGAAAGCACAAATCTCAATAAAGCATTAACAGTTATGGAGGAGCTTCATCATCGCTATCCGTCAATGTCAGAGCTTGAAGTGAGAAGCCTGCTTGCTCAGGTAAGACTTACAGGCGAAAATGTTTTCAAGGAAACAGGCGTTATAAGCGGTGGCGAGCGTGCTAAACTTTGCTTTGCGATTATGATGCAGGAGCATGGAAATGTTCTTATACTTGATGAGCCTACAAACCACCTCGACCTTGCTTCAAAGGAAGCGATTGAAACTGCTCTCGAAGAATACACGGGAACTGTGATATTTGTTTCGCATGACCGTTATCTGCTCAGTAAAATTGCCGACAGAATTATAGAGCTGCGTACTGACGGTGCTGAGGTTTACGAATTCGGCTTTGAAAAATATATGGATGTCTATAAGGAACGCAGAAATGCTGAGCGACTTTCTTTAGAAGCTGAAAAAAGACAAAAAGCCGAAGCTGTCGCAAAGGAGAAGAGCGTTAAAGCGTATAAAAGCAAACAGCAGAGAAGTGCTGAAGCTAACCGCAGAAATCAGATAAGACAGACTGAAAATGAAATAGATACTCTCCAGCAGCAGCTTGACGCTTTAAATGAGGAAATCACTCACGAAGAAGTTTTCTCGGATTATGAGCTTATGAACGCAAAATGTACAGAAATTGAAGAATTAAAGCAGAAAATCGATGAACTATTCGACCTTCTTGTAGAACTTGACGCATAACTCATAATAAAATTTGTGAAAATGCAACCAAAAAAATGTTTTTATTTTTTAATTTATCTGTTTCTATTGAAATTTTTGTCGGAGTATGATATAATGTTATCATACTTAAAGATTGTATGGAGGATACGATTATGAAGCACATTAAGACTATCAATAAGGCTAATCTTAAGGAAACTGCTGCTAAGGGCGGCTGCGGAAAGTGCCAGGCTTCTTGCCAGTCAGCTTGCAAGACATCTTGCACAGTTGCTAACCAGAAGTGCGAAAGATAAGATAATTAAGGCTTTCAGAACTGCCGCATTTACTACGGCAGTTCATTTATCGCTTTGTTAAGGTAGTGTTGAAAAATACTGCCTTAAATTTTTTTATGAGAGAGGCATGAAAAATGATCCATAAATATAAATTGGGCGGTTTCAATATCGTTCTTGATGTAAACAGCGGCGGCGTTCATATAGTTGATGAAATTACATATAATATGCTTGATAATGTAGAACCGCCATTCGCTGAAAAATGTCCCGAAAAGGCTATGCAGAAGCTTTCACAGTTCTATTCTGTTGAGGATATCGAAAGCTGCTACAACGAAATAGTTGAGCTTTATAATGACGGCATTCTCTTTTCAGAAGATGATTATGAAAAATATGCAAACTATTCAGTTGCTTCACCTGTAAAGGCTATGTGCCTTAATATTGCTCACGACTGTAACCTCAGATGCAAATACTGTTTTGCTTCAACAGGTGATTTCGGTAAGGGCAGAAAGCTTATGACATTTGAAACAGGTAAAAAAGCCATCGACTTTATGCTTGAAAAATCACTTGACAGAAAAAATCTTGAGCTTGATTTCTTCGGCGGCGAGCCTCTTATGAATTTTGACGTAGTAAAGCAGATTGTTGAATATGCACGTTCAAAAGAAGCTGAATATGACAAGAAATTCCGTTTCACAATTACAACAAACGGACTTCTTCTCGATGACGATAAAATGGAATTCATCAACAAGGAAATGTCAAATGTTGTTCTTTCTATTGACGGCAGAAAGAGCGTAAACGATTATATGAGAATCCGTGTTGACGGTTCAGGTTGTTACGACAAGATTATGCCTGCTTTCAAGAAGCTTGTTTCTCTCAGAGGTGATAAGGAATACTATGTAAGAGGAACATTCACAAAGCACAATCTTGATTTTGCAGATGACGTATTTGACCTTTACAATAACGGATTTGACCAGATTTCTGTTGAGCCTGTTGTGTGTGAAGCTACTGAGGATTATGCAATTACAGAAAAGGAACTCCCTGCAATTTTCAAGGAATATGAGAATCTTGCAGAACGTATACTTGAAAATGAAAGAAAAGGCGGAAAGTTCAATTTCTTCCACTTTATGCTTGATCTTGATCAGGGACCATGTGCTATCAAGCGCCTCAGAGGCTGTGGCTGTGGTAACGATTATGTTGCTGTAACTCCTGACGGTGATATCTATCCATGTCATCAGTTTGTCGGCATAGAAGAGTTCAAAATGGGAAATATCGACGAGGGAACATTCAACACTGAAATCAAATCTTATTTCTCAAAAACTCACGTTTATACAAAGCCTGAATGTAAAAAATGCTGGGCTAAATTCTATTGCAGCGGTGGTTGTAACGCAAACAACTTCCAGTATGCAGGTGATGTTCATAACGTACATAAGCTTTCATGTCAGCTTATGAAAAAGCGTCTTGAATGTGCAATAATGCTCAAGGCTTTCCGTGCAGGAGCTATTGAAGAATAATGATAATAAAAAGCCTGAGAAGCATTAAGCTTCTCAGGCTTTGATTTTTATGTATGTATCAGTACAGATTACTTTTGTGCTGAAAGTCTGTTCTTAACAGATTTGATTTCCTGAAGATTCTTTGTGTAGAATGCTTCTGTTTCAGTGAGCATTTTTGTGAGTGAAGCACTTGCTGTTTTCTGAATGTTCTTTGTAGTCTGCTGAGCCTTTGTAATCATATCAACAGCCTTCTTCTTAGCTTCTACAACAATAGCTTCCTTAGAAACTATCTGAGCAGCTCTTTCTTCTGCCTTTCTGATGATAGCTTCAGCATTTGCCTTGGCTTCGTTCATAATTCTCTGGCAGTCGAATTCAATTTTCTTAGCTTCTTTAAGCTCATGAGGCATATTAAGTCTTACGTCGTTGATAAGCTCTCTCAGACGATCACCGTCAATAACCTTTTTGTGAGCCATAAGCGGAACTGAACCTGCCTTATCAAGAAGTTCGTCCATTTCTTCAAGGATTTCATCAATACTCATTTTTATTTACCTCTCTTTTACTAACCTTTCTTTTATATCGTCTAAAATACATTCGGGAACAAAATGACTTATGTCACCGCCAAAATACGCAATCTGCTTTACAACGCTTGAGCTGAGATACATATTTTCCGCACTTGTAGTAAGGAAAACCGTTTCTGCACCTGAATAGAGTTTTTTATTAGCAAGCGCCATCTGAAATTCATATTCAAAGTCACTTACAGCTCTCAGACCCTTTACAATCGCAATAGCACCGACATCTCTTACATAATCAGCAAGAAGTCCGTCAAGAATATCTATAACAACATTATCGAGTCCTTTAATTGCAGACTGAATCATAAGCATTCTTTCGGTTGCGGTAAAGCTTGCCTGACTTTTTCCTGCATTTCTTGAAATAAGAACAATAACCTTATCAAAAAGCTTTGAAGCTCTTGTTATGATATCAAGATGACCGAGTGTTACAGGGTCGAAGCTTCCCGGACAAACAGCAACTCTTCTCATTACTCCTCATCCTCCGCAGGCTTGCGGAAAATCGTAACACAGATTTTACCGTATTTATATGTTTTTTTCAGTTCAAGTCCATCAGGAGTTTCAGGGGGCGGAGCTTCCTTTTCGTACTCGCAGATAATAATTCCGCCGTCATTTAGTTTTTTTGCGGCAAACGGAAGAATATTTGATATATGACTGTATCCGTATGGCGGATCAAGTATAATTATATCAAAGGTCTTGGAAGTATGCTTTATATAATCATAGCTGTCACGGCTTACAACCTCAGAATTTCTTGTAAATCCTGTTGAACGCAGATTTTCGTTTACAGCTCTGATTGAACGCTGAGAATTATCTATAAAAACGCATCTTTCAGCACCTCTGCTTAAAGCTTCAATGCCCATCTGACCGCTTCCCGCAAAAAGATCAAGTACAGAAGCATTCTCGATATCAAACTGAATAGCCGAGAATATTCCTTCTTTAACCTTATCGGCAGTAGGTCTGACATCAAGCCCCTCAGGTGCAAAAAGCTTTCTTCCTCTTGCAGAACCCGTAATAACTCTCATATTCTCACCTCTGAAATAAAATACATCTTTTATCATTATACCCTATTTTTTATCATTTGTCTACATTTTTTCAAAAAATAATTGCTTTACCGATTGAAAATTCTGATTATTGCTTTACGGCAACACCGCACAAAGCACGCCTGAGCGCTTTGTACAAAATCTGCTGGCATATTTTCCGTAATCTTGCACAGAAATCTCTTGACATACGATAGTATGCCTGCAAGATTTCTATACAATCTGACGAAAAATCTGACTTCGC
>JAFWWU010000124.1 GCA_017523285.1 Ruminococcus sp.
GGATGCACATTCGGGGATGCCGCCAGGGTAATATTCCTCCATAACTCTTTTAATCCATACATCAACAGGAAACGCCTCTGTTCTGTACATTCCAAAAAGAAGTACACATTCGGCAACTTTTTTACCGACTCCCTTAATCTGCATAAGCATTTCTCTTGCCTGCTGAATATCCATAGAACTGATTTTATCGAGTTCAACTATTCCCGAACTGACCTTCTGTGCTGCGTCAATAAGATATTTTGCTCTGAATCCACTGCGGAGATAATTAAGCGATTCGACTGTTTCTTCTGCAAGCTGATTTGCTGTCGGAAATTCACCATAATGTTCACAAAGCCTTTGTATAATTCCTTTTATTCGAGGGATATTGTTATTCTGTGAAATAATGAACGAGCAAAGACACTCCCAGCTATCCTGTTTCAGAAGTCGTATGCCGCCAGCAAATTCACAGGCTTTTTTTAGTGTTTCATCGAAAGAAAACCTTTTTTTCAAAGAGCTGTAATCAGTTGCAAGGTCAAAATAATCAACCCATATATTCAGAAAATCCTCTTCCGTTGTATCGTGGAAAGCAAATTCATCGTTTTTCTGTGATATTTTAAGCGGTTTATTTATATAACAGCCCGAATATGTAATATCATAGTTTTTCTCGGTTTCAATCTGTTTCCAGCGAAAAGCCTGTCCGCAGTCGAGGGTTTCGGATAAATCAAAATCAGACTGACGTAGAATTATATCTTTGTTTTGTACTCTGTAATCCATATTTTATACCTGTTCAGTGAAAAAAGAAATTATTGATTTGCAGGCTTCAAGGTATTTTTTTGAAACGGTAAGCTTATTGCATTCATTGATTTTAGCCTGATAATCCTGAGTTGAATCAGAAATAACGGTGAACTTTCCCGTAACAGTATTAAGGAGAATCAGTGCGTTTGCAGAGCCTGCTGTATCGGTAAAACGTCTGTCGAAGTATTCACGACAGATTTCTTCATCAGATTTTGAAGAAGAATTTTTTGTAATAAGCAATGAAACATTTTTATCCTTGCATAATTCTTCAAGTATAGAAATTTCTTCTGCCTTAAACAAGCCTGCGTTATCACATATATGCTGAGGGAGAGATTCTGTAAGCTTCATAAGCTCAATAATTCCCGCACCATAGCTGTTGTAATTTATAATTGTTTTTGTAGCACTTAAAAATGCCGAGGTTTCCGCAGTGCTGTCAATGGTTTCACATCGCCCCTGCTTGTAGATATAATCATTATTTGTAGC
Source organism: Ruminococcus sp. (assembly GCA_017523285.1). GTDB lineage: Bacteria > Bacillota > Clostridia > Oscillospirales > Ruminococcaceae > Ruminococcus. The sequence continues at coordinate 1,258 of JAFWWU010000124.1, forward strand.
ATTGTTAATGAGAATCACCATACCGCTTCCAAGACCGCCGTATTGCTCATTATAAATATTCTGTGCATAGTTATGCGGAGATAATTCGCCGAGATTATCGGCAGTAGCAATATATATATTTATGAGGTAGTTTTTATATATCCACTCGGCGTAATTATTACACATTGAAAGCTCATCGGCAGAGAGAAGCTTTGCGTCATCCATTACATAATTGCTTTTAGCAGGGCTGATATTTTCCGGTAGTGAAATATCAGGCTTTTTATTATTGATTGTATTCTGTGTAATCTGATTTTCTGTTTTATCGGCAATACTGTCAGCAACAGATGATGAGCTTTTTTGGGTATTTTTCTTTTTTACATCATCTTCTTTATTACAGCTTACAGCCGATGTTAAAAAAATCGAAAGGGACAGAAGTATAAAAAATTTTTTCAGAGAAATCATTCCATTCATTATAGTAGTTTAATATTGATATTTTGAATATTACACTATAATTTTATAATAATTTGCGAAAAAAGTCAATCGGAAATATATTTCTTGATTTATTGACGTTTTAAAGTCTATGTGATAGAATAAAATATGAACAGGAGCGTGATGAAAATGAAAATACTCAATATTCATGGTTTTATGGGTGCAGCAGATAATAAGAATTATAAGGCTTTATGCGGATTTATTCCGCAGGAGGATATTGTATCCTTAAAGCTTGATTACATCAATAGATTTCCTGAAGATATACTTTCAGAACTTTCAGAAATACTCAAAAGCGATAGCTTTATAATTGTAGGACAAAGCCTCGGAAGCTGGTATGCAAATCAGCTCAGTAAACGCTTTGAAATTCCGTGCATAATAACAAATCCATGCTATTTCCCGCATAAATGTGACATAATACATGAATCAGGGATATCAGAGGATATTCTTGCTCAGTATATAAAATATTCCTCAGATTCAGTAAATAAAAATGCTCATACGATTTGCAGTGATGCTGATGAGATTATTCCCGATAATTACGATAACTGCGTTAATTTTTCTGCAAAGGTTATAAGCGTGCATGGAGGACACAGTTCAATTGAAAATTTATCGGAACATCTTAAAGAAATGTATGAATTTGTTACTGAAAAATATTTCAGATAGTATTGTATTTTCTGCAATTTTTGATGAAAATAAAAATTATTGAAGAAATACCCCGTTTTCAGAAAAGCTTATACGTATACTATAATTAATATGGGGGTGGCTGATATGGAACCCAACGCACATCAGATAATATCACAGGTTTATGAGGCGAAGAAGGATGCTAAGGCTGCCGATAAGCTGATTTCGGATTATATGCCGTTTATCAGAGCAGAAACAGCAAAGTTTCTGAAACGTCCGCCTGATAAAAGTGATGATGAATTAAGTATAGCGATGCTTGCATTTTATGAAGCTATACAGGGCTATTCGAAATTACGCGGCTCTTTTCTTAAATTTGCCGCTTTACATATAAAAAACAGACTTATAGATAATTATCGCAAGGAAAAAAGAAATAAGATTCAGATTTCACTTGATACGCCTGATGAGGATAAAACAAGCCTTATTGATACAATCCGTGATGAACGTGATGTGTATGAGGAAAAGGAAATACGTCAGGCTACAAGACAGGAAATAGAAGAACTTTCAGCACAGATGAATGAATTCGGAGTTTCAATGAATGATGTTGCGGATAATTCTCCAAGACAGCGCAGAACTCTTGAAATATGCAAAAAAGCTATTTCCTACGCAAGAAATAATCCTGAAATCCTTGATGATTTTCTAAGGACAAAACGTGTGCCGCTTGCAAAGCTTGCAGAGGGCGCAGACGTAGAGCGAAAATCACTTGAAAGACACCGCAGATATCTTGTAGCAGTTCTTCTTATCTGTACAAACGGCTATGAGATAATGCGTGGACATATAATGCAGGTTCTGAAAGGGGGAGAATTGTAATGAAATATGTTGTAATGGAATGCCATACAGCCTATGCTGTACTTATGGATGAAGATTCACGCTTTGTAAAAGCGGCTAATCTGAATTATGAAGTCGGACAGACTGTTGAAAATCCTATGCTGATGGAAAGCTTTAAGCAGACAAAAACTGCAAAGCTCATTACAATAAAGAGAATTATCGCCGCCGCTGCCTGTCTTGCAATATTATCATCTTCGGGCTATATCTATTACAGAATGAATTTTAAAACTTATTCTACTGTCCTAATTTCATCCGAATCTGATATAAGAATGGCTCTCAATAAAAAAGGTGAGGTTCTTTACCTTGAAAGCAATGACCTTTCGGGAAAAAAGATTATAAAAACATATGACGCAAAGGGCAAGGATAAAGTTACAGCTGCAAATGATATTCTGAAAAAAGAGCTTGAAGACGGTGTTATTTCAAGCGGAGATACCGTAGAGCTTTATATTAAAACCGATGATTCCGTTAATTATGATGCATATAAGTCAGAGTTTGAAAAGGAAATTCCAAGACTTAACCTTAATGTAAAGGTGCATGGAATGGAAGATTATAAGAAACCTGAAAACAATACTGAAAAAGAGCAGAAAGAGGAGCCTTCAAAGCCTGTTCCACCGCATGAAAAGGAAAATGAGGATAAGCTTCCTGAAAAGCCTGTAAAACCTGAGCTTGATGAAAATATAGCAAATCCTCCGACTCCGCCTAAGCCTGTAAAGCCCGATGAAAATGTCGAGCTTCCTCAGCCGCCGAAGGTTGAATCACCTATAACTGAAAAGCCGATAGAAGATATTCATAAAAAGCCTGAATTGAAAAATGATAATATTCAGATTCCGACGCCACCAAACGTGACGGATAAAAAATATGAAGCAGAAAAACCACATACTCAGCTTCATCAAAAAAATCCAACCCTTCCTTAAAAAAAGAGCATTGCAGATTACGATTTGCAATGCTCTTTAAAATTTATTCTGAAAGAATTTCAAAAAAATTTTTCTGTTACCCCGTTTTTATGAAAAAAGCTCCGTATTCTATAAACAGTAACCCAAATAAAAGCCCAATACTCCGATAAAGGAGTAAAAATAAAATGTAAAGGAGTTTTTTATCATGAAAAACAAAAAACAGCTCATTTCAGCAATCGTAGCATTATCTGTTCTTTCATTAGGAACATGTGCAAGTGCGTTTGCAATCAACCAGGCAGAAAAGAACGATGCAATCGTTGAGGATTCTGTAATTGTTTCAGAAGAAACAACAGAGGAAACAACTGAAGCTGCAACAGAAGAAGCTACAGAGGCTACAACAGAAGCAGCTACTGAAGAAGCAACAGATGCACCTGAAGTTGAAGATACAACTGAAGCGCCTGAGGCTGATGAAGAAACAGATGATACTGTAACAGAAGACGAAGAAGAAACTGAAACTGAGGAAGAAACAGAAAAGCCGGCTAAGCCAATCAAGCTCGCAGGCAGACGTGAATTCATCGAAATCATCAACAAGGTATTCGATTTTGAAAACAAAGATTTTGCTGATAGTGAATTAAAGGATGAATGGTTCGATTTCTGTGAAGAAAACCTTAAAGAACCTGAAGCTCCTGTAAAGCCAGAGCCACCTGCTGACGGTGAAAAGCCAGAACCACCAGCAAAGCCAGAGCCACCTGCTGACGGTGAAAAGCCAGAGCCACCAGCAAAGCCAGAGCCACCTGCTGATGGTGAAAAGCCAGAACCACCAGCAAAGCCAGAGCCACCAGTAAAGCCTGAAAAGCCAGCTAAGCCACCTGTAAAGGAAGAAGCTGACGAAGAAATTACAGAAGACGAAACAGTTACAGAAGATACAGAAGCTTCAACTGACGAAGAAACAAGCACAGAAGAATAATAACTTATAAAAGTGCCATATATGGCAAACGGATAAGGTTTTTGCTTTCCTTATCTGTGTAATTCTAATCCACCCGATTAATAATTTTCCCCTCCGAAGTCCCTGTGATAAGCAGGGACTTCATTATTAATGCCTTAAGGCAGTTGAGCGAAGCGAAACAGAAAACCACCCGCTATGCGGGTGGGTAACAAAAGCTATGCTACAAAAAGTTCACCTTTCTGGTACAATAAGATTGTTCAGGTCTATTGTAAGAAAGGTGAGGTA
>JAFWWU010000125.1 GCA_017523285.1 Ruminococcus sp.
AACTTCTTGCTATCGGTAGAATGAATCACCCTTGTAACAGATACATGATTGCTGACAATTTCACTTATTTGTGACATAAGTGCGGAGTTATCTGCGTGTTTGCGTTTTTCTTGAAGCTGATCATAGATTGCACTGATTGCATTTTTATATTGCACAGTTTCTTCCGACACTTCTTTTGATTCGATATATTTGAATTTGCGGAACAGTTCTCTTGCCTGAATTTCAAAACGTTTCTTGATTTCAGTAGTGGTACATACTGCATCCGCACCATCTTGTATCAATGCAACCTTTTCAAAATCGGATGCATTAACAAGTTTTTCAAGTGAGAACCCATGCTCTGTTAAAAACAGCTTGATACTGGAAATAATTTCAATGATTCTTTCAATCAGTTCTTGTTTATTTGGGGCAGGATCTGGTTTCGGACCGCTACCTTTTCCTGCTGTGTAATCTGCAAGTGCTTGTCGAAGAGCCTTGACAACACCGATATAATCCACGATCAGGCCATTGCTCTTTCCATCACAAACACGATTGGCACGAGCGATTGTCTGCATCAGCGTATGTGCTTTCAGTGGCTTGTCCAGATAAATCGTAGCAAGGGATTTTACGTCAAAGCCAGTCAGCCACATTGCACAGACGAATACAATGCGGAACGGATTGTCCGTATCCTTGAATTCCTTGTCAAGTTCACGCTTCTCCATTTTCTCACGATGCGGTGCAATGTCCAGTCCCCAGTTGCGAAAGGTTTGGATTTCATTCTGTTCCTGACTGACGACAACTGCCATTTCCGTTTCTTTCATCCAGTCAAGCTTCCGCTGAAGTTCCTGTGATTCCTGCTGTGAAGCAATTTTCAGTTGTTTTTCAAGCTCCTTAATTTTTTCTGCCCAGAACTCCTGCACCATATCATACATCCGCACACAAGTGACTTTATTTACACAGACAAACATTGCCTTCCCTGTTGTCCAGAGCTCCGAATAGTGAGACACAAAATCTCTTGCAATTGCTTCCAGACGTGGTTGTGCTGTGATAATATGTATATCCTTTGCAAGTTCCAGTTCAAGCTTTGACTGTTCGTTGACATCAAGGTCTGCGGCTTCGACTGCTGCAAGAAGTTCATCATTGATTTCGGGATTCTGGATATCAAGCATATCACTGCGATTTTCGTAATATAGCGGAACAGTTGCACCGTCGTCCACAGCACGCTGAAAATCATACACCGAGATATAGGTACCAAAGGTTCTCTCTGTGATGTTGTCATACTTGAACAGCGGAGTTCCTGTAAAACCGATACGGGAAGCAGTCGGAAGCATTTTACACATATTCTCCGCAAAGATACCATTCTGTGAGCGATGTGCTTCATCAGAAAGAATAATAATATCATGGTCGGGAATAATCGGCTTTGCATCAGGCTGATTAAATTTCTGAATAAGAGTGAAAATATAACTCGGATTTCCCTCCAACATTACCACCAGTCTTGCACCGCTTGATGGAATACATTTACTTGCTTTGACCGAGCCAAGACATCCACAGGCTTCAAAAGTATCACTTATCTGCTTGTTCAGCTCATCACGGTCTGTAAGAATCAGAAATGTAGGACTTCCTGCAAATTTACGGCGGATTTTCTGTGCAAGAAATACCATTGAATAACTCTTGCCGCTGCCCTGCGTATGCCAGAAAACGCCCAATTTGCCCTCTTTTAGCTTCCTTGCCTTGTAGGACTCCATAGCTTCATTAACACCGAGATACTGGTGGTTTCGTGCGAAAATCTTCGCTGTTCTGCCGCCTGAATGATCAAACAGAATAAAATTCTCGAACAGATCCATAAAATTCTGCTTATTACAGATACCAAGAAGCATTGTTTCCAGATCGACAGCACCTGTTTCATCTTCTTTCAGACGTTTCCACTCGTGGAAAAACTCATATTTTGAGCCAAGTGTGCCTACCTTTGCTTCTAATCCGTTGGAGAGCATAAGAAACGCATTGAAATGGAACAACTGCGGAATCGTGGACAGATAGTCCGTATAGTTGCAGGTGTAAGCGTCCTGTATATCCACAGTCTGCTTTTTCAACTCCACAAACAGCAGAGGAATTCCATTTACAAATCCCACTATATCCGTTCTTCTGCGATATAGGTCGCCATGAATTTTCATTTCCTTGACTGCAAGGAAATGGTTTTCTTCGGGATGCTCAAAATCAAAAATCTTCGCTGTTCTTGTTTCAAATGTACCGTCAGGCTTTTTGCACTGCACAGGAATACCGTCACGCAGAAGCTTATACTTCTCCTCGTTAATCTGCATCAGCGTTGCAGAAGCAGTATACGCACAGAGAGTTTTGATTGCG
>JAFWWU010000126.1 GCA_017523285.1 Ruminococcus sp.
ATAGAGATGCTTTGACCATTTTCATCAATACCCTTTAGTGAATATTTAACTTTCTTTTTTGTAACAGTTCCATCGTCGCCAACTTCATTTTTAGCAAGATATACTTTATAGTTTTTGATTGGGAACTTAACAGAAGATGTACCCTGAACGTTATTAGAGCTTACCCATACACCATCAGAGTCTTTATCAAGTAAATTGAATTCAGTTGTATATCCACCGTTTCCGTCCGGTTTGGTGAGTGTAACACCAGCCTCCGTTTTACCCTCGGTTTTTATACCATTTGCACCCTTATAAGGTGATAATGAGCCAGTAATTAAGAGGCAAGGGTATTTGTAAATCGCTTTGTTATAATCAACATCACCCTCGTCTGTTAATACGTCATTATCCTCAAAACGAACAATTCTATCCTGAACAGAAAGAGGAGAAGCCTTATAGTTCTGCATAATTTCAGTTGTTGACAATCCACGATTATAGATTCTTACATCATAAACATTCATAATACAAGTATTGCTTCCCAGTGTTATGTATTCACTTTGAGCAAATCTTGCATTATCTTCATAAGGGAATGAATTTGCAAACTGACCGTTAATATAAATATTAACGCACTGACCTGTGTGCGTAGTTCCCTCTGAATCTGTATATTCAACTGAACCAGTGGGTTCAATTACGAAGCTTAATCTTATACGTTTGTTATCTTTTATATATGCGGCAGCAATACTTTCCTCATTTTCAATGAAGCCTGTATCATCAAGTGCAACATTTGCACCGTTTGAAGAAAGTAAATAACAAGTCTGAGGTGTAACGATAAAACCTGCGTGGTCAGAAGACATACACTTAATAATCTGTGCGTTTATATCTGTTACGTTTGAAACCTGAAAATCAATTTCAAAAGTACGACCATTTGTTGTAACTGTTGCACCAGTTGCACTTTCAAGATTAATTGTTTGACCATCATCATCTACATAACTTGTAGAGAACATAGGAAGTTTGATTGTGTGAACAGCGGTTCCGCTTAATGTTAATGATTCACCATCAACATATCCATCAGATACCCAGTTAAATCCGTCAAACAAACCTTTGATGTTGGTTGTAACACCGTTACTTGTTGTATATTCGCAAGTGTAAGTATCTTTAGAGCTATCATTATTACTTCTTCCGGCTGCATTATACTGATACACAAGACCCGTTTCAATCTGATTAAGGTCATATTCGCTTTGAATTTCATTTACTTGTACAGAAATAGTCTTTTCAGTATTTCCGCTTGTAAATTCAATGTATGCAGTACCAGACTCAGGATAAAGTGTACCTTGCCATTCATACGCAGTATTATTATTAATGTTTACAAGATGTTGTGAGAAGTAGTTTTCTTCTTCACTGTCTTCATTTATTGCATATACACGAATATTTAACTCGTCAGTAGTTTCCTGATTTGGTGTATATACAACATATGTTGCAGTGATTGTATCACCGTAAGTTACCGTGTCGTCATCTAAGATAACACCAATCATAGGTTCGGTAGAGCTTCCATCGTTATATAAGAGTGTATAGTTGAGAATGTTTGATAAAGCCCCGTCCGCTGTTTCAAAATAAACCTGAAAATCGTGAGCACCATAGTCGTAGTTTCCAGCCATTTCGATTGGCTGTGTTAAAGTTGTATTGTGGCTTGTACCCACGTCAACGTGTGTATATTCCTCGCCATCAATCATAAAGTAAACTGTCTTTTGCAGATTTCTACCCACACACTTATACTGGAAACTAACATTACCAGTATATACTGCGGCAGTGTCAAAATTAACGGCAGCGATACTTGCTTCAACCTGAGTAACATTATATGTCAAAGAACGTGTAATTTCAGACTCGCCACCGACAACTGTGAACTTAATACTTGTTGTCTTGCCTTCGGTCAAAATATCTGTTACGTCAATGCTAAAAGGTACACCCTGTTGAACTGTCTGCTTTCCTAATGACAGCCAAGTCTCATCGGTTGAAAGCTTGTAAGTAACCTCTAATGTACCGTTAACACCCGTTGAATCTGTGCCGTAGTATTCATAAAAGGTTGCTTTTATAATTGTTTTTGCAGAAGTAGCAGCAGTAAATGTACTTGATGGCATTCCATTGATAATACGGACGCTATATGATGTACCTGTGCCACCGCCGCCACCACCTTCGATTGTGATGGTATCACCGATTTGCTCTCCGTTCATATTGTACATTGTAAGAGCTCGGCTTGTTTCATCCCATTCCAAGTCGCTTACAGCAGAAGCCATAAGAGCCTGAATGGTTTCGTTGTTTGCAAAGCTTTCCTCAAGCTCTGCTAATATTTCATCAACTTCTGTTTTTGTATAATAGTTGTTTAAGTTGATTGTAACAGATGCTCCATCAATAGGTACACCGTCACTTGTCAACTGTAAAACACCGGTATCAGGGCTAAAACTAAATCCATCAGCCTTTCCACCGATTGCGGTGTTTAATCTACTGATTGCACCGTCAATGAGCTCCATATTGGAGTTTCCGTCCGTGCCATTCATCAAAGTTCTCCACTCTAAAAACGGCATAGAAGTTTCAGTTCTATCAGTAAGAATAAGACCTAAAAATTCTGTAGTTGTCATATTATCCTCCTTGCAAAAAGAGGCTACCCAAAGGCAACCTCTTTATTCTAAATAAATCATCCAAAGTTTACTTATTCACTTGTGTCATCAATTGTAATACCTAAAGAGATAATACTGTTATTTATACTGATATAAGTATCAGAAGCCTGCGTACTTATATTAGCAAGACACTCAGCCATATCAATACTATCTCCGCTCATTATTTGCAAACCGATGTTGCTTGCGTTAGTTTCTTTATCATAATTTGCCGCCAGAACATTGTTCTTAACGGTGTTGTTATGTGTGATTTTAATTCCTTTTACTAAATGGGCGGGAATATTGTTAAACTTTCTGAATATAGCCAACATAGCATCAATATGATTAAGGGTATAAGGATCAAGTTCTCCAAGTGTAATAAACTGTTGGTCATACAGGCTCAGTATGCCAATCTCGCCATTTAATTCGCCCGTTAATATATTTTTTTGATGTGGTAGTAAGTCTGTATGTTTTAATTGCATACTAATATTAGTTCCATCTACATTTACACTTCCCGAAGTTGGAACTATTGAATGATACATATTCATCCAATTAGCAAAAGCTGTTGAAATATCTCCAAGCGTAAGACCATCAATTACACCGAGCGTAAATGGGTCTAACAATCCTAAAGTATGAACACCTTTGCTTATTTTTGCAAACTCCACAATAATATGCTTGCTCGCTTTGGTTTCCTCGTTAACCAGATAGATTTCGATACCCGTTTCTTCAAGAATAATATCTTTAACAGTTGGTGTTTCAGAATTTATCTTTTCATTAATAAGGTATAAAACAGCTCCTTCTGGATTAACTTCCCAATAGTAAACGAGGTCGTCTACATAAAACGGGAAGCGAATAGGACTTGGAAATTGAAAGGAAAGTTGTCTTGGCTGATCACAAAAGGGGAAGAATATTTTTTTCATAGACCAACCACCCCCTTAATTTATACCTGTGCCGGATAATAATCTGTTAGAGTAATACTTAATGTTTCGGCAGCAATTGTAATCTGCGTATTACTTTCAATTGTTTTAGCTTCATCAAGTTCGCCAGCAGATAGTAGAGTGGCATCAGATGTGCTACCATCAAACAAAACCCAGTAACGAGCTTTTGCATCAGAGTCAAACCACACCCCTGTACTTCTTGGAAATTCAAGTGTGTTAACATTTTTAACAACACCATTATCTGGTGCAGAGAAATCGGTAATTTGAACTCTTGCGTAGTTATAGCCTGTAGGCTCGGATACATTTGAACCATCGGCAGCAGGTAAAGTGCTGGATAAACCAACATAGAATTCACCAACATTGCTTGTGTACATTGTATCCATAATAGTATTTAACCAATATGTACTGTTCATATATCTATAATCCTTTCCGTATAAGTATTAGTTATTCGTCTTAAAATCAAAGTTATTCGTTTTAAACTTTTTTATAGCGAATAACTATCTGTTTATATTCTGTTTTATATAAACACTACCCTGACATAAACGTAAATCGTCATCGTGTCTTACTTCTATTTGATATAAGAATTTTCCTCTTAAACCTTTTGTGTCAGACTCGGAAAATGCAAATACCACAACAGAGCTTCCGTCTAATGTCGGTTTTGCTTCGCCTATTTTTTCAAATATAGGTGGAACTGCAACAGAGTTATTTCCTAAACCACTTGTTGCTTTTAACGGCGTAAATGATAGTTTGCAAATACATTCTGAGGCTGTATCAACAGAGAATTTTGAACCATCATCTCGTATTAAAGTAACTTCCCAAGGGAGTGTATCGCCACCATACATTTCAATGTCGGGAAGTGTGTGTATGTTGAAATGAACATCGCTAACCATATTATCAACCTCCCACATTCACAGGAAACTCACAATATATTCTTAACATACCGTTTCCCGTTATTTTCAAAACATTTTCACCCTTAACAAACCTTACAAATTTAAAATTTGTGTAAGGATATATATTTATTCCTTCGTCACAGGTAAGAATTCCAGTATCACTGTCAACATAAATGGTTTTTATGGAAGTAGGAAGGGGTTCATCTACGCCTAAATTAAATACTCTGTTTGCATCAGACATATTGATTATTGACAATGAATTTATGCTATTTTCTGTCATTGTAACCTTATATCCAGCATAAACATCTGAAAGTGCTCCGGTATTGTTTGTTTTAGGACAATAATACACTTCATCATTATACAAAACGTAGTTTTCTTCTTCTTTTCTGCTTCCCCAATATGAAGTTGCGACTGCATCCGCAAGGACTACTTTTCCGTTATTTACGCTGATAGTGGGGGAGTATTGAAACCATTTTCCACGTTCACCTATGGTTGTAAGTTCATTTGAAATTACGATCTCATATCCCGAAAATTCTATCTTGGGCATATAATATCCGTTATGACTGCTTTCATTGTAAAATGAAATGGTTCTTTCACCGTTTATCGCATATTCAAAAGTTTGCGGATGAAGATAAGCATATGGGCTGTCACAAACAACCTTTGCTTTTAATGCCCACGGAATGTTGCCAAACTCAACTATATCAAGCTCTGTGATTATACACCTGTATCTTATGTATTCAAGGTCTTCTTGTTCCACATCAAGCCACATATAATTATCATAGCTTGTCAGCCAACTTGCAATTGCATCTAATTCATACCTGTCTAAATATTTATTTCTGTCAATTCTTTTTTGATTTGCTCCAAACACCATAGAAAACTCTAATTTTCCCTCGGTTTTTGCACCGTAAAAGTAAGGTTTCCATTTGGTTGATAGTTTATCTTCAACAACTGTAACGCCGCTGGCAAACTGTCCAGAGCTTTGCGTGCTGCTTCCAATGTCATACAGCATTAAATCATAGTCTTCGCAGGGAATACCATTAAACATAAATGAGCGTCCCCAGAATGCCATGGCAATCACCTCTATTCAGATTTGTTTGTTTCTATAATTTCAATCTCGCCATTTTCAAGCATATCCAAGAAAAGACTAAGATTGTTATGTATTAAAGTTAGAGCTTTGCAGTTTTCTATGCCTGAAACCGAGACATAATTAGTTGCGTTTCTTGCAAACTCCAAACCTTGTTTTATTTGCTCGATTTTATCCAACTTATATCCTCCTTTTAATTCTTAATAACTAAACAGTAACCTTGTTTAATTCATCTTCTAATGAAGTGAATATATTTGCACATAAAACAGTATCATCATTTATTTCACTCAAATAATAACCATAGCCACTGATCCCTTTTATTGCTCTGACAGCCTGATTATATATTGCTGGAGTAAATTGCTGATATTGTGAAACTGTTGAAAAGCTATATGTTGAATATCCAGCATACAGTCTAAAATCATTGATTCTGTCAGTAAAATTATTCCACTCTGTAGCAGTCACAGGATGAAAACCATACTTATCCATCGGAATTATTGACGATGTACTAATGCTTGTCGTCCAATTCCAATCATATGGTCTGCTATAAAATGTGCCAGATATCGTTGTTAATCTTGTAGTTTCGGTATATGAACCTGTTTCTGTTGTAATTGTTTTATCATAATACACATAACATCTACAATAATATCGTGTTCCAGCAGATAATCCATATACTGTACCACCGCCGCCAGAAGAAGCTCCGTTTGATATATTAGAGCCGCTTGTGTAGTTTGAATAATCTTCCTCGTTTGGATAGCCACCTGTATCAAAATAATAATACACATATCTTGTGCCACCACTCCAAGATGTATCAAGCCCTGTTAATCTCACAGAGCACGAATTAGTTCCGATGGAGGAAAATTGAATTGAAGCCATAAGTTTTTCCTCCTATTATCCGAATGTTATTTTTAATCCTGTAACTTCTTTTCCGCCAAAGTCAACCTTGGATTGTATATATAACGTTCCGCCAGTGCTAATTGACATATTGCCAGCAGATTCAATTTTTAAAGCTGTGTTATTGAGTGTTGTAAAGAACACTCTTTTTGCAGCCTCATCTGAAGTACCAGCTCCATTAGAATCATAACTGATATAACCAACGAGTCCCGTTGGAGTAATATATCCATCTGAGGTTGTTGTACTGCCAGAGTAAATATAGTATGCGGCTTGGTCATATCTTCCTTCACCGGTAGCACAGTATTTTCCACCATAAAAAGAACCACCGTGAATTGTGGATGATACCAAGTCACCACTCATCATCAAGTCACCGCTACGTGTAATTTCGAGCGTAGTTCGACTTCCTTTTTTGATTTCCAAACCATATAGAGAAAGATATTTCGAGTCAAACTTACCCGTTTTTACACCATCAATCTCTTCAAGCATTGAAGTGCCGCTACTATCCAAGAAGTCATCGGCTTGAATAACACCTTTTAAGAACATATCACCATCTGTATCAACATAGAATTTAGCATTAGCTTTTCTTAGTGTTTTGTTTCCGTTGCTATCTTCCGTATATAAAGGGGATGTTCCTATAGCTAAACCTAAATCCGGGTTTAACATTATTTGAGTATTGTTATCAGTCGTAATATTAAAATCTGCATTATGTAAGAATGCACCGTTTTCGTCCACTCTAAACACAGACACATTTCCGTCTTTCTTCTCACTTTCAATAACCATACTTTTACCGGCAAGAAGCGTTCCTACGATGTTAGGGGCAACAATACCCCAGACATCTCCTGCGTTGGTATCAGAAAAATGACCGATAGCCATTTTCGCAGTGTCCCAAGCGTCATCAGTAAATACAATATTATTATTGATTATTGCTAACTGCTCAGGTTCATAATCACTGCCATCAGCTTTCCATTTTCTGCATTTAATACCGCTTGAATCCCAACTGATTGCCATTCCAATACTTGATAAAATAGCATTTTTAGCAACATCTAACGAACTATCCATAAAACCCTTGACGGCTGTTGAAGCACCGCTATCAATAAAACTATTGTAATTAAATCTGTTAGAATCAACAGTCTTTCCCATAGATATACTTTGGTCAAGTAAATCAACCAAATTAAAGGTGTTGCTCGAAAGATTGAATGTATCTCCAAACTTTAACTCCATTGAAGTAATGTTTTCAAAATCAATATTTGCTCCAATTAGAATAGGCTCTAACACTCTGTTATCGTCAAGCGAAAGATATATTTTGTTACCAAGTACAGTTTTCTTTACAAAATCCTGAAATTCTTCAAGCATAAAGAAGTTCGCAGTGCTTACGCTGAAAGAGTAAGAAGGATATGCAAGTTTATTGAGACAATCCATACCATACTCATACAATTCCCATTCCACGGAATGTTGCTCATAGTCAGTAGTGTTTTTTGTAAAGTAGTTTTTGCCATCAGAACATTCAAATGATAATCTTGCAGAGTTAGAATATAGAGTATATACATCTCCCATAGCCGTTAATGTTCCGCTTGCAAAGTTTTCTCCATTAATGATACCCTTGCTTAAATAACAAGAGAATACTGCAAAATCATTATCATAACGATATTCTAATGTGCCTTTAATAATTGATGCACTTAATGAAAAATCATCTCCACTTACGCTTAGTTTGCCACCGTTGATTGTATAGAAGAATTTTTCGTTAAATTCAACTTCGATTATATCTGAATTAGTAATTGAATAGGAACAATCTCCCGAATTGCTAAAAATATCCGAATCGCTGTAACTTTTGGCAGTTCCAATAACAAAGCTACTATCTGAAATTGCATCTTCCTTAAAATATCTATCAAGAATTTTTAATTCGTCATCAGAAAAGAAATTTGCAAATGATGTCTCGTGATTTATTGAAATTAAATCTTCCGTCACAGATTCTTTTTGTTCTTCAAGTTCATCAATTTCGTCTTGCAAATCTGATATGTTTGCTTTTATAGATTTTATATCGGCATTAACGCCCCTTAATAACTTTTGATATTCAGAATAATCCGAACTGTTTGTGTCTGATAATGTTGCCAAATACTCAACATACACAGACTGCTGATTTTCAAGCTTTGCTAAGTCTTGATTTTTAAGTTCGTTAAGTTCATTTTGTTTTGCCAGAATAGAAGATGTTAGTATCATTTTTTCAATCGTGATATTATAGTATGTTCTTTGAGCACTTTCATAGGTTGACTTCCACGAATTCCACTTGGAAATCATTTCGTCAGAAAAGTTCGTTGAATTCATATAATAATCGAGATTGTATATCTTATTTGTGCCCATAGGGTTAACACTTCTAATTGTTACACCATCAGCACCGTTTACATCTAAAACAGTAAAAATGTTTTCACTTTCTTCTTCAACTTCAATTTCTTTAGCAAGATTGTCGAAAGAAATATAAATAGGTGCGGTTGAGGTGGGGGAAGATGTTGCTTTAACATTTATCTTCCGCTTATATGTATCAAAGTCAAATATACAACCATATGTGTCTTGTACCGTTGATTTAATGAAGTTGTATATATTAACGTTGCTTTCTTCAAATGTACGATATTTGTCTATCAAATTACTGTCAATCTCTCCAATTGACCAAGAGGGTAAATATGATAAGATAATACCGATAATTGTATCGTCTGGGGTTACTGGATTATAAAAATTGTACGTACCTTCTGCTAAACTCATTTTTTTATAAGTTAACTCATATTCTAACGAATAGGCTTTACAAGTTTTAATCTCCTTAATGCCATCATTCGATGTTGAGGGATTCATTAATATGAATTGTCCCCAGTCAAGCATATCAATGATGCGCATTCCAGCAACATCATCATAATGAGGTGTTTTTTGTTCGTTTACATATGCCGGAAGGTCAAAGGTAATAGTTGACGTTTCATTGTAGTGGATTTCAGCATTTAAGTTGTATGCATATCCCAAAGTTTGTATCGCCTTGCCATCTGCATTTCGTAAAACAAGTACAGGCTTTTCTTTGAAGTCGATTTTTGAAAAATCAATAACCAATGAATGCCCTCCTTTCTATAAAAGAGGCGGAGTAGTTTCCGCCTCTATAATCATAGTTTATTTCAACGTTCCTCCGAATGAATTTATACCACGCTTATTAAAAGCATCGTTTAATTCTTGGAGAACACTTTCGGCAGCAATATTGCCATAGCGTTTTGCATCCTTTTCATCTAAATCACCATTGTGATGAATTTCAACTTTAACCGAAGGATTGATTTCGATGTTGTTAGACGAGGATGGGGTAGAGGTAGGAGCAGTTGAAGTATCGGTAGATAACATCAACATACTTGCAATTCCACCTAATTTATTGACATTGATTGCTTTGCCAAGACGTTCAGATAAAGAACTTACAAAGTCAACAATTTCATAAAGTGCTTGTTCACGGCTTTCATCAAGAACGAGTTCGCCCTCTTTAAGAATAGCCATAACCTCATCTTGTTCAAGTGTTGACTTATCTCCGGCAACGCCGCCTGTATGATACTTGCGATATAACTGAGTTCCACCCTCAGAGCCAATATACCATACGCCGTTACTACCTTTAACAATGGTTTCGCCAAGACGCTCTTCTAATAGAGCGGCAAGCTCTTCATTTCTTTGGATTAAAGCTTGTCTTTCATCGGTATCAGTTGTGTTATTATAAGCACTACTGTTTGACTTCATTGCACTTACTATCGCAGTGGCAACTTCTTCATTTGAATACTTAAATAATTCTTTACCATTGGCTTTATACCAAATACCATTGCTTATGGTCAATTTTTCACCAGTTAAAGACTCGTATTGAGAAGCAAGCTGTCTGTTGGCTTCTTCATGAGCCGTGCGTTCATTAGATGAAGCAGTCAACCAACTGATGGCGTTTTGCCCCATAGAGCTAATAATACTATCGGTATCACCAAATGAACCGAGTTTTGTATTATCATTAACACCGGTTATTGCCGCAGCAATAGAACCATATCTTTGTGCTGCCGCAGTCGCAGCGTCCCAAGCAGATGTTAACTCTGTTTCGAGAGTAGAACCATACTCGTTATTCCAACCAAGAAGTTCCTGATAGAAGCCCTCCCAGTTGTCGCCCCAGTTTTCTGTTATACGTTCAACTGCGGCTTGATACAACTCTTCGGCGCTGTCAAGCATTTCTTCTTGTTCTTTAATCTCATCATCTTTTGCTTCCTCAAAAGCCTCAAGCTCTTTGTCTAAAGCATCAATTTGAGTATTATAAGCATAGTCTGCTTGACTATCAGCAAAATCTTTCTGTAACTCACTCAACTCTTCTTCGAGTTGTTTCTTTTCCGCTTATGCCTCACGACTATCATCAAGAGAGAGTTGATCAATACGAGATTGTAATTTCGCAATTTCCTTGAGCTTATCTGCGACATCATCTTCATGGTCTTCTTGCTCTTTAGATAATTGCAGTAACTCTTTCTTTGCTTCAATTATTTCACGGTACGACTCTTTTTCTTTTTCAAGACTCTCAATCTTCTGTTCAGATTCCCATTGAATAAGGTCTTGTGTTAAACTGATAATTTCAGAAAGCCCATCCGCCTGACTTGTATATCCGCTTTTTAACGACTGATAATATTGAGGAATAGAGTCGGTGGCAGTTTTAGTGAGAGACTGCATTCTGGTAAGATAACCAACAGCGTCCTCAAAATAACCTGCATCCATACCCTTTGCAGTACCCATAGCTTTAGCAAGACCAAGAGTTGCATAAGCAGCTCCCCAAGTTGCCTCACTACTGTTATATGTAGCCTGAGTAAGAGTTCCCAGAGTATCAATATCATCTTCTTGTACGGCAATTAAAATCTTCTTCGCATATGCAAGGGCTGTTTCAGCCGCCATATCTTCTGTTTTTGCAGCGATTACTGCCTGAAGACTTTCCTCGTTTAAAACAAGTTGTCCGTTCTCATCGTAGAGATATTTTAAATACTTTGGAGCAAGTGACAAGATAGATTGCAGTGTATCAACACTGAGATAACCAGTAGAAGCGTACTCACTTGCCGCATCTGTAATTGTTGAATATACTTCTTCAAAACTATCAACAAGTTCATTTGCCTCAGTAACAACTTCTTCGATAAACTCAATTATCTTTTCTTTTCCTTCTTCAATACTATCTGCGAGCTCAAGCCAAGTTTGAGAACCTTCTTCATTTGCTTCGTTTAGAGTTGTAAGGTCATCAATTAACTCCTCAGTATCTTTTCTTAAAGCATTAGTTGCTTCTTGAAGGTTTTCGTGTTCACCAACTGTATCAGCTTCAAGCTCGTTTAGATGTTCGAGATTAGCAATGTAGAAACGGTTCGTTTCGTCATTGTATTCAACCTCAAATCCAAGCTGTTGCAGATAAGGAATAGAGTCGTGTATGGTTTTATCACGCAGATTGTTTAGATGATTTAAAGCATCTTGTCTCTCAGCATAAACCTGATTTAATTCCTTTTGTATGCGAACCTTTTCGGTTGCTGAATCTGCATTTTCAAGGTCTCGTTCTAATTTGGCTTGTTTAACTTCAATGTCGTGAAGTCTTTGTAGAGCTTCTGCGTATCTTTCAACTTCAGCAATATATTCTTCAGTTTTATCCTTATCTTTATCACTGCCGTCTTTATCGTTGCTATTTCCATATACTTCTGGTAAATCCAACCCTTTTAACGCCATCAAATTGTTCTTAGCATTAATAGTTTTTTGCAGTAATTCTTGCGTTTGTTGAATTCTTAAATTAGATGCTTCTTGCTGTTCAGATACCCAACCACTTAAATCTTGGTCATTTACATACGCTTTTCCGCCATTAAAACTAACACTAACATCTCCTGCGGTAATTCCTGTAGAAACACCTTGAAAGTAAGAGGAAAGACCCTTCCACTCGCCAGATAAAGCATCCTTAATGGCGTTAGCTAATCCAGATAAAACATTAGAGCCTATATTTTTTGCCCAAGTAACAAGCTTAGAACCGTAGTTATTAGCAGCTTCTAAAGCTTTAGAAAATCCCTTGGTATGAGATGTTTTAATTACGTTTGCATATGGTGTCCATATATTTGTAGCCGCCGAACTACCAAAATCTTCTTGTTGATCTAAATTTTTATTCAATGCTTCTTGATTTACAGTGAGAACACCGTCTTGCATTGTGACGTAGTTTTTACCTTGTAAATCATTAAGTTCAGCGATTTTCTGAACAAGCAAATCTTCCTGTTCAACGATACCGTTAACTTCAAGATTTTTAATTTCTTGAATTAAGTTTGCCTTCTGTGTTTCAAGATCAAGTTGGTCTTGTAATACCTGTTCGGTTGCTTCCAGTTCGGCAATTTTCTTGTCAATCTCGGCATCATACTCTTGCTCTTGCATATCAAGGATTGTGTTGAGCATATTCTTTTGACCTTGAACTGAGCCATCGGTAAATAAATTTGAAGCCTCTAATAGTTTGGGGTATTCAAGTGCTAATTGGGCAAGTTCTTGCTTTGTCAAAGCAGTTCCGCTCTTCAATTTGCTCATAGCATTAATGAGATTATCCATTCCATCTTTAGCACTATCCAAACCATCTATCATATCAGAAAAATCGAGAACATTTACCATAGGTGCGTTCTTCAAACGAATTCTGTCAATTTCTGCTTCAAGCTCTTCAAATGTCATAGAACCTTTTTCTGCTTTAATTTCATATGCAAACTCAAGGTCTTTAGCTGTTAATAATTCTGCACTTTCATCAAATTCATCGGAGAGCAGATTTTTTACGTGGTTTATTTTTTCTTTAAAATCTTTATAATCTAAAGATAATTCAATGGCGTCTATTGATTCTTGACTAAATCCAGCATTCTTTAAGTCATTAATAATGTTATCAATTGTCTTTTCGTATTCACCTGTATTTATAACACCATCAGAAAATGCGTTCTTTAATGTAAGTGCACCAGAAATTGCATTCTGAACTTCTGGAGCTGCATCATGGATAGGGGCGATTATATTATTTGAGATATAATCTTTAACCGCCTCATCATCTTTTAGTCCTAATGATTGCCAATCAAGTTTAGACACCATATCTGTTATTGCTTGTTGCATATTAGTTCCAAGGTCTTGGAATTGAAAATCAGTTTGCATCCAAGCAGTAACTACAGGATTAAGTTGATTCCATTTTGCCTGAATATTGCCATATAAACCATCAATTTCTCTTTCAATGCCTGCAACCGCATTTTTTACAGCAGCACTATCGAACACCTTATCTGCATTATAATGTCCGCTATATTTATCATCTTGAACGTATTCTATTAAATGCTGAATTTGTTCACGCTCAACACCTATAGCTTCTGCCAATGCAATTACATCTTCTTCAATAAACCTATCTTCGATTTTTGTTCCATCTTTATACAATGAATCTCTATGATGTTTTACAAAGTCATTCCATTCATCAAGAGCCTTTTGTTTTTCATCAATGCTTTTTTGATAAGTTTTTGTAGTGTCTGTTATGTTTTCCATAACATCTGGCATAGTATCAGCAATTTCTTCGTTTGCTGCTTGACGCTGTGCTTCAACTAAATTCCACAAAGAATCCGAAAGGGTATCAGCACTATAAGAAAGTGCAAGCATAGCATTTCCGCTATCGTCCATTCCCAAATTAAGTTCTGGGAACATTTCTGCAATCCTGTTATTTAGATCTAAAAATTCTTTATATTCATCGTCAGTTAAACTAACATTTTTACCAAATTTATCTACGCCTTCTGCTAATTTGGAAAAACGAGGAATAACTTCTTCGGCAGATGTTTTTAGCTGTTTAAATGAATTGGCACTTTCTGTTATTTTTTCTGAAAGCTCATTCCACTCATCATCTAATCTGGTAAGTTTTTCTTCGGTAGATTCGATATTTCCAACAAGATTGATGATTACGGTCGAAAGCTCCATAATTAAAGTAATGCCGAGCGATATCCATCCCCAAATAGGGATAGAAGCCATAAGCGTTTTAAAGCTTGCCGCAAGACCTTTATTTGTAGCTGTGAGAGTTGCTTCAGCACCCGAAAGACCAAGTGTTGCAACTATTTGAGCATATTCAGCCTGAGTTATTTCTCCAGATGCAACTTTTCTTTGTAGTTCTGTAACAAGCAATCTTTGTTGTGATTTATTTAAACCAGCCAAAGAGATGCTGAGTTGGTCTGTTGCAGCCCCTTCACTTAACAAGGCTGCTTTTTGAAGCATTATTCTGCTTGTGAGTTGTTCTATGCTTTTTGCCTGCGTGTGTTTTCCAATTAATGCAGCAGAGGTTGCTATTGTCGTAAGAATAAATGGAAATTTGCTTAATAAATCAAATAAACTCATTAAAGCTGACGCAATATCTAAAACCAACTTTACAAAGCCACTGTCAATTAAGTTGTTTGACATAGCTTCAAACTTAGCTTCTAAAATACTTAGTTTACCAGCTATACTATCAAGATATTTTTCGTTTTCTTTTGTGGCAGAACCAACTGCATTGTTAGCACTTGCTAATGCCGCTTCAGCATCTTTGAAGTTTGTGAGAAGAGAAGTAACGGTGGTCGCATTTCTCTTGCCACCAATAAGTTCGAGTATGTTCGCCTTATCAACGTCTGTAATAGACGCCCACACTTCAGAGAGGTCTTTCATAATCTGATATGTACTCTTAAATGTGGTGTCATCAATCATAATATCAACTTTACCCTTTGTTAAGGTTAAAAGTTCTTTTCTAAGCTCGGATACGCTACTTGCCATA
>JAFWWU010000127.1 GCA_017523285.1 Ruminococcus sp.
GATCTTCACGTCTGTCAAGCATTTCTGCCACCGTTCGAATCATCAGAACTCGCAAATCTTCATCGCCGAGCATATCTTCAAAGATGAAGTGCTTCTGACCTATGTGAGCAAGCTCTGCGATTCGGTCTGCCATAGCTTTCAGCTCTGCATGGAGCTGACGTTCTCCGACAGTAATGTCATTCGCCTCAACGATTGCTCTTGCATTCGGAATGAACTGTGACTTGCGGGCGTAGTTAGCACCCTCGGCTTCAACAAGGATTCCATCGCTGCCGTTGGCATCGAGAAAGAGGATACAGTGTGCTGTGTTGCCCTCCATATACATCAGCTCTTTGTTCTCAATGATTTCGGGAGCATCTTCAAGAGGATGATCTCTCAGCTGCTCAAACCGCTTACCGTAGAGGGGGATGATTTTCTCCACTTCAATCTGCATAGGCTCGTAGCTGTAAGCCTTGTGATTCAGCGGAGCATTGAATGTGATTTTTTTCATTGGCATCGCCGCCCTTTCTTTTTAATAGTATCGGGAAAACAAAAAATGCCGAACCAATCGAGAATTTACTTCTCAATCAATTCGGCATAACGAACAAGAAACCGTCTGAAACTTTGTGAAAGATTTTTGCAATAAAAAAGAGCAGAATTCGGAATTTTTCTTCCAAATCTGCTCTCAATTCTCTTGAAAATCAAAAAACGTCCGTTCAAGTCCTGTTTCAGGCTTGAAAAGGCAAAATGTCATCTACGGTTTTACACTAAAAATTTTTAGCTCCAGATACGCAAAAAAGTCCGAAAAATCGGACTTTTTTGGTCTGTCATCTATTTTGTACAACAGAGATGGTGGAGGCGAGGAGAATTGAACTCCTGTCCGAAAACTCATTCATACAACTTTCTACGAGTGTATTTTATCTACTGAAATTCCCTCAGATAACCGCCGATAAACAGGCTGAAAAAAGAGGTAGTCCGAATACAACTCAGCGGAACGGACACTCCGCCGAGACGTTCACCACTAATCGACGCCCAAGAGACAGTCGTGGTAATCTGTCAATGGACGGAAGCAGACTTAAGCTGCTACCTGTAAGTTGTTTCTGCTTACAGTAAAGTTATTTCTAGCGTTTATATTTAAACGTGGTGCAGATTAAAGAGTTACCCAGCTCTACTCGCTTATCATACTTCAAAATCCCCGTCGAAACCTTTACGCCCCCATTAATAATTATTTCTTGATTTTAAGGAACGGTCAATTTCTCTTGCAGCGTCACGCTTAGCAGCACTTTCACGCTTGTCATAAAGCTTTTTACCCTTGCAAAGACCAAGCTGAACCTTAACCTTTGAATCCTTAAAATACAAACTGAGCGGAATTAATGTAAGACCATCCTGCTTTACAGTACCATAAAGCTTATTAATTTCACGCTTATGCATAAGAAGCTTGCGTACTCTTAAAGGGTCTTTATTGAAAATATTTCCCTTTTCGTAAGGAGAAATATGCATACCTCTGACAAAAAGCTCACCCTTGTCAATACTGCACCAGCTGTCTTTAAGATTTACCGCACCGAGTCTGATAGACTTTACCTCAGTACCGATAAGCTCAATACCTGCTTCAAAAGATTCAACAACAAAATATTCATGTCTTACTTTACGATTTTCAGCGATTGTCTTTATACCTTTTGAACGCATCGCAGACAGCTCCTTTCAAATAATTCCAATATAAATTATATAGCAAAGAGTATAATTTGTCAAGTAAAAAAAATGTGAAAACAAAAGATTAAAAGCAGAATATAATAAAAATGCTGATGTTAGTTATGATGAAAAATGATCAGCACCACCATATCATGAAAGATAAGGTGGTGCTGGTTTAAGTTTAATGAAATATTATTCCAGTTTACGCAGTGATTTTATTCTACGGAAAATCAGACAAACCATAACTCCAGCTGCACCTATAATAAAGAACAGTAATGATGCACCTGAACCTTTTCTGTTGCCGAATATATTTGTAAATAAACTGATTTCTGTATTCTCCATAAATGGTTCAAACACCTCATCAACCAAAAATCCACCGAGAAAATGCCCCACAGGAATTGTAAAAAACTGGAGAGTATTTCTGACAGAATAAACTCGCCCCTGCACTTCTTTCGGAACATTGCTTCTGAAAATAACATCATAGTTGGCTCCCATTAACGGAATTAACATCCAGCCAAGCACTGAACCTATACACCATATAATTGTATGATTTCCGAATGAGAGCAGAAAGTTTTCTGTGCTCATAGAAAATAGCAGACAGTTGCATATTACTTTAATTCTGCTCCGAGGCTTTGGAAAGAATGTTGCGACTAAGCTTCCAAACAATGTTGCAATACCTACACAGCTATTTACAAGCCCTAAAGCTGTTTCATTTGCTTTTGACAGTACCATTGCAGGAAGAACTGAACTATTAATTGAAGCTATAAGGTTAATTGCTGATAAGAACAGAATTAACCAAAGAATCCCTTTGTTATATTTCAAATAAACAAATCCACTTTTTGCAGATTGTAAAAGCGTTTCGTTGTTTTCAGACTTTTGGGGAGCTTCCGGAATTTTAATGAAGAATATCAATACACAAAAAGCCGCCGTAAATGTAATAAGGTCAAATGCAATAACCGCTTCAATTCCTGCAAATGAAACAATTGCCGCAGCAAATACTGGAGTCAGGATTGATACAAGAGAATTTGAGAATGAACGCATTCCGCTTGTTTTCTGATAATGCTTCTCAGGTGTAAGCAGTGTGATTGCTACATCAGAGGCAGGCGATTGCACGGAATTCATCAATCCGTTCAATGCATTGAGAATATACAGATGCCATACAGCAAGTGTGCCCGTTTTCAGCAGAATAAGCGTAATAACAGTGCATAAAGCCGCAAAACAATCGCATACAAGCATAACTGTTTTTTTATTCCACTTATCGCTGATAGCACCTGCAAAAATGCTCATAATCACATATGGTGCATAGGAACACACGCTTAATAAGGCAGTTGTCAATGCAGAGCCACTATCCTGATAAAGCCATATTACAAGTGCAAAATTAGTCATGGCACTCCCCAGCGATGAAAACGACTGAGTAAGCCAAAGAATAATAAAAAACTTGAATTCGTTTAAGGTTTTCATAATACCTTGCTCCTTTTCTGAATTAATTTGTTGTCAGAAATACAAGGTATGACGGCAGATTGAGTTCTCCATGCAGTCCGTCATTCCTTGCATGGAGCCATTCCAATACAGAGTAACATTATATCATCTCCAATTAAACATAAAGCTACTTTTGATATTTATTCAAAAGTAGCTTTAAATATTGTTATATTATTGCTGTTATTAAAACAACCGCATATATTATGTAATGATTACTTAGAGATTAATGCAAGTGTATCTCTTGCAATAAGGAGTTCTTCATTTGTAGGAACAACCCATACTTCAACCTTAGAATCAGCAGCAGAAATCTTCTGAAGCTTTCCTCGTAAACCGTCATTAGCCTTTTCATCGAGCTTGATTCCGAAGAATTCCATATCCTTACATACAGCAGCTCTTACGTCAAATGCGTTTTCACCGATACCGCCTGTAAAGAGAACAGCGTCAAGACCATTCATGGCAGCAGCATAGCTACCGATATACTTCTTGATTTCATAAACGAGCATATCTGTAACAAGGTTAGCTCTTTCATTACCCTCAGCAGCAGCAGTAGTAATGTCACGGTTATCTGATGAAATACCTGAAACACCGAGGAAGCCTGACTTCTTGTTCATATAGTCGCTCATTTCAGCAGGAGTAAATCCGTGCTTGTCAGCAACAAATGTAACAGCAGAAGGGTCAACGCAACCTGTACGAGTACCCATTAAAACACCGTCAAGTGGAGTAAAGCCCATTGATGTATCAACTGACTTACCGCCGTCAACAGCAGTAATTGAAGAACCGTTACCGAGGTGACATGAAACAATCTTAAGATCCTTGATATCCTTGCCCATAGCTTCAGCAAGAGCAGCAGAAACAAATCTGTGTGATGTTCCGTGGAAACCATACTTTCTTACATGGTACTTTTCGTAATCTTCGTATGGAAGACCAAACATATAAGCCTTAGGCGGCATTGTCTGGTGGAAAGCAGTATCAAATACAACAACCTGTGGAACATCAGCAGGAATAACCTTCTTACAAGCCCATAATGCAAGAGCATGTGGGTGATTGTGAACAGGTGCAAGTTCCTGAAGATCGTCAATCTTCTGAATAACTTCGTCTGTAACGAGAGTTGTCTTGTCAAAGATTTCAGCACCCTGAACTATTCTGTGACCAACTGCTGAGATTTCAGACATGTTCTTGATAACAGCAGCGTCGCCAGTTGTAAGAGTTTCAACGAGCTTTTCAAAAGCTTCTGTATGAGTAGGGAAGCTGCAGTCAGCGTCATAAGCTCTGCCGTCGCTTGTCTTGTGAGAAATATGACCGTCAATACCAATTCTGTCGCAGTTACCCTTTGCAATAACGCTTTCATCCTTCATATCGATTAACTGATACTTAAGTGAAGAACTACCTGCGTTTACAACTAAAATAATCATTTAAATACAGCTCCTTATAAATATATAAATTTGTCTAACATTATAATTATATACCTTTTTTTGTAAAATGCAAGGCTTTTTATTGATTTTTTTGAAAAAAAGAAAAAAATATGCAAAATATTGAATAAAATTCTGTAATTGTCTTTAATTTCGTATAAAAATGTGTTATAATAATAAAGTATATATTCAAACACAGGAGGGATAACCAATGAAAATCAGCGGAATAATCTGCGAATACAACCCATTTCATAATGGACATCTTCATCATATCCAGGAAACACGCAGAAACGGAGCAACTCACATCATAGCAGTTATGAGTGGAAATTTTGTTCAAAGAGGCGATGTTGCCGTAATGGATAAAATTGACAGAGCAAGACTTGCAGTAAAATCAGGAGTAGACCTTGTTGTCGAAATCCCTGTTCCGTATTGTCTGTCGTCAGCCGAATTATATGCAAAGGGTGCGGTATTTATTCTTGGTGCCCTCGGTGCAGTAGATGAAATTTCATTCGGAAGCGAATGCGGCGAGCTTGAATTACTCAGAGAAACAGCGGAAATAGTAAATAAATGCGTACAAACCAAGTCTGATGATATAAACGGTTTGCTCAAAATGGGATATGCATATCCTAAAGCTCTTAACTCGGTTGTATCAAGATACAGTATGGAAGCGGCTGAAATTATCGCTCAGCCAAATAATCTTCTTGCAATTGAATATATCAGAGCAGCAGAAAAATATGCTCCAAGAGTAAAGCAGTTTACAATCAAACGTAGAAGTGCGGCGCACGACAGTATGAAAATAACCGATGAATATGCAAGCGCTTCATATCTCAGAGAGGCTATTCTTAACAATAATAATGATATACGTCATCTTACAACACCTGCATGGTGTGATGCAATTTCTGAAGCAAAACGCATTGGAGAAATTGCAGATATACGCAGACTTGAAAGAGTGATACTGTATATGCTCAGAACTGTTACTCCCGAATATCTTGCAGAAATCAATGATGTAGGTCAGGGACTTGAAAATAGAATTTACAACGCAAGAATGGCAAGCAGTCTTGATGAAATCCTGTTTACAATAAAGACAAAAAGATATACAATGGTAAGAATAAGAAGAATTCTTCTTTCTGCCCTTATAGGCATAAAGAATTCGGATATGAAAGTTCCGCCGCCATATGCAAGAATACTTGCAATGAACGAGAGAGGAACAGATATCCTTTCAAAAGCAAAAACAACTGCAAAAATCCCTTTTGATACATCACTTGCAAGAATTTCACAGAAAAGTGTTTATGCTAAGCGTTTTTCAGAGCTTGAAATAAGAGCTTCTGATATATACGGCTTATCACTCGGACAGATTAATTCCGCACAAAAAGATTATAAATCAAAAATATCCATAGATATAGATTAAAGGAAACATAATTATGATTAAAAAATCTATAGCTTTATTTATGGCTATAACAGCTTTTACATCGTCTGCAGGATGCACTGAAAGCTTTAACAAAGAAGTAAAAAAGAATATCAATTCTCAGGATGAATCAAGTATGGTTGCTCAGGAAACATCATCGCCGACTGAGCCGCAGACAATGCCTGCGGTTTATGTTCCCTCTGATTGCTACTCAATTGAGGTAGAGCCTGTTCTGCAAATGCCCGAATTTCCGACAGGCTGTGAGATAACATCTCTCACAACAGTCCTCAATCATCTTGGATTTAATATTGATAAGGTTACGCTTTATGAGGATTATTTTGAAAAAGATTTAAACGGTGTATGCACATTTGATGAAGCATTTGTCGGCAATCCTCGTGCAGATAACGGATTTGGATGTTATTCTCCCGTAATAACCGATTCTGCAAATAAATATCTTTTATCAAAAGGTTCTGAGTATACCGCAGAAAACCTCAGAGGAACGGATTTTCAGGATTTATTCCAATACATAGAAATGGACATTCCTGTAATTGTATGGACAACAATGAGTCTGCGTAAGCCAGAAAGAAAATTCTACTGGACCACTCCTGACGGTGATGAAGCATGGTGGTACAGAGGGGAACACTGCGTTGTTCTGACAGGTTTTGATTTTATAAATAATACAATTACAACCTGCGATCCTCAGAAGGGAGTATACGAATATCCTTTGGATAAATTCGAGGAAAGATACAACGACCTTGAAAAACAGGCAGTTGTAATAAAATAACAGGAGAAATGAATGATAAAAGCGATAATATTTGATCTTGACGGTACTCTCATTGACTCAATGGGAGTATGGTACAGAACAGACAGAATTTTCCTCAGAGAAAATAATGTTGTTCCACCCGAAGATATTTCAGAGAGAATGAAAAAAATGTCAATTGAAGAAGCGGCAGTTTATTTCAATAACGAATTCGGTTTAGATTGTACACCCGAATATATTATCAAAAGAATAGAAGAGATAGTAGCCGATGAGTATAAAAACAATATATCTCTTAAAGATAACGTCATCAGACTTCTTGATTATCTCGATGAAAAGGGTATACCGTATTGCATTGCAACCGCAACATACAAAAAGCTTGCAAAATCTGTTCTCGAAAGATACGGGATATATAACCGTTTTAAATTTGTGATAACAGGCGAGGATGTTAAAACAGGTAAGACATCACCTGAAATATATCTGAAATGTGCTGAAAATTTCAATTGCAGACCGGATGAAATTCTTGTTGCAGAGGATTCACTCCACTGTGTTGAAACAGCTGTTTCAGCAGGATTTTTCACAGTCGGAGTATATGACCCCGATGCAGAAAATGTATGGGAGAAAATATGCTCTCTTGCACATAAAACAGCACAGAATATTTATGAAATTACCGATATAATATCAGAAATGGAGAATAAATGAAAAAGGTACTTGTTGGAATGAGCGGCGGAGTTGACAGCTCTGTATGTGCTTTGATTTTAAGAGAAAAGGGATATGACATCACAGGAGTAACATTAAAGCTTTTTTCGGATGAAGATATAAATCAGCTTGAAGAAGCACCAGTAAAATGCGGTTCATTAACTGATGCAGATGATGCAAAGAGTGTTGCAGATAAGCTCGGGTTTGAACATATTACGCTGAATTTCAGAGATAATTTCAGAAAATATGTAATGACCGATTTTGTAAACAGCTATTTTGCAGGTGCAACACCTAATCCATGTATACAGTGCAACAGACACATCAAGTTTTTGAAAATGCTTGAAAGTGCGAAAGAACATGGATTTGATTATATCGCAACAGGACATTATGCCGTAGTTGAATATGATGAAAAATCAGGACGCTATCTTCTTAAAAGAGCCACAGACAGAAGTAAAGACCAGACCTATGTTCTTTATTCTCTTACTCAGGAGCAGCTTGCACATACTATTTTTCCTCTCGGAACACTTACAAAATCAGATGTTCGTGCATTGGCAGAAAATGCAGAACTTGTCAATTCAAATAAACCTGACAGTCAGGATATATGCTTTGTTCCAGACGGTGATTATGCTTCATTTATTAAGAAATTTACAGGTAAAGACTCCGAATCAGGCGATTTCAAGGATATAAACGGTAAAATTCTCGGAAAGCATAAGGGAATAATCAATTATACAATCGGACAAAGAAAAGGTCTTGGAATTTCACTCGGAAAACCAGCTTATGTTGTAAATAAGGATATAGAAACAAATTCTGTAATAATAGGTGATGAAAATGATTTATATACATCTGAACTTATCGCAGAGGATGTGAATCTTATTTCGGTTGAAGAAGTAACCGGGCCTATGAGAATTACTGCAAAAACAAGATATAGTCAGACAGAACAGCCTGCAACACTTGAAAAAGTATCAGATAACGAATATAAAGTTGTATTTGACATTCCTCAAAGAGCAATTACTAAAGGACAGGCAGTAGTATTTTATGATAATGATATAGTAGTCGGCGGAGGTACAATAAAATAATGGAATACTCATTTGAAAAGCTGACAGATAAAATCTATGTCTGTGCAAGTACAAATCACAGATTCGGCACAGATGCTTTTTTGCTCACCCATTTTTCAAGTTATCGCCGAAAGGATAAAGTCTGTGACCTTGGAACAGGATGCGGGATAATTCCGCTTCTTATGCAAAGAAAAATGCCACCTCAGATAACTTATGCTGTCGATATTCAGGCAGATGCAATAGAACAGCTTAAACTCGGAATTGAAAAAAGCGAGGTTGAAAACATAGTCCCGATAAATGCTGACCTGAAAGAATTATGGGACAATGCCCCTCTCGGACAGCTTGACCTTGTAACCTGCAATCCGCCTTATAAGGCATATAATGCAGGCTTTGAAAGCGTGCTCACAGCTCAGAAAATCGCACGACATGAGATTTTATGTAATATAGATGATGTATGCAGAGCAGGGGAGAAGCTCCTTAAATTCGGCGGCAGACTTTGTATCTGTAATCGTCCCGAAAGACTGAGTGATGTGATTTTCGCAATGAAAAATAACAATATAGAGCCGAAAAGACTCAGGTTTGTTTCAAAAAATCCGAATGAAGCACCATGGCTTTTTCTGATTGAGGGCAAAAAAGGCTCAAAGCCGTTTATGCAGGTAGAACCGCAGATGTATATCAGAACAGAAAACGGATTCACAGATGAACTTAACGAAATATACAACACAGGAAAGGAATAAAAATGAGCGGTACATTATATGTAATCGGAACACCAATAGGAAATCTTGACGATATAACTATCAGACAGCTTGAAACTTTGAAAAATGTAGATTTTATATGTGCTGAGGATACAAGAGTAACTCTTAAACTCCTTACACGATTTGAAATAAAGAAACAGCTTATCAGCTATCATGAGCATAGCACAAGAACTGTAAGTGACAGCATAATATCAAGACTTTTAAACGGTGAAAACGGCGGAGTTGTAACCGATGCAGGTATGCCATGTATATCTGATCCAGGAGAAAAGCTTGTAAGATTATGCTATGAAAATGAAATTGATGTAAAGGTAGTTCCGGGGCCGAGTGCTGCAGTATCGGCGCTTGCAATTTCGGGACTAAATACATCAAGATTTACATTTGAGGGATTTCTTTCTGTAACAAAGAAACAGCGTTTTGACCATCTTGAAGTATTAAAAAATGAAACAAGAACAATGATTTTTTACGAAGCTCCCCACAAGCTTATATATACCTTGCAGGATATGCTTGAATATTTCGGCGACAGAAAAATCTCGCTTTGCCGAGAATTAACAAAGGTTTATGAAGAAGTAATAAGACTTACTCTTTCGGAAGCAATTGAGTATTATAAAGAAAAAAATCCAAAGGGTGAATATGTTCTCGTTATTGAAGGTAAAGAGGATAACAGCGAGGATAAAAACATCACCCTTGAAGAAGCACTTGAAAGGGTTAAAGCTCTCGTCGAAAATGGAGTAAAAACATCGGATGCATGCAAAACAGTTGCAAAAGAAAGCACATTCAAAAAGGGAGAACTTTATTCGGCATACTGTAATACAGAGCAGTAGTATTATTTTCCTGATAAAAATTGATTGATTCCCGAAAAAATAGTGAACGCAACTTTGGATTGATATTCATCGGTAGAAAGAAGCTTCCCCTCTTCTACGTTGGATAAAAATCCACATTCTACCATTACAGTCGGATTTTTGCTGAAATAACACAAAAATAATTCTTTTCCGCAGAGTTTTATTTCACGCTGATTATCAGGTTGAAGATGCTTTACGAATTCTGACTGCATAGTCTGAGCAAGATTTTCGTTAAGTTTATTTGTATCGGAATAAAACATCTGAGCGCCGCTGTATTTAGGATCAGTAAACTGATTCTGATGAATAGAAATACATATAGAATCCTCATATTTATTGAAGATTTCAAGGCGATTATCCATATCGGATTTTTTCTGATTAGCAATACCTTCAATACCGCTGTCGTGGATTGATTTGTCAGTATCTCTTGTAACTTTTACTTCGTACCCGCAGATTTCAAGCATATCTCTCAGTTTAAGCAGAATGTTAAGGTTTATTCCTTTTTCGCATGTACCATCAGCCGCTGAACATCCGCCGTCTATCCCACCATGTGGGGAATGTACTTAATCATAGTTTTATAATTGCTATTCCTACTCCTGTTGATTGATAAAATGGTGTATTAAAAAAATTTAAAAATTTTTTAGAATACTATTTAATTTTTAATATATGTGTCGATATATATATTGTGTTTTGTTTTTTATATAGAATTAAAAAGTATTAGTTAGGGAGTTTAATAATGAAAGTTGTATTATTAGCAGGTGGTTACGGAACAAGAATTTCTGAAGAATCACAATATAAACCTAAGCCAATGGTTGAAGTTGGAGGCATGCCGATTCTTTGGCATATAATGAAATGCTATTCTTATTATGGATTCAATGAATTTATTATATGTGCAGGTTATAAACAGCATGTAATAAAAAAATGGTTCGCTGATTATTTTCTCATTCATAGTGATATAACTTATGATTTCACTAATGGAAGCAACGATATGACAATACACGACCATAGTTGTGAGCCATGGAAGGTAACTGTGGTTAATACAGGTTTAAATACAATGACTGGTGGACGTATTAAGCGTATTCAGAAATTTATAGGTGATGAGCAGTTTATGGTGACATATGGTGATGGTTTATGTGATGTAAATATAGCTGATCTTGTAAAATTTCATAAGTCACACAGAAAAATTGCTACTCTTACCGCTGTTGTTCAGAAACAACAAAAAGGAATTCTTGATATAAGCAATGATTATTCTGTACGTTCATTCCGTGAAAAGAGTATGGCGGATAATTCGATGATTAATGCTGGATATATGGTTTTCCAACCTGAAATATTTGATTATCTTAAAGATGATATGACAATTTTTGAGCAGGATACATTCCAGAAGCTTGTAGAAAATAATCAACTTATGTCATATGTACATAAAGGGTTCTGGCAGTGCATGGATACAAAGCATGAGAAGGATATTCTTGAAGCATGCTTAGAGCAAGGAAATGCACCTTGGAAAGTTTGGGAAGATTAATGTTGAATTTAGATTTTTATAAAGATAAGAGAGTATTTGTTACGGGACATACAGGATTTAAAGGAACTTGGCTTTGCAAAATACTTATAAATGCAGGTGCTAAAGTTACAGGATATGCCTTAGAACCAGAAAACGAATTATCCTTATTTAAGATAGCTGATATTGAAAATAATATGACAAGTATTATTGGCGATATACGAGATTTTAATAAACTTAAAAATGCATTTTTTGATGCAAACCCGGAAATTGTTTTTCATTTAGCAGCTCAACCAATTGTTCGCGAAAGTTATGTAAATCCTGTTTATACATATGAAACAAATGTAATGGGAACTGTTAATGTTTTAGAAGCAGCAAGAATGTGTAAGTCGGTTAAAAGTATCATTAATGTTACAACTGATAAAGTATATAGAAACAATGAACAGAATGAAGGATATGAGGAAAACGATTATCTTGATGGATA
>JAFWWU010000128.1 GCA_017523285.1 Ruminococcus sp.
ACTTTTCTCCTGATCTGTAAGAGATGGAGTTTTCTTATTCTTGTCATTACATGAAACACAGCATGCTGAAAGCACAACTGCGATCATAGCAGAAAATGCAATAAATCTTCTTCTGAAATTCTTCATAATAAATTATCCTTTCAATCGGGGAGTGAATTTTATGTAGGTATCCCGAATAAGAGAAATTTTTAAGTCAATACTTGTATCGTAGGATATATGCACAAATATCACTTAAATTCATTATAATTATACACATATTATATCAGAATGTCAAGTGAATTTAAAAACTGTAACTTTATGTCAATTATTTCTCATAATTCTTTCACACAAAATATATTAAACGTACACATTTACAGTTGAAATAACATTATTATTAAGTTATAATAACAATGTAACATCAAGTATCAAAGTAAAGGAAGTGTAACGGATGAAGAAAAAAATATTATATACAATTGCTGTATTAATATGTATAGCTGTAATTATATTATTAATTCCTTTTGCTAAGCTCCTTTACACAGAAGAAGGACGAGAGCTTGTAAATATTAAGATAAAGAGCTTCGGAAGTCTTGCACCAATTGTTTTTATCAGTATGGAGATTCTGCAGATTGTTGTTGCATTTATCCCCGGGGCACCGCTTGAGATTCTTAGTGGAGTTCTTTTCGGCGGCATATGGGGATTAGTTTTTTGCCTC
Organism: Ruminococcus sp.; assembly: GCA_017523285.1. Lineage (GTDB taxonomy): Bacteria > Bacillota > Clostridia > Oscillospirales > Ruminococcaceae > Ruminococcus. The sequence continues at coordinate 692 of JAFWWU010000128.1, forward strand.
ATTGGAATATTTATCGGAACTACGATTGTTTTTTATCTTGTAAAGCGTTTCGGGAAACCGCTTGTGTATCGAATGTTTTCAAAAGAAAAGCTTGAAAACAACAGACTTCTTTCCAATGAAAAAAGACTGACGCTCATAATATTTATTCTGTTTTTAATTCCCGGAACTCCGAAAGATCTGATGACATATATAGTACCGCTTACCGATATTCCGCCTAAAAAATTCATAACACTTGCAATATTATCAAGACTCCCCTCTCTTGCCTGTTCTGTATTAATGGGTGCAAGCCTCGGAAGCGGAAATTATATCCGAAGTCTTATTCTATTCGCAGTAATAGCGTTTCTTAGCATAATTGGTTGGCTTGTTAAAAACAAGCTTATGAAAAACAAATCGGATAAATCCTCAAAACACAATATATAAAATAAAAGTGGTTATCTTCGTTGTAAAGATAACCACTTGTTATATTATAATAATGAAGCTCTGAGCTGTTCGCCTGATAATTTTGAAAGATACGCAGGAGCAACGTCAAACGCTGTCTTACAGCCTGTCTGACCTTCTTTTTTCATACGATTTAAAGCTCTTGCATAAGCAACGAGAACGCTCGCAGTAAATTCAGGGTTTGAATCAAGCTTTATTGAATATTCAATAACCTGATGAGTGTTTTCGTCTGCGCCTGTAACACCGCTTCTCAGAACAACTCCACCATGAGGCATCTTGTTATGAACAGCGTCAAATTCTTCTTCTGAAATAAAGTTTACTGTTGTATCATATTCATCGAAGTAGTTTTTCATATTCTTGATAGTTTCTTCGATTTTTGCAAGGTCAGCACCTTCCTCAGCAACAACATAACATTCTCTCTGGTGCTTCTGACGAGTTGTGAGATCAGGCTGCTGACCTGAACGAACCATTTCTTTGGCTTCTTCAATCGGAACTGTATACTGGATTCCCTTTTTAACTCCATCAACTCTTCTGATAGCGTCGGAATGTCCCTGACTTACTCCCCTGCCCCAGAATGTATATGTTTTTCCGCTTGGGAGAATTGACTCAGCATATAGTCTGTTAAGTGAGAAAAGACCAGGATCCCAGCCAAGAGAAATAAACGCAAGATTACCGTTTTCTTTACATACTTTATCTACATTTTCAAAATGCTCAGGAATTCTTGCATGTGTATCGAAACTATCGATTACATTGAAATACTTAGCAAGCTGAGGTGTCTGCTGAGGTAAATCCGTAGCACTTCCGCCACAGATAATCATTACATCGATATCATCCTTCATTTTTACAGCGTCTTCCATGCTGTAAGCTTTGATACCGTCAGTAAGAAGCTTAACCGTTTCAGGCGGACGTCTTGTAAATACGCCAACAAGCTCCATGTCGTCATTCTGTCTTATAGCAAGCTCTACACCTTTACCAAGATTGCCGTAGCCTGCAATACCAATTCTGATTTTACTCATGAAAAAATCCTCCTAAGCATAATGAACTTACTTTATAATTATATCACATATTATTGGATTTGTAAAGATTCTAATAATATTTTTCTAGTATATCAATTTTTTGTCATTTTTTGTAATATTTTGTAAAATTTCAATGAACTTCGCAATATACAACTTGCTAATAGCAAGAAATTATTATATAATATATGTAAGTATTATCGTATATGAAAATCAAAATGTGATTTTATTACTTTACGTTATCCTCACAACATAAAGTAATTCAATTAAGTTTCATTATATTTATAGGCTAACATGTAATCATAAACGGCAATTTTGATTATATGTATATGTAATGAAATCAAGGAAAGGACCTCATCTCTATGGCAAAAAATAATTTTATTATACCCGTTTTTGCCTTATCTTTATCAGCAGCAGCATTTCTTAGTTCATCAAATGATGTTATAGCTTCATCTGATAAATTACAGAATATAAATTCTGTAATTCTGTCGGAAATCGAACTGAGTGTTGATTACGATATAAATAAAGATAAAGCAATCGATATTTTTGATGTAGCTGCATTGAGAAAAGATATTAATGATAAGTACAACGATACAGGTATCGTTGCAACTTCTGATTATTCAGCTACAGCAGATAACGTAAAACTTATAGGCAGAAACTATATCAACGACGGTACAACATGGCTGACTCAAAGCGGTTCAGCCGTTGAATTCAGTGTTACAGGCACAAATGCTGAAATAACTATTGTGGGAGATAGCAGTGTTAATTCCGATGAAAAATATCGTCCAAGATATGCTGTTATTGTAAACGATGAAGTTATAAAAGATGTTATAATGGGCGAATCAGAGCAGACTGTTGAAATTCTCAGTTCTGCTTCAAACCAAACTGTAAATGTAAAGGTGATTTTACTTTCGGAAGGTGCTATGGGTTGTGTAGGCGTAAGTAATATTTCAATTACTTCTGATAAAACTAATCCGATTAAGCCGCTTCCTAAGAAAAATCTGAAAATCGAATTCATTGGCGACTCTATCACCTGTGCTTACGGAGTAGAAGCTGATTCAAATTACGATCCGTTTACTACTTCGACTGAGAACTTTATGAAATCATATGCATATCTCACCGCTGATATTCTTGATGCTGATTATAGTGCAGTATGTTATAGTGGTCACGGTATTATTTCGGGTTACTCAACAGGAGAAAAGGTTACTGAAAGCCTGATGCCTGATTATTACGGACTTATAAATAAAAACAGTAATTATGCTTATGACTGGGATTTTGAAAACAACGCAAATGATGTTGTTATAATCAATCTTGGCACAAATGATTCATCATACTTGAGTTATGGTTTTGAAGAACGTTCGCCTGAATTCATTACTGAATATGAAAAATTCTTATATGATGTCAGAAAGAAAAATCCTGATGCATATATAATCTGTACTGTTGGTACAATGGGTGGAACTGAAGTTTACGATCTGATTGCTGAAGCAGTTTCAAATTACACAACAACTTCTGGAGATAAAAAGGTTTCACATTATCTCTCAACTGTTCAGAATCAAGCTGATGGATATGGTGCAGACTGGCATCCTTCAGAGGTAACTCAGCAAAACAGTGCATATGTACTTGCTGATAAAATTTGTAATGTTCTTGGAATTGAATCAAGCCAGATTGGTCTTAATATGACAGAGAATTCGGAATATGAGTTAGTTATAAACAATCCAGATGCTTATGCTGCAAGTTATGTCGGATATGACAAATCATTCTGGATAAACACTACAAACGGCGGTGAGGATATCACTGATATCATTGCTGAGATATCTGATATCCAGCTGAAAAAAGATGGTAGATACAAACTTGAATTTGATTATACTTCATCAACAGCCGGTGTTTCTATACCATTTGAGATAAAAGGAATAAATAACTCATATTATAATGAAAAGCTGATTACATCATCTGAAAAACAGCATTTTTCAGATACATTTACTGTATTTGAAAATGATACAGCTGATTTGCTCTTTTACATAGGATGTAATGATAGTTTTAATCTTACACTATCAAATATCAAGCTAATAAAAATTGAATGATGACAAATTGAACTCGCCTTAAAGATTATAAGGCGAGTTTTATATTAATTATAAATGTATAATTTACAAGCTATGGGTTATAATATTCAATATAAAGCTATTCGTTTTATATACAAAATATTCTTAACTTTTTGTATATAATTAATTCATAATGATGTTTTGAATAAAAAAATAGAAATTTTCAAATAAACCCTTGACAACACTATTATGATGTGATATAATAAATAAGTCGATTGGGGATGTAAAAAATCTCCGTAAATAATATATCGCGGTGTGGAGCAGCTAGGTAGCTCGTCGGGCTCATAACCCGAAGGTCGTTGGTTCAAATCCAGCCGCCGCAACCAGAAAAAACCTCGAAACATAGCCGTTTCGAGGTTTTAATTTTTTTATCATTTTTGAGTTTGACCCCAATTTGACCCCAATTTCTATTATTTATACATAATTTCAGATTCAATCACTAAATAAATGTATTCACACGCAGACAAAGAGCTTATCGAAATGAAAATTGTACATGTGATAGCACGTATGGATAATGTGGAGTTGTATGATGAATTAGTGCAGGACGATGATGTTCTTATTAATGGTGAAGAAGAATATGGTGCGGATTGCAGTGCGGAATTTATTGCGAAGTTCAGTTGCTATCTGATGTGGTTCAAGCATGTGTAACTTGCTATGTAATCATTTGATTCACAATTTTGAAAATCAGAGATTTTCTGTGTATCGGAAAAGTTCTTGATAAAAATATGTCGTTTATAGTATCGAAAACATGAGAATATAAAGAATGAGCAGTACCGCATTAAGCGATACTGCTCTGTTCGTTTTTGCATTAGCCACCGATTATCTCAACCAATTTAAGTTAAAAACTTCTCTATAGCTACCGTCCTTTATCTCGGAGGTTTCGTTTTATCAAACAATAATTTATTATTACTTATTAAGTAAGCTCTCCAAATCTTCCTCAGGAGTAGAAATAGGGGCAATATTATAATTCTCCACAAGGTAGTTCAGTACATTCGGAGAAATGAACGCAGGCAGTGACGGACCGATGAGAATATTTTTTATGCCAAGATGCAGAAGTGTCAGCAAGATACAAACAGCCTTCTGTTCATACCACGAAAGCACCATAGAAAGCGGCAGCTCATTTACAGAGACTATGAATGCCTTTGTCAATAAAAAACTGAGCCAGTTCGCTAATAAAAAAATGAGCCAGTTTTGATAAGAAAAATGTGAGCCACTATGTAAGCGATTATGCCGCGAAAATTGCTTGACAATGAGCCTCTACGACTGTGGATTTAAGCAGAAGGAGCGAACAGCGCTTAAGCGCTTCCTCTCGGCAATTAGCCTACCACAGTCGTACTCATTGTCAAGCAAACCGTGGAATAAATGCGTCCAAAGTGCAGCTAAAGTGGCTCACTTTTTTATTATCAAACATAAAATAAGCATTTTTATCACAGTTGATTAATTTACAGAAATACGTCAAAAAATGAAGTGATCAATTTCGTCACGTATTGACAATTAAAAGAGTGTCAAACAAAGAATAGTCGATTGGGAGTGAAACAATCTTTTTTCTTTGTTTGGCACTTTTATTTTTTTTACTATAAATTCTGATATTTGTCAAGGAAATTTCAACCGGAGTTAAATCCGGTTTATTTTTTGCTTAAACTGAAATTTTGATTTCTGAAATGGCTTTAGTTCGTCGGCGACAGGTCGGCAGGAAAACTATCAGAATTCCCATGTTTTACGCCATTTGTACGGTATGCCATGAATTTTCGACGACAAAGGTATCTGGTGGCGTGAGTGGTGTGATTTTTTTCATCTTTGTTTCTGAAAAAATGTCCTTAACCTTGAAATATGATATAATCCCCTTAGTATAGTCTCGAAATTTTTGTTTTTTCGAGTGTCTACTCTAAGGGGATTATATCAATGTGAGGTTAAGGACTTAATTTATTTACCGATTTATCGGTAATGACGTTTTTTCTAAAAAGTATATCACTTGTGTCATGGACATATGATATGATTTTTAGTATAATAGACCAAAATTATATTGTTTTCAGTCGATAGGATCTTTCTGTGAATGTATTTTCCTTTTGTATTCAATCGGAGTACATCCCATTATTTTCAAAAACTGTCTGTTGAAATTTGACAGGTTTTTGAAACCACAGTCAAAGGCTATATCGGAAATATTTCTGGAGGTATCAGTGATCTGCTTACAAACGGAGTTAATCCTGTAATGTGAGATATATTCAGCTGCACTGAATCCGACATTTTTCCGGAATTGTGCCATAAAGTAGCTTGGGCTGAGATGAACATGGTCTGCGAGCTGTTGAATGGATATGTTATCTCTGAAATTTTTCTGAATGTATGAAAGTGCAGTTCGTATTATATTGTTTTCCTTATTGTTAACGGTGTATACTTCAGCGTCACTCTGAAGCAGCCAGAAAAGTCGAATAATCTCACTTCTCATCAGCATATCAAGCTGAGGTGTGTCACCTTTGGCACAGGAAAAAATATTCTCAATTATAATTCTGATTTCAGTATAATAGCAATGTTCAGAAGTGATATGAGAAGGCAGTCTTAAGGAACCACAGATAAGAGGGGAGATACATTGCTGAAAATATCTGTCACTCTCTGAACAGCAGAATACTTCAGAGCCGAAAACAAGAGTATCATAAATCTGATGTGATTTTTTGTAAGGATAAATAGAATGTGGGATATCCGGCTGAATAATTATTATATCACCTTTTTGAGATATGAATTTTTCATCTCCACTGATAAATTCTGCCGAACCTTCAAGTATGTAGTTTATTTCAAACTCCTCATGCCAGTGCATCGGGACATAACCGAAAAAATCAGGAATTATGCATTTGTAATATGAAAAAGGCTTTTCGGCAGAAGTGTGTACTCTGTTCTCCTTTGAATGCAGATTTGTCATAAGAGTCCTCCAGTAAAAGTAGGATAGTATCAGAAATTGAATATGATTTGCGTAGATTTTAATATAAATATATGATATCATATTATCAGAAGAAAAACAACCCTTTCAGTAAAGGAGAACTGTTATGATTAAAAAGTATATTTTCGGAAATCCTTTCCCGACACATGCAACAGTTGAAAATGCAGAAATCTGCAACCATAAACTCCCATATTTCAAGACTGATGAAAACGGCAATTTCACCTTGAATCTTGATGAAAACGACATTGTTTATGGACTTGGAGAACAGATACGAGGTATAAATAAGCGTGGCTGGAAGTATGTAAGCTGGTGCAGCGACAATCCTGATCACCATGAGGATACACATTCGCTTTATGGTGCTCACAATTTTATAATAGTAAGCGGTAAAGAGTTGTTCGGTGCATTTTTTGATTATCCCGGCAGACTCACATTTGATATCGGATACACTAAAATAAATGAGATGAGTGTTCATGCTGAAAGAAATAATCTTGCTGTTTATATAATCACAGGTGAAAACGAAAAGGATATCACAAAGCAGTTTCGCAGACTTATCGGCAGAAGCTATATACCGCCAATGTGGGCATTTGGGTACGGGCAGAGTCGTTGGGGCTATCAGAACGAACAGGATATAAGAATAGTTGCTGAGAAATATAAGGAAAGAGAAATTCCACTCGACAGCATTTATCTGGATATTGACTATATGGAACGATATAAGGATTTTACTGTTGACAAGAATCGTTTTCCCGACCTTGAAAAACTTACAGCCGACATGAAAACTCAGGGAATTCATCTTGTACCTATCATTGACGCAGGGATTAAAATTGAAGAAGGTTACGACGTTTACGAAGAAGGCGTGAAGAACAATTACTTTTGTAAAAATGAAAATATGGAGGACTTTGTTGGTGCAGTATGGCCGGGACGTGTGCACTTCCCCGATTTTCTGAACAGCGATGCAAGAGAATGGTTCGGAGGAAAATACTCAGCACTTACAGAACTAGGAATTGACGGTTTCTGGAACGATATGAACGAGCCGGCAATATTCTATACTGATGACAGACTTGCTGACACTCTCAAAAAAAATGATAGTCTCACATCTAAGAATATGGGAATTGATGAGTATTTCATATTTACGGGAATGGTTGCAGGTCTTAACGGAAATGTAGGTGACTACGATAAATTCTATCATAATGTTGACGGCCAAATGATAAAGCACAGTGAAGTTCACAATCTTTATGGTATGAACATGACACGCTCTGCATTTGAGGCACTACAAAAAATCCAGCCTGAAAAACGTACTCTTTTCTTCTCTCGTGCATCATATATCGGTGCTCATCGTTATGGTGGCGTATGGCAGGGAGACAATAAATCGTGGTGGTCACACATTTTGCAGTCGATGCAGCAGCTTCCTGCACTTAATATGGCAGGATTTCTGTTCACAGGTGCAGATACAGGCGGTTTTGGTTGTGACACAACTGAGGATTTAATGCTCCGTTGGCTGCAATACTCACTTTTTACACCGTTGTTCAGAAACCACGCTGCTGCAGGAACGAGAGAACAGGAACTTTACCACTTCTCGACTGTGGAGGCAATGGGTGAAATGATTAAGATAAGATACAGTCTTATACCATATCTTTACAGCGAATTTTTAAAAGCCGCATTAAATGACGAAATGCTTTTCCGTCCGCTGTCCTTTGACTTTGCAAACGATGAGGATTCACGAAACATTGAGGATCAGCTTCTGCTTGGAAACGAACTTATGATTACTCCGATTTATAAGCAGAATGCCAACGGAAGATATGTTTATCTTCCTGAAGAGATGATGCTTGTCAGAATGAAAAAGCATGACGATTTTAAAACTGAAATTCTTCCTAAAGGGCATCACTATATTCCTTGCAAACTGAATGAACTGATATTTTTCATCCGCAAGGATAAGGCGATTGCGATGTGTACTCCTGTTGATTGTACTGAAAAAATTGACATCGGTACAGCAAAACTTCTCGGTTATCAGGGTAGTACATATACATTATATAAGGATGACGGAATTTCTCATGACCCAAAAGGCAGTCTTGAGATTAGTGTTCTGAAGACAGTCGATATATAGGAATAAGTGCGTAATTAACATATAGTATGATACAGAAACACTAAAGCATTATTGGAGTACAAAAGATATATTTAAGATATGATTTTTTCTGCCACTCATATCACTTTTTAAAATGTGGTGTGGGTGGCATGATTTTTTACTTTTGTTTCTGAATAGAAAAAAATTGTCATTAACCTTGAAATATGAGGTTAAGGACTTAACTTTTGCCGATACTTCGGAAATGACAATATATTTATAAAATAAAATCAAACAAACTTTTTCTTTTAAGTATATTTGGAGGTGGTTTAAGGTTTTATATGTTGATTTGTCAGTATTAATATGATATAATATAAAAAAT
>JAFWWU010000129.1 GCA_017523285.1 Ruminococcus sp.
AAAAACTTTGATTCTCTTGATGAACTTTTATTACAGCTTTCTGATTATATACACTGGTTTAACTATTCTCGTATTCATGGCTCTCTTGGTTACTTAACTCCTGTTGAGTTTAAGGCTCTCTCTTTGGCTAAATAATTTTTGCACAATTTTAAGTTGACAATCCAAAAATTAAGAAAGCATTGCCAGAAACAGAAAAGATGATCGGAACCTGTTTGGATCACATTGAAACTCGGCTTGGACTGGATCACAGCCGTGTGCTGTGTGGTGTGTTCGGTATTGTGACAATGATCGGATACATTCGAAATGCCGGTGGAAAGTTAACGGATTCAGGATTCCCTCGCAATCTTAAAGTTCACATTAAGTCTTACAGATTCGTTATAAATGAATTCAGATACTGAAAGCAATATTCTGTTTTCAGCTTTGAAAGCATTAAAAATCAAGATAAAATCAAAGTCATCTATTTTGTATAAGACAGACAATTTTACTCACGTTTTTGTCCCTTGGGATGAAAGCGTGAATTTTTTTGCGTGAAAATCGTGCCAGAATCATATGTACATCGCAAGGCTCACTGTCATCAGTGAGTCTTGCGTCGTTCCCCTTGAGACTGCCGGGAACATTATGGAGCTCTATGCGGACGTAGTCATCATAGACAACCACTCGCTTTACATAGAGATTGATGAGCTGTCTTCGCTGCGGCAGTGTGCCATCGAGAAACTTGAAGATTTTAAATCAGAATTCGGAGAATCAGAAATAGAATCCGATTCTTTATATGATCACACATGGGGAAATATCATTCTTAGTGTCATGTTTGACCATGAAACAGGTGAAGCATCAAGTATTGTACTGCTTGACACGGATTATCCACACTCTTTATAAAAGTGAGCATCTAAAAACACGCATATTATACATTCACCGCATTTCTTGTAAGCCTATCAATCTCCAGCCGTAACAGCGTTTAGGCGAATTATTCATCTTCTTGACTGTACGGCTGATTGACTTTGAGGTTGAAATATGGTATACTATAATTAGAATAGAGATCGTTCACATAGGAGGTGCTATTATGACTAATCAGATCTATTCACCGCAACAGATCCAGGCACTTTTAATTCCGATTTTTCAAGAGTATAACATTCGCAAGGCAGTCCTGTTCGGTTCTTACGCAAAAGGAATTGCACATGATAAGAGCGATATTGACTTGCTTGTTGACAGTGGTCTGAAAGGAATGGCTTTTTTTGGCCTTCTGGAGGATGTCGTAACAGCACTTGGAAAAGACGTTGATTTGCTTGATACATCACAGATTATTCCGAACTCTGAAGTGGAAAATGAGATTGCAAAAACAGGAGTTGTCATTTATGGAAGCTAAAGACATACAGGTTTTAGATAAGATCTATATGCATATATGCTCGGTGCTGAAATACTGTGAACACTGCAAAAATCTTGATGATTTTCAGGAGGATTCTATGCGTGTAGAGGCATGTGTATTTAACCTAATGCAGATTGGAGAGCTTGCGAAAATGTCTTTATCCGAGGAATTCAAACAGGAATTAAAAACAATTCCCTGGAAACAGCTCTATGGTATGCGTAACAGGATTGTTCATGGATATTCCGGCGTTAATATGCGGATTGTCTGGGATACAATTGTTGAAGATCTTCCTGCTTTGGCAAAGGAGATTAAATCCTATATCTGATTACTCTTGCACCACATTTCTTGTAAGCCTATAAACCTCCAGCCGTGAAGCGACTTCGGGCTACTGCTCGTTTAATTCACTGTCACGGCTGTTGTCGTAATTGTAGTCATTCATGAACATTCCAGAAGGAGTCCCCTTGCATCGTTGCACTGAGGATGCCGTCTAAGTTATCTGTAATGCAGAAGCTGATTTCACCTTTTATAATTACTCCCCTGCTTCACCATTGTACATGGAAGAAACCGAAGATATGGACATGACGATGTAAGACGATTGAGGTTGCAGGTTTCTTTTTGAGATCTGCGACCTCTAATCTATTGAAAATGGTGGTGGGATATGGTATAATATAGGAAACAATATTCTCAAGGAGATGTAGCATATGGATTTTTATAAAGTCATAGAAAACAGAAAAACGGTGCGAGATTTTGAACAAGCAGCTATTTCCAAAGAAACATTTGAGAGAATTATCTCCGCAGCTTTGAAAGCGCCGACAAATGACCATATGCGTGATTGGCACTACATCATCATCCAAGATAAAAGAGTGATTGCAAAATTGCTTGATATTATTCCAAAAGGAATTTCTGATGAAGATATGGATGCACTGATAAAGGATTGGAATCTGAGTGATAGCTTGCAGCAGGAATGTTACAGAAATGCAGTTCCGAAACAGTATCGGATGTTGTTTGACGCTTCTGCAATTATCATTCCGTTGTTAAAGCAAAAAGTTGATTTGCTCCATCCAGATAACATCTCTCATCTTAACGGATTCGCTTCCATTTGGTGTAGTATCGAGAACATATTCCTTGCCGCAACTGCGGAGGGTTATGCTTGCAATTTAAGAGTGCCGCTTGGAAATGAAGCAGAGTACGCAAGAGGGGTACTTGATTTCCCGAACGACTACTTTATGCCATGCTTCATTGGAATCGGTAAACCTCAAGAGAATGCACCTATCATAAAACAGAAGAATATTGATATTAAAGAACGTATCCATTGGGATAAATTCTGATCTTTCTTAACAACTGAACATAGATTACATAGCCGTTTGTGACTAACAATCACAGACGGCTTTTTCTATACCCAAAACAAGAAAGGAGTGGTCAGATGATCCGAGTATTCGACGCTTTTTCGGGCATCGGAGGTTTCCGCAGTGCCTTTGAAAGAGTCGGAGGTTTCAAAACGGTGGGCTGGTATGAGATTGACCGTTTCGCCCAGAAATCCTACCAAGCGCTTTTCGACACAGGGGGTGAACAATTTTATGAGAATATCAGAGATATTGACACAGCAGGACTTGCAGAGTTTGATCTCCTCGTTGGAGGATTTCCATGTCAGCGTGTGACTTGTTCCTGACTGAAAAGGTCAGGCATTAATAAAATAATGAACTGATAATTCAAAGAGTGGAATGAAATGAGCCGATGTTTACGCTGACAGTCGTGGACAGACACGGCATCGTTCATCAAGGCAGAATCCGCAGACTCATGCCAATTGAGTGCTGGCGACTGCAGGGTTTCACAACCGAGCAGTTCCGCAAGGTAGAAGCCGCAGGGCTTTCCGATGCACAGTTGTAGAAACAGGCAGGCAATCCGTCACAGTGAATGTCGTGGAGGTACTTGCAAGGATTCTTTTGAAATTTGATGAGAAGGTGAACGGAACGAAAGATATAAGGATGTAAGAAAACAGAGGTTACAGTTTTTTTTGAAATCTGTAACCTCATTTCTATTGAAAAAGATAGTGGGATATGGTATAATATAGAAGGTTGGACGGACCGATAAATCATAATTTAAGAGGAGTTGAAATATGCGTAAAATCGAAAATGCTCAGAAAGAACTTTGCGAATACCTTATTAGCATTATGCCTGTTGAATGGAAAAAAATCTGTTTTTATTCCAAATGTACATCAGGAAGTCGGACAACATGGATTGCGCTGGTTGAAAAAGAAACGGGAGCGATCTGCACTCAGGAGTCTTTTGGAGATAGGTATAATGAATACCCTTGCAAAAAAATGGATGTTTATATTAAACTGGGTAAACTTATCAAGAATTTGTATAATGCTTATATTGAAAAGTTTGGAGAAGAAAAAATATGGTACACCTATTCCTTGACTATCGAAGATGACTATAGTTTTCATGTTGATCTTGGTTATGAAATGCCTGAAGGAAATCTTGTTGAACAACACGATAAAGTATTCAGAGACTTCTTTAATGAAGAATATCAGTATCTTGAGGGGAAATACCCCTATTAACTAAACCAAATACATATAAGCTTACTTCTGACGATATTGCTTTGACAACTATAAATATTTATAACAATAATATTTCAGATACCATTGCAACCAGAATCAAACTAAAGAATCTCTCTGAGAAAGATATTGATATCAATAACCTGGAAATTGTTTATCTATATCAAAACGATGGAAATGAAAACGAAGTATTTGAATGCGACTGGGCTGGTCAAGACAATAAATACATTACTAATTCTGTCAACGGCACGATTTCCTATGATGAGTCCCTTGGCTGCTCAAAAATCTCTGTAAAATTCACCAAGGAAGACAACTGCATGCTCACCCCTGATACTATTCTAGATGTTCACTTCAGAGTACATACCATAAATTGTGATAAATATGATTTGTCAAATGACCTTTCTTTCCACCCAGAACTCGAATATACAGAAAATTCAAAATTGTTAATCTACTATAATGGGGAGTTGGTGAACGACAGTGCCACATAACAATGCAAAATTAAAGAAAACCGGTATCATTATTGTATTCCTGATTTTATTAGCAATTTTCTGTTTCCTAATTTTTAAATTCATTTTATCTGTTCAAGATACCATAGACAAGAACGATTCTTATGCATCAGTCATTGAAGATTATTCATTTATGATAGGATGTGAGAATTTGATTCATTGTGAAACAGAAAAAAACGGTATATTTGAGCGCACATACTTGTTTAATGATTATCGTAACAGCGACGAACAAATCAAATATAATACTGGATTATTTGGCTCGTCATTCAGTTATGTGAAGAAAGGCATCCTGAAAAATGTTTCACAATTTCGTCCTTTTCCAAATGGGTTATTTCCTTCTTTTGCTTCACAAGGAGTTTTCTTTGTACATTATTCCAATGTTAACTGCGAACAAATCAATTTTAATTCAGACTTTTCACATAACTACTTAGCAGTATCGTTTGATCGGGATATGCATTATGAAGATGCTATTAAGTTGTTTTCCGAAACTGATTATTCCGTGAAATACTGTTGGGTAAATACGTTTGCCAATGAGGATAATTTGGATTCATATTTCTTTGGCATTGGTTTACCTCCGAAAGCAGAATATGATCAGACTATAACATACAAGCACTTCAAACAAGCTTTTGGCTTTATGGTATATAACCACAAATATTTTGCAAAAGAAGATATTGTTGCACCATCCCAAAAATTCATAGAGATTATTTCACAGAATTACAGTGATACTGAAACTAATTTTATGATGAATGATTTTACTCAAATAAAGCGAAATCTTTCTGCAAAAAATGAGAATAGTTCAGACAATCTTAAAATTATAGGTGTACTTATTGAAAAGAAAAATGGACAACAATTTATAAAAGAAGATGCAGATATTCTGCTAAAACAATTTGATTGCATTCATACGATATCTTCTTAAAAACAATCATTGTTAATTAAAAAATCCTTATGTAAGAAAAATAATCCCGTAGAATAAGTTCTATAAGTCTTCTGTGAAGCTACATCATATATATCGAGATTTGTAATAGCAATATTTGTTAAGATGAATTCTGTATCTGGTAATTTAAAATTGGAATGTATCATTCAATTTTCTCGCATATTAAAGTCTGTAAAAACGCAAAAAAGTTTTATCCACCTTGATAATAGACTTTGTGAAATTACGATATACACTTTTGCTGCAATGCAAACTGTGATATTTGATATTATTCTTCTTATCACCCTTATTTCCTAATGGTTATAAAACCAATCAGATGCCATATGAAGCTTACCTTGATTTTCTTGATGATGAAACTGTATTAAATTATATTGATATTGCTAGAAAAAACGAAGAGTTCTGGAAGTTAGAAAAAAGAATAATCAACAAAATTATTGCTTTTTATATCATTAAGAAGGAGCAGAACACCGAATTAATTCACGCAAGTATTGTAGATGAAAAATACAAAAAATGGAATTATAGTTTTACAAATTAGGAAAAACGTAAGCAGCTATCCCACCGACAGCTGCTTATTGTGCGTCTCTATGAAAAAAATTGATAACAGCCATTTCGAACGCAAAGGTATAAATATGAATAATTATTTTTTAATAAAATTGAAAGGATGCTATATATATGAACATATTTAAGAAAACCGCAGTTTTATTGACAGCGGCGTCAATGCTTACTGCAAACAGCTTTGCCTATATACCATTTGATTTATTTGAGCTTCCTGCATTTATTGCAAGTGCGGCTGAAATTGTTGAATCCGGAGAATGTGGCGCACAGGGAGATAATCTCACTTGGATACTTGACAATGAAGGAACTCTTACAATCAGCGGCAAGGGTGATATGATGAATTGGAAGATTGGCTCATCACCATGGAATGAAGATGATATAATAAAAAATATTATAATCGAAAATGGTGTTACAAGTATTGGAGATAGTGCATTTTATAATTGTGTTTCATTAACTTCAATTACAATCCCAGATAGTGTCACAAGTATTGGAAATTATGTGTTTATAGATTGTAAAGTCTTAACCTCAATTACAATCCCCGACAGTGTTACAGGTATTGGTGATAGTGTATTTTCTGATTGCTATGCTTTAACCTCAATTACAATTCCCGACAGTGTTACAAGTATTGGTGATAGTGCATTTGAAGATTGTATAGCATTAACCTCAATCATTATTCCTGATAGTGTTATAAGTATTGGAGACAGTGCGTTTTATAATTGTAAAGCATTAAACTCAATCACAATTCCAAATAATATTACAAATATTGGATATAGTACATTTACTAAGACACCATGGCTTGAAGAACAAAGAATATTAAATCCACTTGTAATATTTAATGGAATACTAATTGACGGATATGCATGTAAGGGTGATATTGTAATCCCTGATAGCGTTACAAGCATCGCACCAGGTGCGTTTGAAAATTGTAAATCCTTAACCTCAATTACACTCCCTGACAATCTCACACATATCAGTAATATGTTATTTAATAATTGTATAACCTTAACCTCTATAGTAATCCCTGACAGTGTTACAAGTATTGGTAAGAGTGCGTTTGAATTTTGTTTATCCTTAACATCAATTACAATTCCCAACAGTGTTACAAGTATTGAGTATGGCACATTTTCTAATTGCAATGCCTTAACATCAATCACAATTCCTGATAGTGTGACAAGTATTGGAAATAATGCGTTTTATAGTTGTGAGGGCTTAACCTCAGTTACAATTCCCAACAGTGTTATAAGTATTGGTGAGAGTGCGTTTGAAGATTGTGAATCCTTAACCTCAATTACACTCCCTGACAATCTCACACATATCAGTAATATGTTGTTTAATAATTGTATAACCTTAACCTCAATAGCGATCCCTGACAGTGTTACAAGTATTGGATATAGAGCATTTTCTAGTTGTGAAGCCTTAACATCAATTATGATCCCCAACAGTGTTACAAGTATTGGATATAGTGCATTTTCTAAGACATCATGGCTTGAAAAACAAAGAGTATTAAATCCACTTGTAATATCTAATGGAATACTAATTGACGGATATGCATGTAAGGGTGATATTGTAATTCCTAACAGCGTTACAAGCATCGCACCCGGTGCATTTGATAGTTGTGAATCTTTAACATCAATTACAATTCCCAACAGTGTTACAAGTATTGAGTATAGAGCATTTTATAATTGCGATGCCTTAACATCAATTACGATTCCCAACAGTGTTACAAGTATTGAGTATAGTGTATTTGATAGTTGCGATGCCTTAACATCAATTACGCTCCCCGACAGTGTTACAAGCATTGGAAATTTTGCATTTTCTAGTTGTGAAGCCTTAACATCAATTATGATCCCCAACAGTGTTACAAGTATTGGATATGGTGCATTTTCTTGTTGTTACGCCTTAACTTCAATTACGATTCCAAATAGTGTTACAAGTATTGGAAGCAGTGCATTTTCTAATTGTACTGCCTTAACATCAATAACAATTCCTGACAGTGTCACAAGTATCGAAAGCAGTGCATTTTCTAATTGTACTGCCTTAACATCAATAACAATTCCTGACAGTGTCACAAGTATCGAAAGCAGTGCATTTTCTGGTTGTGACGCCTTAACATCAATAACAATTCCTGACAGTGTCACAAGTATCGAAAGCGATGCGTTTGAAGATTGTAAATCCTTAACCTTCATAGTAATTAAAAATGCTGGATGTGAAATATATGATTCTGAATATACTATTTCAGATACAGCAACAATCTATGGCTATAAAGGTTCACCGGCACAGACCTATGCCGAAAAGTACAACAGAGAATTTATTTCTCTTATTCCCAATGCAAACGGTATTATTGATTCAGGAATTTGCGGTGCAAAAGGAGACAATATTACATGGCAGTTTAACGAAAAAGGAACTCTTATAATTAGCGGTAAGGGTGAGATGATGAATTGGAGTAACGAATCATCGCCATGGAATAGAGATGATAAAATAAAAAATGTTATAATTGAAAATGGTGTTACAAGTATAGGAAGTTATGCGTTTTATAATTGTATTTCATTATCTTCAATAACAATCTCCGACAGTGTTACAAGTATAGGAAATAATGCGTTTTATAATTGTGCTTCATTATCTTCAATAACAATCCCTGACAGTGTTACAAGTATAGGAAATAATGCGTTTTATGATTGTACTTCATTATCTTCAATAACAATCCCTGATAGCGTTACAAGTATTGGAGATTATGTGTTTAAGAATACGCCATGGATTGATGTACAGAAAGAAAAAAATCCTCTTATAATTGTAAATGAAATATTGATTGACGGAAAAAACTGTAAGGGTGATGTTATAATCCCAGATGGCGTAACAAATATTCTAGGGGATGCATTTGAAAATTGTTCTGCTATAACTTCAATAACAATCCCTGACAGTGTTACAAGTATTGGTGATAATGCGTTTTATAGTTGTAATGCCTTAACTTCAATAACAATCCCTGACAGTGTTACAAGTATTGGTGATAATGCGTTTTATAGATGCACTGCCTTAACTTCAATATCAATCCCTGACAGTGTGACGGAAATTGGTGGTAATGCATTTGGATTCACACCATGGATTGATATACAAAGAGAGAAGAACCCACTTGTAATTGTAAATAGAATATTGATTGACGGCAAAACCTGTAAGGGTGATGTAATTATTCCAAATGGCGTTATACGCATTGCAGATTATGCGTTTTCTTTTCCTTTATCATTAGTCCATGTCGATCATACTCCCACAACACCTCTTGATCCTACTTCCATAACATCAATCACAATTCCCGATACTGTTACAAGTATTGGAGATGGGGCATTTATTCGTTGTGAAGCCTTAACTTCAATAACAATTCCCAACAGTGTTACAAGTATTGGAAGCTATGCATTTCAGTTATGTACATCTTTAACTTCAATAACAATTCCCGATAGCATTACACGTATTGAATCAGGAATGTTTAATGGTTGTTCTTCCTTAATATCAATTACAATCCCTGATAGTGTTACAAGTATTGAAGATTCTGCATTCTTATCTTGTCATTCCTTAACATCAATTACAATCCCTGATAGCATTACAAGAATTGGTACTAGAGTATTTGCATGGTGCGATAACTTAACCTCAATAACAATAAAAAATACTGATTGTGAAATATATGATTTTGATTATACAATTTCAGATACAGCAACAATCTATGGCTATAAAGGCTCAACAGCACAGACTTATGCAAAAAAGTACGAAAGAGAATTTGTGGCACTTGATGAAACTCCTGGAACAACTAATGTATCAACAGCGACAGATATTCTTCCCGGAGATGCAAATTGCGACAAGAAAGTTGACATCGCAGATGTTGTAATTATAAAATGTTACCTTATAAATAACAAAGAATACTCAATTACACAGCAAGGCTTAATAAACGCTGACGTAAACGAAAGAGGAAACGGCATCAACATTCAGGATTCTCTTGCAACATTAAAGTACATATTAAAGCTGATAGATTCACTATAATTCTTTTATAATATGAGTGAAAATACCATTGAAATGTTTGAAAAGGCTTGTAGAATCGTCATTTTTCAATGTCATCTATTTTGAGCAAGACAGACATAATTCAACGGTTATTTTGATACAATTTTCGGGTGCAAAATAACTGTCAAAAAGCCACGAAACTGCGTTGTTTCGTGGCTTTTATCGTTTTCCTATAATTATATAAAAAGTGAAAATCAGTGATTTTTGCGAAAATTTACGAAAAATACCCATTTCTATCGTTTTCCAGTAACCCGAAAAATGCACCCGATTTTGAGCTATCGTTTCTTGTGATGCACCCAGTTAAAATTTATAGATAAAATCGCCCTGCTAACCTTACAAAGTTTAGCAGCGTAATGTTTATTGATAGAATAATTCACGCTTCATCAGGCAAAGATCGAACACATCAAGTCTGTCATCCTCACACAGATCAGCAGCTTTCCAGTTTGCAAGCTTAGTATCTGGCACAGCAAGCAGCCATTTCTGGAACAATACTACATCGGCAACATTGAATTCACCGTCAGCGTTGACATCACCTTCTATTGTCTGGGCAGTCCATTCGGAGATCGCTTTCACAGATGGAATCCATGAGGGCTTTGCTTCTCCCGCTTTCAGCGGAATGCAGGCTACGGAAATTGTCGTATCCTTGGTATTTGTCAGGTGTACAGCAAGCTTTCTGTACTCGCTGTTGTCCGTCTGATTCGGCACTGGAAGGGATGTCGGCAGAAGTTCTGCGTTCATCACCGTAAATGTACCGCCATCACTAATAAGTCCCACCCACATTTTCTCCGAACCGACGGTGACAACAGCACTTCTGCCGTCATCGGCAAGTGCAATCTCTCCCTTGGTGTGTGCAAACCAGTAGATCTCACCGGGAACATCCAGAGAGATTTCATCCTGAATTATCACACACTCCTTGTCCTTAATCATTTTCAGACCACGAACCACGCTTTCTGCACCGCTTGGCTCATATGCGGCGGTCAGATCTGTCACAGCATACGCTTCGTTTCCGCTGCCGAACTGCGTAATCAGACATTCTGCACCTTCCTGCTGATCGAGTTCCTGCGAGGAATTGATGACGAGTGTATTATGCCCCTCTGCACGGATGCGGTAGGAATACTGGCGATTTTCAAGTTCATAATTCTCATTTCCCAGATCCGTAAAGAATCTTGCACCGTTTGACTCAAGATAGAAAGTGCCTAAATCGTAGTGTCCGTGATACTTATAGACATTTTCGCCAGCAT
>JAFWWU010000130.1 GCA_017523285.1 Ruminococcus sp.
AGGAAGCAATGCATCAGGACGCTCTTTTTCGATAATCTGAGTAAGTCTGTCAACATTGAGTGGTTCAATATAAGTGATATCCGCAACATCTGGGTCTGTCATAATCGTAGCAGGATTTGAGTTTACAAGAATAATCTCATAACCAAGCTTACGAAGCGCTTTACACGCCTGAGTACCCGAGTAGTCGAATTCACACGCCTGACCGATAATGATAGGACCCGAACCGATAATCAGAATCTTATTAATGTCTTTCTTCTTTGGCATATAAATCTCCATTCCGTCGTACAAAACGACAAAAAATTTTTGCCTGTGAAAAGGCGCAGGAAAAAATGTGAAGTAGTACACAAAATTTTACCTTTATCTTAAATAATAACATATATCAGTTTAAATTTCAATAGCTGAGAATAAAAAAAATACAATATTTTTTTATTTGTTTCTGCACATAAAAATATACAAAAATATACTAATAATTTTGTTAATCACAACTATAGAGCAATTTTTGATTTACAAGCAGCGAAAATAGCAATTTTTGATAGGTATTTCATTAATAAACAGTGAACATATTAAACAACGAGTATATTACAAATAAAATAATACCGTTTTTGCAACAGTTTGTAGATAAAAATTAATACTGTTTAATCAACATTTTATGTAGAATATCAATAAATTACACAAGCAAACGAGCAAAAATATTGTAATGTCACGACAATTTTAACAAAAAAACATGAATATTAACTTTTTTTGAATTACCTATTGACAAATATTGCTAATATTGCTATAATACAGTTGGAGGGTGTTGAGGGTTTTAAATCTATTGTAATTATAATTTTACACATTGTTCTTACAATTCTTAAAATCTTACAGCATTTAAGTAAAGGTGTTATCCACACCGAAACAAACATATTCAAAACTTTTAAGGAAGGATTGATCACTTATGAAGAAGAAAAGCTTCTTAAAGAGAGTCTTTAATGGTGTACTCGCTTCAATGGTAGGCGTTATGTGTGTACCTGCAACAGATCTCTCACCTGCTTACGCTGCTGACCAGTGTGATCAGGGTACACAGGACGGTCTTGACTGGGAGCTCTGGAATCAGAATTATCAGGGCACTTCAAAAATGACACTTACAGGCAACGGTGGATTTATCGCTGAATGGAGCGGTATCGAAAACTATCTTGCTCGTACAGGTAAGAAATGGGCTTCAAACTCACCTACATGGGAATCAGTAGGCGACATCAAGCTCTCATACGACGCAGACTATCGTCCAAACGGCAACTCATATCTTGCTGTTTACGGCTGGACAAGAAATTCTCTCGTTGAATACTACATTATCGAAAACTTCGGTACTTGGAGACCACCGGGAGGACAGGGTCAGGTTGGTACTATCACAGTAAACGGTCACATCTATGACGTTTATAAGGCAATGCGTTACAACCAGCCTTCAATCGATGGTAACACAACATTCCCTCAGTACTTCTCAGTTCGTCGTGACGGCGATAAGAGCTCAAAGGGCACAATCGATATTTCAGAGCACTTTAAGCAGTGGGAAAAGCTTGGTCTTGATATGGGCTCACAGCTTTATGAGGTATCACTCGTTGTTGAAGGCTATCAGTCAAGCGGCTATGCAGAAGTAAAGCAGAATTACATCACTCTCGGCGGTAAGCCACTTAACGCTAAGGGCGGTCAGCATAACGACGGAAGCGGCGGTGGTGGAGAGCCAGGTCCTACTACACCAACAACTCCTTCTGTTGAACCTGATGCAAATGGTAATTACTTCTATGATACATTTGAATCAGGCGCAGGCAACTGGGTTGGCAGAGGCGATGCTTCTGTTACAACAGATTCAAAGAACTACGTTGCAGGAAGCAAATCACTCTTTGTTTCAGGCAGAACAGACAACTGGCACGGTGCAGAAATCGAACTTGATTCTTCAGCATTCGTTGCAGGCGGTACATACAGCTTCAGCACAGGCGTTCTTCAGAGAAGCGGCAGTGCTGCAGAAATGAAAATGACTCTTCAGTACACTGATTCATCAGGTACAGAACAGTATGATGAAGTAGCTGTTGCAACAGCAGCAAGCGGTTCATGGACAAAGCTTGAAAATACTTCATACACAATTCCAAGCGGTGCTTCAAACCTCAGACTTTACGTTGAATCACCTGACAGCCTTACAGACTTCTACATTGACGAAGTTAAGGGCTCAAAGGAAGGTGTTAAGTCATCTGTTTCAAACGGAAGCGGTACAGTTGAAGCAGGCACATCAAACAGCGGAAACACAGGTAATACTGGTAACACAGGAACTCAGACACCAGCTTCAAGTGATTCATATGTTGGCAAGTTCGGAAGCCTCTTCAAGATGGGTACATCAGTAAGCCCTAACGAACTTGGTTCAGGTGCAAACTTCATCAAGAAGCACTTCAACTCAATCACACCTGAAAACGAGCTTAAACCTGACGCAATTCTTGACCAGCAGGCTTGTCAGCAGAGAGGTAATAATGTTAATACACAGGTTAACCTCAGCAGAGCTGCTCAGACACTCAAGTTCTGTGAACAAAACGGTATCGGTGTTCGTGGCCATACATTCGTTTGGTACAGCCAGACACCAAGCTGGTTCTTCAAAGAAAACTTCTCTGACAATGGTGCTTATGTAAGCAAGCAGGTTATGAACCAGCGTCTCGAAAGCTTTATCAAGAATACTTTTGAGGCTCTTAAATCACAGTATCCTAACCTTAATGTATATCAGTACGACGTATGTAACGAGCTCTTCCTCAACGACGGCGGCGGACTCCGTAAGACATACTACACAGAAAACTCAGGCGCTTCAGACTGGGCTAAGGTTTACGGCGAAGATAATGATGAATTCATCGTTAATGCATTCACATACGCAAGAAAGTATGCTCCTGCAGGCTGTAAGCTTTACATCAACGATTATAATGAATATATCCCAGCAAAGACAAACGATATCTACAATATGGCTATGAAGCTTAAGGAACTCGGTGTTATCGATGGTATCGGTATGCAGTCACACCTTGCAACTAACTACCCATCAGCACAGGAATACAAGGCTGGTCTTGAGAAGTTCCTCAGCACAGGTCTTGAAGTTTCAATCACAGAGCTTGATATCACAGAACCAAGCTACAACTCACAGGCACAGGCTGATCTCTACGAAGCTGTTTTCCAAATGGCTGTTGACAATGCTGCTCAGATTCCTTCATTTACATTATGGGGAACACACGACAGCATCAGCTGGAGAAGAGAAAATACTCCTCTTCCATTTGGTTCAAACTACACTCCAAAGAAGGCTTTCGAGCAGATTATGTCAATCCAGGTTGATCCAGCTCCTGTAACAACAACTCCTGTTGTTACTACAACAACAACCACTACACCTAAGAAGACAACAACTACTACAACTACAACCACAACAACTACTACACCTAAGAAAACAACAACTACTACAACTACTACAAAGCCAATCGTTACAACAACTACAACACCAGTTGTTGTTAAACCAACAAAGTACGGCGATGCTAACTGCGATGGATCTGTTGATATTTCAGACGCAGTAATGATTAAGTGCTATATTGTAAATCACAACAAGTATTCACTTACACAGCAGGGCATTGTTAACGGTGATGTCGTTGGCAATGGTAATGGTCTGAATGCGCAGGATGCTATTGCAATTCAGAAGTTCATCCTTAAGATTCTTACTTCACTTCCTGCATAATAAATAAGAACTCTTATTTAACCCACTTAAAATAGAAATTCTCCTGCTGATTTAAAGGCAGGAGAATTTTTTGTTCCAAACTTATTGACAAATCTGCGTGTTTATGCTAAAATAATTGTATATTGCAGTGAAAGCTATGTTTTCATTTAGCAAGATATTGACCACTCATTCTGAGTTATAGCCATACGGACAGCTGGGTCAAATGCCGAACGCTGATTATTCAGCTGGCAACTTCTGTTGCCTTATTGATTCGATTTATTTCGATTTTTATAAGTTTATTTGTTTTTGCTTTTATGCATATCAACTTGTGAAAGGTCAATAAGAGTAGTAAAAGTATTCTTGCTATATAGACTCTCAAAGCCGAATTATGTCGCTTTCTTGCTCAGCGGAGAATTTCCCGCTTGAATTATGTAGTTATGCACATAACAGTTGATATTACTGTTATGTGCTTTTATTTTTTGCATTAATGAGGTGCTTTTTATGGAAAATAAGCTGAAGCTTTATGGTTTCAATAACCTTACAAAATCTCTTAGCTTTAATATCTATGATGTATGTTATGCTAAAACTCAGAAAGAACAGCAGGATTATATCGCTTATATCGATGAGCAGTATAATTCTGAACGTATAACCGATATTATGACTCACGTTACCGAAATGATTGGTGCACAGGTTCTGAGTATTTCCAAGCAGGATTATGACCCACAAGGTGCTTCGGCGACGTTCCTTATTGCAGATGATACTATGATTCCTTTTAATAACGGAAATGAAATAGTTGCTCATCTTGATAAAAGCCACGTTACTGTACATACATATCCTGAATTTCATCCCGATAACAGTATTGCTACTTTCAGAGTAGATATAGACGTTGCAACCTGCGGCAAGATTACTCCCCTTACAGCCCTCGATTATCTTATAGGAAGCTTTGATTCTGATATAATCACAATGGATTATCGTGTGCGTGGATTTACACGCAATATCAAAGGCGAAAAACTTTTTATTGACCATGATATTACCTCAATTCAGGATTATATCGACAAGGATACGCTCCGCAGATATGATGCAGTTGATATCAATGTCTATGATTCCAATATCTTCCACACAAAAATGCTCATAAAAGAACTTTATCTTCAGAATTATCTTTTCAATACCGATGTGGACGAGCTTCCACCTTACAGACGTCTTGAAATCAGTACCGCTTTACGTCGTGAAATGATTGAAATCTTCAGCGGAAGGAATGTATATTAATGTCCCTTGATCAGAACAGAGCCCCTATATATGAGGCACTTGAAAATTTTAAAAGAATGCGTATTGTACCGTTTGATGTTCCTGGACATAAACGTGGCAGAGGCAATAGCGAGCTTACCGATTTTCTCGGTCAGGCATGTATGAATGTTGACGTCAATTCAATGAAACCCCTTGATAATCTCTGTCATCCTGTTTCGGTTATTAAAGAAGCTGAAAGCATAGCCGCTGAGGCATTCGGTGCGGCAAATGCCTTTTTTATGGTTGGCGGTACTACTTCTGCTGTTCAGAGTATGATTCTCTATGCCTGCAAAAGCGGTGATAAGATAATTATGCCGAGAAATGTCCACAGAAGTGCTATTAACGCTCTTATTCTGTGTGACGCTGTACCTGTTTATGTTAATCCTGATGTAAACAACGAGCTTGGAATAGCTCTCGGAATGTCTGTCAAGCAGGTTGAGGAAGCTATAAACGCAAATCCTGACGCAAAAGCTGTTCTAGTAAACAATCCTACATATTACGGAATATGCTCTGATTTGAAGCGTATAACTGAACTTGCACATTCAAAGGGTATGCTTGTACTTGTTGACGAAGCTCATGGAACTCACTTTTATTTTGGTGACAACTTCCCTGTTACAGCTATGGCGGCAGATGCGGATTTAGCGTCTGTAAGTATGCATAAATCGGGCGGAAGTCTTACACAAAGCTCTTTCCTGCTCCTTGGTGACAGAATAAACGCTGACTATATGCGTCAGATTATCAATCTTACACAGACAACAAGTGCTTCTTATCTCCTGCTGTCAAGCCTTGATATTTCAAGAAAAAGACTTGCTCTTAACGGACGTGAAATATTTGCGGAAACAGTTGAAATGGCTGAATATGCACGCTCTGAAATCAACAGCATCGGCGGATATTATGCTTACTCAAAAGAGCTTATAAACGGCGACAGTATATATGATTTTGACGTATCAAAGCTTTCCGTTTATACTCTGCCTATTGGTCTTGCGGGAATTGAGGTTTATGACCTGCTCCGTGATGAATATGATATTCAGATTGAATTCGGAGATATCGGAAATATCCTTGCATATATTTCAGTCGGTGACAGAAAACGTGATATAGAACGTCTTATAAGTGCATTATATGAAATACGCAGACGCTTTGGAAAAGAAGCTACGGGAATGCTCTCGCAGGAATATGTCAATCCGATTGTAACAGAAACTCCGAGAAAGGCATTCTATGCCGATAAGGAATCTGTTCCGCTTGAAATGGCGGCAGGCAGAATATGCAGTGAATTTGTTATGTGCTATCCACCAGGTATTCCGATTCTTGCACCTGGCGAACTTATTACCGAGGAAATAATTGATTATATAAAATATGCTAAGGAAAAAGGCTGTTCTATGACAGGTACTGAGGATATTAATATTGAAAGATTGAATGTTATTGTATAAAGTCGGAGATTTAATTATGAAAAGAATTATTGCTATTAGCACAGCTATTGCTATTTTATGTTTGCTTGTTTCATGTTCTGATAAAAATAAGGAAGAAAAAACTGGTTCTGAACGTGTAATGGATATTACTGCCGTTTATGGAGATTTTTTTGATTATACTTTTGACGGTGATTATAAAATCACTCTTACAGAAGATGGCGTTCTGAATGAGGGTACAGATAATGAACAAGCTTACAACCTTTATAATATTTCTTACACGCGTAAAGACGGAGTAAAACGAAATATAGAGATTTATTCACAAGAATTTACTGAACAAGAGAGCAAATACTATGCTTCGGAGCAACGTATGATGAATGAAGAAGTTAATGCTTTATGCATTGCTGAAATCCAAGAAGCCTGTAATAAAGAATTTATTGATAATATATTGTCAAAATACATTGATATTGAATATATCGAAGATGAGAAAAGCTACAAAACTGATGAATACAGATGTCAATTCAGTTTATTAACACCTATGTACCTCTTTAACAAGGAATATGAGGGATACGAAAAGGGCTGTAAAATTATTGACAGTCATATCACTCCCGAAACAGGATATAAGCTTTCTGAGATTGATTTGAAAACTTTTGCTGCCGACAGAGAATACTATTTCCAATTTACATTAAGCATCCCTCCCACAGCCGACGCAGAATTATATATTGATAAAATGAACTCTATTGTTGAAGATTATTTTGCTTATACAGGAAATCCTTTGAATGCTCAGTTTAATCTCAGACAAGGAGAGCTTGATAAAGTATCAAATGATACACTCTTTCAAAAGACTTATATTATGGGTGAAGAAATAAATTTTGATGAAAAAAAGACTGAAAATGAAAGCTTTAATCTCAATAATGAAATAATCAGAATATGTATTGAGGAGGAATAATATGGAACTATGGTTTAGTGAACGTCATACACCTAATGTAAAATTTTCTATAAAGGTTGACAGACAGCTTTACAGCTGTACCAGTGAATTTCAGAGAATTGATATATTCGACTCAAAAGAATTCGGAAGATTTCTTACTCTTGACGGATATATGATGCTTACAGAAAAGGATGAATTCATATATCACGAAATGATTACTCATATTCCTGTTGCTGTTCATCCGAATCCTAAAAGCATTCTTGTTATAGGTGCAGGTGACGGCGGAGTTATAAGAGAGCTTACACGCTATCAGTCGATAGAACGCATTGACCTCGTTGAAATCGATGAACTTGTTGTTGAGGTATGTAAAAAATATCTCCCTACGACATCATGCAGTTTTGACGACCCAAGAATTAATTTCTACTTTGAGGATGGAGTGAAATTCATTCGTCACTGTGAAAATAAATATGATATCATTATTGTTGACTCAACCGACCCATTCGGTCCGGGAGAAGGTCTTTTCACCAAGGAATTCTACGGAAGCTGTTTCAAGGCTCTTAAAGATGACGGAATAATGGTAAATCAGCATGAAAGTCCGTTTTATACAGAAGATGCTGCAGCTATGCAGCGTTCACATAAAAGAATTGTTGAAAGCTTCCCTATCAGCAAGGTTTATCAGGCTCATATTCCTACTTATCCGTCGGGACACTGGCTTTTCGGATTTGCTTCTAAAAAATATCATCCTATTAACGATTATAACGGAACTAAATGGAATATGCTGGGATTACAGACACGCTATTATAATCCTAAGCTTCACGCAGGAGCTTTTGCACTTCCAAATTATGTAGAGGAGTTACTCAGAGATGTTGAATAAGAATATACACACATTCATAGGCTGTGACGCTGAATATGAAGATTCTAAAATAGTTCTTTTCGGTGCAGGCTTTGACGGAACTACAAGCTTTCGCCCAGGCACAAGATTTGCTCCGTCAGCTATAAGAAACGAAAGCTTCGGTATTGAAACCTACAGTCCTTATCAGAACAAGGATATGCTTGATTACTGCTATTTCGACAGCGGCGACCTTGAGCTTACATTCGGCAGTACAAACAGAGTTATTGCTGATATTGCTATGAGAGCAGACAGAATAATCACTGACGGAAAAATTCCGTTTATGATTGGCGGTGAGCATCTTGTAACTTTCGGCTCAGTTATGGCTGTTTCTGAAAAATTTGATGACCTGCATATACTTCATTTTGACGCTCACGCTGACCTGAGAGATGATTATCTCGGACAGAAGCTCTCACATGCCTGTGTTATGAGAAGATGTCATGAAATTGTCGGTGATGACCATATATTCCAGTTTGGTATCAGAAGCGGTGACAGAGATGAATTCTACTTCGCTGATGAACACACTGAAATGCACAAATTCAATTTAGATGGACTTGAAGCTGTTATAGAAAAGCTTAAAGGCAAAAATGTATATCTTACTGTTGACCTTGATGTGCTTGACCCGTCAGTATTTCCGGGTACAGGCACTCCTGAGGCAGGCGGAGTATCCTTTGATGAGCTGAGAAAGGCTCTCACACTTGTATGTGAAAAGCTTAATATTGTAGCATGTGATGTAAATGAGCTTAGTCCTCAGTACGACCAGTCGGGAGTTTCTACTGCTGTTGCGTGCAAAATTATAAGAGAAATGCTTCTTGCTTTGTCATGAAAATAATGTTATGAACTGCGTCCCAAAAACAGGTCATAATTTATGTAATTTCCGATATTCTTATCGAAATTAGCGACAGGAGGAAAAGAAAAATGAAAAATGAAATACAGATGTATTCTTACGATTCAAATAGTATAAAATCGAAAAAAACAGGCTGTGGATGTTTATTTTGGGTTTTCGGATTAATTCTTTTTTTTATGATTGCATCTCTACCTATAGCAAGTTTGTTTGGCGGCTTTTTCTATATCAAAGCAGATAATGAACAAAAGGCTCAATGCACCGTTGAGATTGAGGCTGTAGTGGAAGAAAATGCTACTGTATATATTAAAAAGAAATCTACAAAACCTAAAACCCGTATCAGTTATGCACCCGTATATAGCTATGAATATAACGGAAAGCCTTATTTAATCAAAAGTAATAACAGCTCCAAACCTCCAAGATATGATGTAGGGGAAAAAGTAGAAATTATGATAAATCCCGATAACCCCTCACAAATTTACGAGCCGGGAGTTGTAAATATGATATTTCCGATTATTCTTACAGCAGGCGGTGCTGTTGGAATAATTGTTATAATTACAGCAATAATTATTATTTTCAAAAAAATTAAAAAAGCTAAATTGAAAATGGAGGAATAATTAAATGGGTAAATGTATGATTATCGGCTGTGGAGGCGTTGCTTCCGTAGCAATTCACAAGTGCTGTCAGAACAGCGAGGTTTTTGAAGGAATTATGATTGCAAGCCGTACAAAATCCAAGTGCGACGCTCTCAAGGAAAAGCTTCAGCCTACTACAAAAACTGTTATCGAAACTGCTCAGGTTGACGCTGATAATGTTGACGAGCTTATTGCTCTTATAAACTCATATAAGCCTGATGTTGTTCTTAACCTCGCTCTTCCATATCAGGACCTTACTATTATGGATGCATGTCTTGCAACTAAGACTCATTATGTTGATACAGCAAACTATGAACCTCTTGACACTGCAAAATTCGAATACAAGTGGCAGTGGGCTTATCGTGAAAAATTCAAGGAGGCAGGAATTACAGCTCTCCTCGGAAGCGGATTTGACCCAGGCGTTACAGGTGTATTCTCTGCATACGCTATGAAGCATCATTTTGACGAAATTAATTATATTGATATCCTCGACTGCAACGGCGGTGACCACGGATATCCTTTCGCTACAAACTTCAATCCAGAAATCAATATCAGAGAGGTTTCTGCTAAGGGAAGCTATATTGAAGACGGCAAGTGGATAGAAACTGAACCAATGGAAATCAAGCGTGTTTATAACTTCAAGGGTGTTGGTGAAAAGGATATGTATCTCCTCCACCATGAAGAACTTGAATCACTTGCACTCAACATCAAGGGAATCAAGAGAATACGTTTCTTTATGACATTCGGTCAGAGCTATCTTACACATCTTAAATGCCTTGAAAATGTTGGCATGACTTCAATTGAGCCTATTATGTATGAAGGCAAGGAAATCGTTCCGCTTCAGTTCCTCAAGGCTGTACTTCCTGACCCTGCATCACTCGGTCCGAGAACTGTCGGCAAGACAAATATCGGTTGTATCTTCCAGGGCAAAAAGGATGGAAAGGATAAAACATATTATCTTTACAATATCTGCGACCATCAGGAATGCTATAAGGAAGTAGGCTCACAGGCTATTTCTTACACAACAGGCGTGCCTGCAATGATTGGTGCTATGCTCATCATGACAGGCAAATGGAACGGTGCAGGCGTATTCAATATTGAAGAATTTGATCCCGATCCGTTTATGGAAGCACTCAACAAATGGGGACTTCCATGGGAAGAAGATTTCAACCCTGTTCTCGTTGACTGATTGAGGTGAATTTCTTGTTCAAAGATATTGAAACTCCTTGTTATATCATTGATGAAGCAAAACTGAAACATAATCTTGAAATATTAAGTCAGGTAGAAAAAAACACAGGCTGTAAAATACTTCTTGCACAGAAAGCATATTCCTGCTATCATACATATCCGCTTATAAGCCAATATATAAGTGGGACTGCTTGCAGCGGACTTTTCGAGGCAAGACTCGGCTATGAAAAAATGGGAAAGGAAAATCACGTTTTTTCTGCGGCATATCGTGAAGATGAAATTGATGAAATAATCTCATACTGCGGTCATATTATCTTCAATTCCTTTACTCAGCTTGATAAATATCGTGACAAAGTTCTGAAAAGCGGAAAGAAAATCGGACTGCGTATCAACCCTGAGTTATCAACTCAGGAGGGACATGAAATATATGACCCTTGTTCACCGAAATCACGTCTCGGAATTACGCTGAAAAATTTCAAGTCTGATAATCTTGACGGAGTAAGCGGTCTTCATTTCCACACTTTATGTGAGCAGAATTCAGATGACCTTGAAAAAACTCTTGACGCTGTTGAAGAAAAATTCGGTGATATACTGAAAAAAATGGAATGGATTAATTTTGGCGGCGGACATCATATTACACGCTCAGATTATGATATTCCACGTCTTGAACGCTGTATAAAACGTATGCAGGATAAATACGGACTTGAAGTTTACCTTGAACCAGGAGAAGCAATTGCACTCAATGCGGGCTATCTTGTTACTACTGTTCTTGATATAACCGAAAATGATATGCCTATTGCCATTTTAGATACATCAGCGGCTTGTCATATGCCTGATGTACTCGAAATGCCATACAGACCTCCGCTAAAGGATTCAGGATTAAACGGAGAAAAGAAATATTCATACAGATTAGCCTCGCAGACTTGTCTTGCAGGTGATATGATTGGTGAATATTCATTTGATAAAGCTCTTGAAATCGGAAATATGCTCATTTTTGAGGATATGGCGATATATTCAATGGTAAAGAATAATACCTTCAATGGTATGCCGCTTCCTTCAATTGCAATTATGCATGAAGATAATTCCATTGAATATCTAAAAAAGTTTTCATATGCCGATTTTGAAAGCAGATTATAAAAAATTTAGGCTGTTACATCATAACTGATGCAACAGCCTTTTTTATATATTTTCGAGAAGCTGGTCGAGAGTAATTCCGTATTGATACGCAATACTGTGTGCATAGCTTTTTCCGTCAGGTTTTTCGTAGCTGATTTTATATGCATTTTCACTGTCACGCTTACCCATAACTACACTTGCACAGCCACAGATTGATTTATCACAGCTAAGGCTTTCAATGTTCTCTGCAAGCTCGTGAAGATGAGTATTAAAGCAAGCTCTTGCCCCAAGGCATGTAAGATATTTTATAACATCCTCGGCTATATACAGCGATTCATTATGACTTGTTGTAGCAAATGATTCATTGAACAGAAGCAGACTGTCAGAAGATGCTGTTTTGCATATATTACTGAAACGTTCTGATTCTTCACCAAGTCTGCCAAGCGTAACTGTCTGATTTTCATCAGCTGGAAAATGAGTGTAAATACCATCGCAGAGTTTTATTTTTCCGCTTCTACACGGAACAAAAACTCCAAGCTGAAACATCAAAACAGCAAGACCTATTCCTTGTGTGATAATTGTTTTACCGCCTCGGTTCGGGCCTGTAAGAATAAGGATATTATCATCTTTTGTAAAATGCAGGTCGTTGCACACAGTTGCATTTTCAGCCACATTATTAATTGAATGAATTGCAAGCTTTACATTGTAAACGTCTGAAAATACTGTATCGTTATCGGAAAATTCAGGCATACAGCATGGCAGATTGTTTTCTGTCAGCTTTTTTTCAAGATTTATAAAGCGTATGTAAAACATCAGCTCATCTGCACAGCCTGCAATAGCTGATGCACTTATGTCGGTATATTTCTTTAATACTCTGAGAATCTTTTTTGTAGCTGTCGGAAGCATCTGCTCTACAAGTCTTGTAAGATTATTCATCAGAGGACTTGTATCGGCAGACAACACCTTAGGATGCGTAAGCATTGTAAACGGAGTAAGGTCTGTATCTTCGGAATTGCCTTTCTTATGGAATTTAAAAAATCTTTCAAGCATTCCTTTTTCGCCGAAATAATAATTATTAAGTGAGAGTATGCCTACTTCATGAGGAAAAAAATTAGAATCGAAATTCACACCTAATGTCATACTGTGAATACTATTAACATCCTCACCGATTGCTTCAAGGTCTTTTTCAAGCTCTGAAAATCCTCCCTCTGAATGTATTCTTTCAATATGCTCGTAGAGAGTTTTCATTCCTCTTGAAGTAAAATTCTTATCCTTGAGGAGTTTTTGCAGCTGTGAAACTGAATCAACATAATTCTGCAGTGAACGCAGACGTGCGACAAGCTCCCATATACTTGATTTTTCATTGAGATTACGGATATTCTCCTGCGTATAGAAATTCATTCTGTCGAAAATCTCGCAAAGCTCGTTACACACATCGGGAAAATCTTTTAAATCTTTATATATTTCCTGTCTGTACTCAATAATATCACGACTTACAGGCATATTATAAAGCATTTGTTTTAATCTGCTCTGTTCATCGGTTGTTTCTGCAAGATTAAGTGCAAGAAAATCAATCGATAAATCATTAATTGTATTATCATTAAGACGAAAATATTTTTGCTCACTGTCCGGAGCGAAAAGACTGAAAAATCTGATACTATTATTCATTTTTACATCCTTTTTTGTATATTTTTACATTAAAATTATAACATATTAACTATATAATGTCAAGAATATGCAATATAAATTATTTTTCATTTTTTAGTTTCTTTACCGATATTCTTAAAAATATTCTATAAAAGACTTGATTTTATATATTAATAAATGATATAATAAAAGTATATATGAATTAATACGGAGGTAAAAATGAACTATACAGGTGAAAAATGTATCTGCTGTAATATTGAATTTACTAAAGATGATGATATCGTAGTTTGTCCGGACTGCGGTACTCCTTACCATAGAAGCTGTTATAAAGAAGCCGGAAAATGTATTAATGATATTCTTCATGAATCAGGCGAGGGCTGGAAAAGTACAGTTGAAAAAATCGTAAACAACAACGATTCTGATAATAAAAATTACATCCTCTGCAAGAATTGTCTTGCTAAAAATAATCCTGAGGCTTCTGTATGCGCAAACTGCGATAAGCCTCTGAAAAAAGCTGATAATAATTCAGAAGTTGACCTAAGTGAATTTTTCTCTGAATTTGATTCAAGTCAGAAATATTTCGGCTTCAATCCTGATGAGGATTTTGACGGCACAAGACTTGAAGAAGTAGCGGAGTTTGTAAATACAAATACAATATATTATCTTCCGCTTTTCAAAAAAATGAAGGAGCTTAAAAGCAAGATTTCATTCAATATTGTCTGCTTTTTCTTCTCGCCGTTTTATTTTGCTAACAGAAAAATGTGGCCAATGGCAATCTTTGCTCTTTTAGTAAGTATGCTTCTGAAGCTTCCTAATGCAATTATCAGTCTTATTGAAGGATTTGAGGCTACATCAGGCAGCGAATTATATAATATGGAAATATTCAGCGAGCTTCAGATTGAAAAGTTTTATGAGCAAATGACAGCATTCTTTGAGCCATACCGACAGCTTTTGATTAACGCTGATTTTGTATGCACAATACTGAATTTTATATTCAAATTTATTATGTGTCTGTTCGGAAACTGGATGTATTATAAATTTACTGTAAAATCCATAAAAAAGATTAAAGAGAAAAATATGAAAGTTCCGATTAATATTGCTCTTAATTCAGCAGGCGGAACAAATACAGCCAATATCATTATTACATTATTCATCTATTTGGCGATTTATTTCGCTGTCAGTTGGGTACTTGTAGCATTGTTTGCATATTAAAACAACACAAAAAGCGATTACTGATTTTTCAGTAATCGCTTTATTTTTTATTAATGCCTTAAGGCAGTTGAGCGAAGCGAAACAGAAAACCACCCGCTATGCGGGTGGGTAACAAAAGCTATGCTACAAAAAGTTCACCTTTCTGGTACAATAAGATTGTTCAGGTCTATTGTAAGAAAGGTGAGGTA
>JAFWWU010000010.1 GCA_017523285.1 Ruminococcus sp.
GATTTCCATAGCACGATTTGCAAGATTCCCCAAAAACCTCAAAATATTCCGTCTGATAATAAATTGTGCCCTGAACTCCGTAAAGCCCGTCCAGCTCAACATCCGTTCCGTAGGGATGAGTGACAAAAACATCAATCCATTGATATTCACTCTCAGGGTCATACTCAATGTTTGTCATTGAAAATTCAAGATATTCTTCATCTGCGGCAAAAGCACTCATACCCGCAGGGACAGAAGATACCATTATTCCTAACGACGTCAGTAATGCTATTAATTTGCTCCTTCTCATAATAAATCACCTCATAAATAAATATTACTCCCCCGATTAATTACTTTTTTCCAATTATACCACTTCGTTTTCAGTTTGTCTATAAAATTTATAGAAAGTTTACAATTTTTGTTAATATCTAACATCACAACGTTAATAGTTTAGGTGATTTTGAAGAATAAATCCGCAAAATTATATTTTTCCCGAAAAAAGCTTGACAAAGTTCATTCTCGGTGGTATCATAAGTGTATTAAGAGTATTAGAACACTACATCAAGAAAGGAGTGCCTATATGTTTTCCATTGACCTTATGAGCCGAGTCCCCATTTACGAACAGATATACAAAAAAATTATAGAACTTATCATAAACGGTTCTCTTAAAGAAAATGACCAGATTCCAAGCGTGAGAAGCTTTGCAAAAGAAACAGGTGTAAACCCGAATACAGTCGCAAAAGCTTATCAAGAGCTTGAACGCAACGGAATTATCTATTCGCTGACAGGCAGAGGAAGCTTCATTGCAAAGCTTGATGAAAAAATGCTGAAAGCCTTTGCTCTTGCCGACTTCGATAATGTTGTAAAAGAAGCGCTGAAAAAGAATATCCCGCCGACAGAACTCAAAGAGCGCATTGACGAAATAGCAGAAAAGGAGGATCTTCCAAAATGATTGAATTAAAAAATGTCACAAAAGCCTTTAAAGCTCACAAAGCTCTCGATAATGTAGATATGACAATAAATAAAGGCTCTGTATATGGTCTGCTCGGTTCAAACGGCGCAGGCAAATCAACTATTCTAAGACTGCTTTCAGGAATTTACAGACAAGAAGGCGGTGAAGTTCTTATAGAGGGCAAGCCTGTTTATGATAATGTGGAGCTTAAACAGCGTATTTTCTTCATAAACGATGAAACTGTACAGTTTACATCTTATACTCTTAATAATCTTAAAGATTTATACAAATCCTATTATCCGAATTTCTCCGAAGAAATTTTTGAAAAGCTTAAAACTAAAATAAACCTCCCCACAAACAGAAAAATCAGTACATTCTCAAAAGGTATGAAGCGTCAGGCTATTTTTATAATTGCTCTTGCCTGCAATACCGATTATCTTTTGCTTGATGAAGCGTTTGACGGACTTGACCCGACAATGCGTATAATCGTAAGACAAATGCTTGTTGATGCAATGATTGAACGCAATCTTACAGTTGTAATATCATCTCATAACTTAAAGGAAATGAACGACCTTTGCGATACTGTCGGACTTCTTCACAACGGAAAAATCATCTTCTCAAGTGAGCTTGACAACCTCAAGGGTGATATCCATAAACTCCAGCTTGCTTTCAGCGACAATACTCAGGAAATCACTCGTGAGCAACTTGAAGAAACAGGTCTTGAAATTCTTCACTTTGAAAAGAATATGAGCGTATATCATATCATCGTCAAGGGCGATATCGACACAGTAAAAGCGGCTTTTGCTGTAAAAAAACCAACTATTTTCGATATTGTTCCGCTTACACTTGAAGAAATATTCATTTATGAAATGGAGGTGCTCGGCTATGACTACAGCGACATCAACGACTAAAAGCTTTGCTAAAACACATTATAAAAACAAACTCACCGCCAACAAGAAATTATTTTTCATAACAACATTTCTGCAGATTCTCGGTCTGCCGATAATAAGCCTTATGCTTCTTCTTGAAACCAAAGCATCGGAAGAAACTTACCATGCATATTCCGACTATGAATTTCCTATGGTATTAAGTTCCTTTGCCTTTATTGCAGCATTGCTTATGGCAATATTTATAGTTACTTCAAACTTCAAGCATCTTCATAATCACGCTTTTTCTGATATGCAGCTTGCTCTGCCGCTTAATTCAAAGCAGCGTTTCTTTTCAAATTATCTTGCAGGACTCACAACATATCTTGTACCTGCATTGATTGCAATGCCCCTTGCAATTATTCCATGCATTATCGGAAAAATAAACTATCCCGAATATTACGACTTAGCTTTCAGATATCTTCCAAAATTCGCAGTTATAATAATAATCGGAATGGTTATGTTCTATACCTTTTCGGTATTTTCAGCAACATATTGCGGAACCCTTGCCGATACTATAATAAACATATTCCTTATCAATGCAGTTATTCCGCTTTCGCTTTATTGCGCAAGCCTGTCAATAGGAGAAGGATTTACTGTTTCAAGCATGGATATGCCGATACTTATGTCGCAGATTATGTATACAAGCCCTATCGGCTGTGCAATAATGCTTTTATTCAGCAGCAACACAAGTCTTCTTGTCAACAGCCCGATATTTGCCTACTGGGTAATTTTATCGTGTGCCGTTATCGCTCTTGTTATCTTCTTATCATACATTACATACAAGAAAAGAAAAGCTGAACAGGTATCTTCACCTTATGCATTCAAGATTTTCTATCATATTTTTATGTTCTTCCTTGTTTTCTGCATATTCAACCTTTTAAACAGCTTTATTTCAAGTTCTGTGTATTACTATGAAGATTATACAATCGAAGAAAGAACACATTATGCAAACATTCTCCCCGCATTTATAACAAGTGCTGTTGTATTCTTCGTTATTGAATTTATTTCAAACAGAGGTATTAAAAAATTCCTGCATTCTGCTGTAAGATATACCTGTGCAATTATATTTGCCATTGGTTTCAGAGGCTTAGCCATTGCAACTCACGGCTTCGGTTATGACACCTATGTTCCGAAAGCATATATGGTTGACAGCGTAAGCATAACAGATTACAGCGAATTGCCTGAAATTTATATCGATGACAAGGAGCTTATCAAAAAGATTGTTGAACTTAATTCTGATATAGTAAACTCCAATAACGATGAAAAACCTGAGCCAATATCTGAATTTGAATATTCAAAGCTTGCAAAAGATGCTTACGTAGATAATTATAATTATTACGATAGCATAACCATAAACTATATAAAGAAAAACGGTTCAATTATTTCAAGAAGTTACCCAACCACAAGCGGAATAATTGATAGTATTCTCCCTTATATTATGACATCTGAAGACTACGCTGATAAAATAATTAAAGAATTAAAGCTTGCATTTAAGGAATATTCTCACAATTATCTCTACTTAAATACAGATTCAATGCAATACTCTATTGACTTAGATGAACATATGGTTGATAATTTTATACAGGCTCTTGAAACTGATATATCAGATATATCACTGGAAAATTTCCATAACTCATCAATTATAGGGCATATTGACACTCCTTTTTTAAGCATTACAATTCCTATTAAAGACTGTTTTACAAATACACTTTCAATCCTTGAGAAAAACAGTCTTGACAAAGAGTTCTTATCAAAAAATCCTACAAACTTAGAAGACTGTATAGTTGAGCTTTATCCGAATGTTATAAGTGCAGAAACAATATACAATGGTATAACAGACGAAACAAAATATATTATACATGATAATATAGAATATTTTGGAAAGACTTATAGTTCAGGTGTTATGCCAAACATAGAAATCAGTCAATGTGCCGATGAAATCCGTGAGCTTTTAGACGTTTCCAAACCATACAGCAAAAAAAGCGAAGTAGGTGGAGTGATTGCTGTTGACTCAACAGTATACTATGTTCCTATCGAATACAAAGACAAGGTAGCTGAAATCTATAACAAATACAAGCTTGATATCAAATATCATATAAATGAATATGGCGATTTCTACCTTAAATATGATGATTACGGGCACGAAACATACATTGATATTCTACCAGGTTTTTTCAGAAATGATATAGGCGTATACAAATATAACGAAAGCGGAGAAAAAGTATATATATTCAAATATGACGAATTTCAATACTACAATTAATCAGAAAGTGCCGAGTTTAATACTCGGCACTCTTTTTATCTGATAATCGGTCTTAACTGTTTTCCGTCAAGTGCGGCTGAAACAGCATGCGGAAGCATTGAAAAATCCGCAACAAGAGATGACGGCTTTTCGTTTATATCATCCTGCACCATCGGCACAAAATAATAGTTTTTGCTTCCGAAAAGCATACCTATCCCCTTTGCCGAGCCCATAAGCGAATCATTTGAGGCTATCGCAAGGAGTACGGGTTTGCCCTTTCTTAAATGAGATTTTACAGCCATTGTTACAGCTGTATCGGTTATGCTCATTGCAAGCTTATTTGCAGTATTTGACGTACAAGGTGCAACCACCATTATATCGGTCATATTCTTAGGTCCGATAGGCTCTGCGGCAGAGATTGTGCAGATAATATCTTTTCCGCTTATTTCTTTAAGCTTTTTTATATTTTCATCGGCACTTCCGAAGCGTGTAGATGTAGCCGCCGCATTTTCCGACATTATCGGTATAAGCTCTGCACCCATTTCAACAAGCCTTTCAGCCTGCTCAAAAGCTTTTGCAAATGTACAATATGAGCCTGTAAGCGCATACCCTATTTTTATTCCTTTAAGCTCATTCATAAGCGGCACTCCTTTCATTGATTATAGTGCAGATTATATCCGCAATTATCTCGCCCGATGTTACGGGAGCTGTTTTTCCCGGCAGTCCCAATGCCCATATCACCTTTATACCTGCCTGTGAAGCCGCGTCAAAATCAACTCCCCCTGGCTTTGAAGCAAGGTCTATTATAGTTACATCAGAATTAAGCCGTCTGAAAACCTTATCCGTAAAAAGCATTTCGGGAACAGTATTGAATATAAGCCGATAATCTCCGCTGATTTCTTTGCACATTTTTACTCCTGCAAGCTTCGCCCATGCCTGTGAAGCAGCACTTCTTGCAGAAACGTACACATCAGCGCCGAAGCCCTTTAATATAACGGCAAGCGACCTGCCTATTCTGCCATAGCCTGTTATAAGTATCTTTTCTCCGTTAAGAGTTACAGGAAGCTCCTCAAGTGCTATCTGAACAGCACCCTCAGCACTCGGTATAGCATTCAGGATATTGAATTCCTCTCTCTGCGTATAATCATACACTTTATATCCGCCGAAAAACTCCTTTGTACTTTCGTTGAGCTTGCCGCCGAACACAATGCCGCTTGGTTTCAGGAATTCTTTCACATACTCAACACTTATCTCCTTTTCGGAAAACGGAGCATTAATATATCCTCTGTCCTTTATTGCAGGAACAGGCAGAACTACATAATCAAACTCACGCTTCATAGAAGCATCGGCTTTTTTTATATCAGAAACAGCCAAATGTCCGTCATCAAAGCCTGTTATATACACATCAAAGCTTTGCGCAAGACGATAGCTGCAATAAACCTGTCGTAGATCTCCGCCGACTATCAGCACTTTCTTTTTATTGTTCACAGCAATTTCTCCAATCGTTATTTTTGTCTTGCGACTGTTATATATTATGTGATTTTTGGCAATTATGTGAATATCGGGCTTTGTGACGTGTTGACTTTATTTTGCAATAATGCTATAATTTTCTTATAATTTTGTTTTTAAGGAGCTTTCGCTATGCTAAAAAGACCTTCTATGTTCAAAGAAGCAGAAATGCTCAGAACGCCAAAAAAAGTAATAATTCAGATAATAATTTTCATAGCATTTTTTCTTGCTGTTGCACTGATTGAATCTGCAATTGCCTCAGTAAAGGTTTACGGCGAAATTATGGACTATATGAGTGCAAATTCAATTAAAATCGGAACAGATGAATACTACAAGGCTATAAATAAAATTGAGCTTTCAGATTCCTCTATGATTCTTTCTCTATTTGCAACTCTTTCCGCTACCCTGCTGACTGTATTCTATTGCAGGTGTATTGAATGCCGCCCTGTTTCATCTGTCGGAGTACGAAAAAAAGGTGCGCTGAAAAAATATTTCTCAGGAATATTAATCGGGTTTGTCCTTATGTCTGTCATTACGGGAATAGGCTATCTCTGCGGTGCATTAGAGGCTTCAAAAATTTCATTCAATATTGATTATAAAATCTTTTTCCTCTATCTTATCGGATTTCTTATTCAGGGAATGAGCGAGGAATTTGTTTTCAGAGGATATCTGATGAATACTATCGGCTCTTTCAAGGGTATTCCCTGTGCAATTATTGTAAGCTCAGTCGCATTCTCGTTTGCTCATCTTGCAAATCCTGGAGTATCTGTATTAGCTGTTATTAATCTTATATTATTCGGAGTTTTCGCCGCTGTTCTTATGATTGCACTTGATGATATATGGTGCGTATGCGGTATTCACTCTATGTGGAATTTCTCACAGGGTAATATCTACGGAATAAGCGTAAGCGGTACAGGCACAGGTGAATCACTTATCAAATCAGATATGAAAGACGGTATGGCAATTTTAAACGGTGGAAATTTCGGCATTGAGGGCGGAATTATAACTTCAATTGTGCTGATTTCAGCTACATTGCTTGTCCTGTATTTCAATAATAAAAAGCAAAGAAATGTTGAAAAACAAGCTTAAAAATCAGGAATTATAATTATGAAAAATAAAAAAAATATCGCCTGTATCTCAGGAGTTATATTATTGCTCCTTGTGGTATACAATTTTTTGTTCATTAAAATTGACAATCAAAGAGTTTACCGTTATACTGAAAAATTTCGTATCACAAAAGAGTGTGACGAAAAAGATTTTAAAAAAATCGGAAAGCTGAAAAAGCTAAGTGAACTGAGCATTGATTCAGAAAATATCAAATCGCTTGATTGTGTTTACGATTTGTCAAGCCTTAAAAAAATTTATATAGATATTGCACCGAA
The DNA here is from genome assembly GCA_017523285.1 of Ruminococcus sp. GTDB lineage: Bacteria > Bacillota > Clostridia > Oscillospirales > Ruminococcaceae > Ruminococcus. Next base: position 6,994 of record JAFWWU010000010.1, read on the forward strand.
TCTGGATATGTCTTTTCTGTCTGAGTGTTCAGAGCTTGAAGACTTATACATCTTTGGCACACCGCTTGACAGCTTTGAGCATATAAGCACATTGACTACGCTCAAAGCTATCGGTATTCAGATATGCGACATTTATGATATTTCAGGTATAAAAAATCTGAAAAAGCTTGAAACATTCCGCTTTGACAACTGCCAATCAGACTCCTCGATAACAGGAATTGAAGAGCTTAGTGAACTGCCGAATTTAATGACTGTATCACTTGGTTGTGCTAAAAAATCTGATATCAGTGCTATAGCAGAATGCAAGAACATTACCTCATTATCATTGAGAGAAAGCAATGAAAGCATTGACGCGGCAGAGCTGCTCAAATTAGAAAAGCTGAGAGAATTAAGTATTACGGACTCATCTTTGGAAAATGCAGAGAAGCTGCTCGAATTTAAAGAGCTGAGAAATATAACATTTTCAGAAGATATGGTGAATAGAACATTTATTGATTCGTTGGAAAAAAGCAATATTGTAAATGTGAAGCTTGTGTAAAATCGGCTTATTAATGATGTATATGTAGGGGACGGGTCCTCTACGTCCCCTTTGCTCTCAAATCAATCTGCGGGACGTCGAGGACGCCGTCCCCTACAACTTTGCGGAATTTCTGTTTACAAATGATTGCTTTGCGACGTTTTTACAAGTATATTCCATGTAGGGCGGTCTATTATTCCGCTTGGTTTCATATTTGTAAGCTTCTGAAAATTCATTACAGCATTTGCTGTTTCCTGATTGTATACTCCTGTTATTTCCGGGGAAACAATATTATCAAAAACATCGGATAAAACTCTGAGCATTACCTGAATTACATATATTATAAATCCACTGTCACCGATTTTAACTATATGCTCCGCAGACGGAAACAAATCAAGCGTTTCAGCCTGTGAATAAACATTATTTCTGTAAACCCTCACTATGCTGCTCCATGTCGGCAAATCTGCTTTTCCCGTTTCCTGTAAATTATATTCACGCTGAAAGGCTCTTATGGCTGTCTGAGTTTCATTTCCGTAAATCCCGTCAGGAATTACTGTGGGAATTCTTGCGTTGTAATATGATATTCCATGCAGATAACTCTGAAGCTCTTTTATATGCTCTTTAAGCTGCTCATTTGTATATGCCATTAATTGCCTGCCTCCGTTTCTGATGAAATTATATACCCGGGATTCTGATACGGACGCTTTATAAATCCATATTTCAAATCAGAATAAACGCTCGCTATTTCATTCCATGTTGCCGCACCTACATATCCGACAGGCGGCAGACCGAACTGATTCTGAAATGCTGTTACCGAGCTTCTTGTTATCGGTCCGAAATAGCCTGTATTATTAACAGCAGGTATATTCGGATAACTTTGATGTATTAATGTCAGATACTCCTGTAATATCTTTACATACTCTCCCGTTGAACCTTCTTTCAGCACTATTCCAGGGTAAAGCACTATATCCTCGTCATCAAGCGGCACAGAATCAACTATGCCCTGGTATGCACGATAGATATCATTCCATGTTCTGCGGTCTATAATCCCCGTCTGTTCAATTCCGAACACACGCTGAAACGATTTTACAGAATTTTCTGTCTGTTCTCCGAAATAGCCTGTTATTTCAACAGGCATTACATTCTGATAATATGCACCTATTACTGCAAGATAATATTGAAGCTCCTTCACATATATGTTCTGCATTCCAAAACGAAGCTCACCCGGAAACTGTCTTTGTACCTCTTCAAGATTAAGCCCCTCTGAATTAAGTTCTGCAAGACGCTTTACACTCGTGTAGATATAAGCAATTTTATACCATGTCGCTTCATTTACTTCGCCTGTTGCAGGAAGTCCGAATATCTCCTGAAATGCTCTTACAGCATCGGCTGTATATTCTCCGTAAGCACCGTCAACAGACGGAATTTTCGGAATTGCAGGATAATTTCTTGAAATTCTGTTAAGCTGAGTCTGTATAAGCCTTACATCATTTGAAGCCTCGCCCTGACGCAGAACAGTTCCGGGAAATGATTTTGTCCTCGTTCTTACAGGTGCATTCATAACAATGTTTATATCATCTCCGTAAAAACTCTGCAATATTTCATACGGAGTAAGCCCTTGCTGTGCAAGCGGAACTGTCCCCCATTGAGATAATTCCTCACAGGTTACTGTTGTTCCGTTGCAGAATGCAGTAAAAAGAGGTTCAATATTTCCCTGCCTTACAACATAGCTGTTGAATATTTCATCTGTGATTTCGCTTATATTATCGAATATTTCTCTGTCGTTTATGAATTTCTGGTCGAACTGCGTAGAGCTTGTTATATCAAAATCATAACCTCTTGAACGATACCATTCGGTATATACTCTGTTGAGTACAAAGCTTATTATAGCGTAAATATTCGCCCTGAGTGCACTTTCAGGCCATGTAGGATAAATCTCACTTGACGCAACATTCTTTATGTACGTCGGGAAATCAACAGTTACATTTGGTGCGTCTGAATCAGGTGGTCCGAGATGCACTGTTATCGTTTCGGGAATAAACGGTTCTCCTGTAAGCATATATTACTCCTCTCTTTAAAGTTCAGGTTCCTGATTATAGATTTCTGTAACACTATCGCCCTCGTCCATATAAACAGGAAGCGGAATAAGGTTAAACTGCTGAACGGATGTAATTCCCTCAAAAACAGGAACATTAATGCTTCTCTGTCGGAAATATCCGTCTGCATATACAGAAATATTATAAAGGCTGTAAGGTCGTACCGTTTCATTCGGTTTCAACGAATAGCTTACATTCGGTGCAGGCACTTCTATTTTTTCCGTTTTGCCGCTTTCATCGGTAATAACGCTTTTTTCAAAAAGAAGCTGACCGTTTTCGGAATAGCTTATAGTTGCAAGTGCATCCTTTATGGGAAATGCATCAAAACCTGCTCTTGTTACTATCTGAATATAGCCTTTTGCGCCATTGCTTTCTCTGAAATCTTCGGAATATGATTCTGCCGCCTCGTCATTCGCAAAATCGGAAATTTCAGGCTCTGAAAAACGAAGCTCAGCCATTTCAAATTCAGATTCCTGAAGCGATTCTGTTTCATCAGTACCGCTATCTGTTATTCTTTCAATTTCTTCAACAGTATTTTCCTGTACAGAATTTTCATCTGCTTCTCCTGCATTTTCCTCCGCCTGCTGAGGAGTAACGAATGCTTCATTTTGCTCCTGATTTCTTACTCCGCTCTGATTATACATACGCATCATCTCTCGGCGGTATTGCTCTGCTTTTTCTGCAATTTCTTTATTTGTCAATTCAATCAGCCTCTCTTTTATAGATTTTTATTGGATTGCTAATAATAATATTATTCTGTTACTGAGAATATTATGAAAAATCTTGTAAAAAAATGAAAAATTGCATAAAATATCGGCTGCAAAGCACCCATAATACTTTGCAGCCGTTTTATGTTATATTATTTTTTCCGCCCTTTGTGAAATAAAATTTTTCACTTCATCGTATTCTATTCCAAGAACAACAGCAAATTCCTGAAAAACTATATTCTCTGCCGCCTTCATCACCGCTTCATCTGAATTAACAAGCTTTTTACCTGATAATTTATTCTTTTCCTGCTGAAAATGTATTGTTTTAAGCATCTGAAAAAGCTGTTCAGAATCATCACCACTCAATATCGAATTAAATTTCGCTTTTCGTTCACGACAATTACTTTCCCAATCAATATCATCTGATTTTAGCGCGTTATCAATTATATCAATAATCTGTTCTTTGCTGAGAAGCTTTCTGAGTTTGCCCTCACATTTATCTACAGGAAGATAATACTTTGAAGTATTTGAATTTACAGGTGATAATATGTAATAATCATATTCATTTTCACCATCAAAACATTTCTTTTCAATGCCTGTAATTCTGCATATTCCGACTGCCGTATATGATACATTATCACCGATATCAAACGCATGGATACTTGCCGATTTTTCGTTTTTCATGAAAACACCTCCTGCTCTGATTATATTTATATTATATCATTTCAATAGATGTTTTTTCAAAGGACATTTTAAATGAATATTCCTTATTATACAAGGTTTTCACATAGAATTATGCACAATTCCGCAAATGATATTTTTATGTTTGTACTTGTAAAAAAATTGCCTGTATGATATAATATTAAAGTAATTAAGTTTCGGAGGTGTGATATGAAGTTCAGATTTTACGGCAATAGTCAGCTCGTTTCTTTGCTTGAAAAAATGACAGCAAACAATAAAGCTGCAAAAACTGTTCTCTTTTTCGGAGAAAAAGGCACAGGACGTAAAACTCTTGCGGAATATTATTGCTCTCTCCTTATGTGCGAAAATCCGATTGAGTCAAAGCCATGCGGTGAATGCAAGGCTTGCAAAAATATCGCAAATCACGTTCACCCCGATATTATATACGCCGAAACAAGCGGCAAGCTCGGCGGCTATTCCGTTGATACAGCAAAACGCATCTGCTCCGACGCTTTTATAAAGCCGAATAACGGAGATAAAAAAATATATATTTTTGCGGACTGTCACTCTATGGACGTAAGAACTCAGAACACTCTCCTGAAAATTATTGAAGAACCGCCTGAACACGTTTTTTTCATTTTTACTTCAAATTCAAAAAACGATTTTCTGCCAACTATTATTTCAAGATGTTCAAGCTTCGGAGTTTCAGACTGCTCAGAAGAAGAATGCCGCACCGCTCTTGCTGAAAAAGGTTATACCTCTGAACAGATAGATTCCGCAGTAAAAAGCTTTCACGGAAATATCGGTATGTGTATCAGCTTTATCGAAGATGAAAAACTGAGAAATTCTGTGGAATTGACAAAAACTCTCGTTAATAGTATAATAAGCAATGATGAGTATAATCTTTGTGCGGCTCTTTATTCGCTCGGCAAAGAAAGAAACTCTATCAGAGAAGCCCTTGCAATGCTCGACAGACAGATAAGAGATTGTGCTGTCATTTTAAGCGGAAAAAAGGACAATATAGGCTGTTACCCTGAGGGTGCATATCGCCTTGCAGATGTTCTTACAGCCTCACAGAGCATAAAAATCCACAATGCAATAAACAGTGCATGGCATGCTGTTGAAACAAATGCAAATACAGCTGTTATTCTCTCTGCTCTTTGTGCGGAAATAGCGTCGGTATGCTGTGCTTAAACATACTTTAATCGTTAGTAAACAGATTGGAGAATATATGATAGAAATTATAGGAATACGCTTTAAAAGCGTAGGAAAAATTTATTATTTCGCCCCAGGTAAAATAAAAGCCGAAGTCGGCGACAGGGTTATCGTAGAAACTGTCAGAGGAATTGAATGCGGCGAAGTCGTTATCGCCAACAGAGAAATTGATGACAGCGAACTGAGCGTTCCGCTTAAACCTATTATCCGTATCGCAACGGAAGAAGACCTGAAAACAGTAGAAAAAAACAAAATAAAGGAACAGGAAGCCTTTAAAATCTGCGAAGAAAAAATCGCTATGCGCAACCTTAAAATGAATCTTGTTGATGTTGAGCGTACTTTTGATAATAACAAGCTCCTTTTCTATTTTACTGCTGAGTCAAGAATTGATTTCCGTGAGCTTGTAAAAGATCTTGCCGCCGTTTTCAGAACAAGAATAGAATTAAGACAGATTGGTGTGAGAGATGAAGCAAAAATCCTCGGCGGTCTTGGTATCTGCGGCAGAGAATTCTGCTGTAAGGGATATATGGGTGAATTTCAGCCTGTTTCAATAAAAATGGCAAAGGAACAGGGACTTTCTCTCAATCCGACTAAAATTTCAGGTACCTGCGGCAGACTTATGTGCTGTCTGAAGCATGAACAGGAAGCTTATGAGGATTTACTTAAAATCACGCCTAAGGTAGGTGCGGTAGTTACTCTCCCTGACGGTGCAAAGGGCTATGTTGAAGAAGCTAACCTTATTACAGGCAAACTCAGAATAAAGCCTGAAAAGTCAGATGTTCCCGTTTATGCTGACAGAAGCGAGGTAAAACTTATCCGTGACGCTGAAATCAAGGTAAACCGTGATGAGCTTAAGGCTCTTAAGGATTTAGAGGGTTAATGCTATGCCTTGTGCAAAAATTAATTATCAGAAAAAACTTGATGATACTCTATGCAATATAAAAAAGAACGGGAAAACTCCCGTTCTTTTATTACACGTCTGCTGTGCTCCGTGCAGCAGCTATGTGCTTGAATATCTTACGCATTATTTCAATATCGTTATTTTTTTCTATAATCCGAATATTTCTCCCGATAAAGAATATGTTTATCGTCTTGAAGAAGTAAAAAGACTTGTAAATGAAATTCCGCTTGAAAACAGCGTTGAAATTATCGAAGGGGAATACAACCCTCAGCTTTTCTATGAGCTTGCAAAGGGTCTTGAAACTCTCCCTGAACGAAGCGAAAGATGTCAGAAATGCATTTCACATCGTCTTGAAATTGCCGCTGAAACAGCTAAAAAAATCGGTGCGGATTATTTCACTACAACACTTACAATAAGTCCGCACAAGGATAGCGAATTCATCAACTTGGCAGGCGGTGAAATCTCGGAAAAATATAATGTTCCTTATCTTTTTTCTGATTTTAAAAAGAAAAACGGATATAAACGTTCAATTCAGCTTTCAGCTGAATACAATCTGTACAGACAGTCGTTTTGCGGCTGTATTTATTCAAAAATTCAAAGTCAGCAGAAAGGCTGTGAAGTTTAATTATGAAAAAGCAATTTCTTGAAGCAGGTAAAATTGTAAATACACACGGAATAAAAGGCGAGGTAAAAATAATGCCTTACTGCGACAGCCCTGAGCTGTTCTGTGAATTTGACCGCTTCTTTATGGGCAAAAATTATGATGAAATAATCGTTGAGCGTTCAAGAATACAGAAAAATATGATTATTGCAAAGCTTGAAAATGTAAATACTCCCGAAGAAGCCGAAAAGCTCCGCAATAAAATGCTCTATATGCATCGTGACGACCTTGAACTTGACGAAGATACATTCTTCATTCAGGATTTAATCGGAATTACAGTTAAAAATGCCGATACAGGCAAGGTTTACGGCGTTATTGACGATGTTTTGCAGACAGGAGCAAATGATGTTTATTCAATAAAGGGTGAAACAAGAACATACCTTATCCCTGCAATACCTGATGTTGTAATTGAAACTGATATTGACAATGAAATTATGCTCATAAGAGAGCTGGAGGGACTTTTTGATGAGAATTGATATCGCAACTCTTTTTCCTGAAATGTGCGAAGCTGTTCTCGGTGAAAGCATTATAGGCAGAGCAAGAAAATCAGGTGCAATAAGCGTTGCCTGTCATCAGATAAGGGATTATACCCTCGATAAACACCGCAGAGTAGATGATATTCCCTATGGCGGCGGTATGGGCATGGTGATGCAGTGCGACCCGATTTATAACTGTTATAAGGCGATATGTGAGCAGATTGGTTCAAAGCCGCATACAATATATATGTCACCGAAAGGTACTGTGCTGACTCAGAAAAAAACGATTGAACTTTCAAAAAAAGAGAATATTCTTATAATTTGCGGACATTATGAAGGTGTAGACCAGCGTATTATTGATAAAATCGTTGATGAAGAAATATCAATCGGTGATTATGTTCTTACAGGCGGAGAGCTTCCTGCTATGGTTTTGACAGATGCTGTTGCAAGAATGTGCGGCGGTGTGCTTTCAAACGAAGAATGCTTTACAGAAGAAAGTATTTACAGCGGTCTTCTTGAATATCCGCATTATACACGACCTGAAACATGGGAGGGCAATTCTGTACCGCCTGTACTTTTATCGGGGCATCACAAAAATATCAATACATGGCGACACGAAAAAAGCCTTGAAATCACAAAAGAACGCCGTCCTGACCTGTATAACGAATATATTATGAACAAAGTGTGAACTGATTTATAAATATTTCACACAATAATATGTTGAAAACTATACAACTCACACAAAGCAGTTCAACATTTTATGTAGTGATAATAAACAATCAAAGAGATTTTTTTTAGTCGTCATTTAAACTAAATGTAGAAAATACTTAAAAAAGGGTATTTGTTGTGAAAAATCCGTTGACTATGCTCAAAATTGCTTGTATAATAAAAATCAGCAAATGGTAATTATTGAATTATCGGAAGCAACTTCCGATAAACTGAGAATAGGAGAGTCAGATTATGTTTGTTAAAGAAGTAATGGTTAAAAATCAGGTAGGCTTACATGCAAGACCGGCTACATTCTTTATCCAGAAGGCTAACGAATTCAAGTCATCAATCTGGATCGAAAAGGAAGAAAGAAGAGTAAACGCTAAGAGCCTTCTTGGTATTCTTTCACTCGGTATTGTTGGTGGCACAACTATCAAGGTTATTGCTGACGGTACTGATGAACAGGCTGCTGTTGAAGCACTCGTAGACCTCGTTGACAGCGGTTTCAGCGACGAAAACAGATAATTACTCGAATTAATAATATGTTTTTCAGGCGTTACATATAGTAACGCCTTCTGTTTTATCTGTTGAGATATGATACCATATTTTCTGCAAAAATCGCATATCCACTTGACGAATCGTCAACAAAAACATGAGTTACCGCACCGACAAGCTTTCCGTTCTGAATTATCGGGCTTCCGCTCATTCCCTGAACTATTCCGCCCGTTTTTTCAAGAAGCTCCTTGTCGGTTATATGAATTATCATATTTTTTGTTGTTTCGCCTGAATTTGATTCAATTTTTTCTATTTCTATTTCATATTCCTGCGGCTCGCTTCCCGATACAGTTGACAGAATATATGCCTTACCCGTTTTAACTTCCTGCTTGAACGCCATTTTATATTCCCTGCCGCTTGTTTCATCAGCACCGCTTTCTGTAAGCTTTCCGAAAACACCGCAGTTGTTGTTAAGATTCAGGTTTCCTATCGGCTCGGCTGAGATAAAATGCCCCTGAAGCTGTCCTGGATTACCTGTGCGCCCCTTTATTGCATCGGTTATTTCAACCTGAACAGCCTGTCCGCTTGATATGGGAATAAGCTCTCCTGTGTCAGAGTCACATACAGGGTGTCCGAGGCCTGCAAAACAGCCTGTGGATTTATCGATAAATGTCACTGTTCCTATGCCTGCTGTACTGTCACGCACCCACATTCCTGCAAAATATCCATCATTTTCCTCAGAATAAACAGGACTGAGCATTACAGTAAATTCACAGCCATTTCTGCTGAGCTTTATTTCTGTTTCAGCTCCGCTGCTTTCGTTGATTATATGCTGAATTTCACTGTTTGACGTTACAGGCTTATTATTTATATACTTTATTATATCGCCTTTCTTTATTCCTGCTTCTTTTGCAGGACATATCTTTTTTCCGTCAGCTTCCATACTCTGAAGGTTTATTACCATAACGCCGTCCATAAGAAGCTTGATACCAAAGGCTTCTCCGCTTGCTATAAGAGTAGGCGCTTCACGACATTGCACCTCTACATTTTTTATCGGTATAATGCCGAATAATGACAGCGACACCTCCTTTGTGCGTGGATACAGATTTTCCGATGCCGCAAATACATTAAGCGTTTCACTTTCCTTTATGGCAGGATATCCGCTGAGTTCAAGGACATTTCCGCTTTCAACATAAAAGCTGTCGGGAATTTTATTGTCATAATATGCTGTAACTCCGAATAATCCTGCAATTACAGCGGATAATACAAATGAAGAAATCCTGCTTATTTTGTTTTTCTTTTGCATTTTTCATTTCCTTTCTTTTTTGTTCTTACATTTTTATTATTGTTTGATGTTGATAAAATATAATAAGTGAATTTGTCGCAATTTTTTTATTAGACATTGGCTTTGATTTTACGTTACTTTTTTCTGACTGGAGCTTTTTTCAATGAGTAAAAACAATATCCGTTCAAAAAATATAGATAATTCAGCAATTAAAGTATTAAAGGTAATTCTTGCTGTTCTTACTATTATATACCCGCTTATGATGAATTTATTGTCGGGCTTTGGAATGTTTATAGAGTGGAATAACTCGGATTTTGTTCTTAACTGCAATAAATACAGTAAAGAGCTTACTTTTTTCGGTATACTTATGATTCTTGGCGGACTTACAATGACTGCGGCTTCTGTTTTATGTATTCTGAAAAAATACAAATCTGCCGTTATTTTATCTCCGACAGGATTTGCTTTGTCACTTATTTCTCTGTTTTATATTTCACATCACGCTGATTTTGCAGGCTGGAGTGATAAATATACAATGCAGCCCATAAGCGATATGTACATAGAAAGAAATCTTCCTGTTATTATCCCCTTTCTTATATGCGTTATTCTATCAGCCTTCAAGCTTTTTTCTCAAAAAAATAATTAATCCGCTATTGACAATATATGTTTTTTGTGGTATCATATTAATTGTTCAATCGGATTTTTCCGTTTATGAATTGAAATCTTCGGAATATAGATGTGCGGGCCCTGTGCAACAGGACTACGTGAACCATGTCAGGCGGGAGACCGAGCAGCATTAAGCGGCTTGTCGTGTGTGCCGCAGCAAGCCTGCACATCTATGTTCCGAATTTTTTATTAATTTTCAGAGGTGAATAAATTTTATGAAACGCTTTCTTAAAAGAATAAAGCGTAATCTTATTTGCTTAAAAAATGCTCAGAAAAAATCTGCACGCATTGCAATTTCGGTAATGTATGTTGCATTCTTTTCTTTCGGATTATCATATTTTCTTGATGATTCTGAGGATATTACTGAAATTCTTCTTATTATCGCATTATTCACTCTTTTCATTGATATATTCATTACATTCTGCTATTATCTTATTGAACGCTCGAATTATCGTTTTTTCGCCTTTCATAAATATGATGACGAGCTTATAGGTGATAACTTTACAGGCTTTGGCAAAAAGGATAACATCTTTGCAGAAGCTCTTGATACACTTTTTGATAAAAAGGTAAAAAAAGCTCTTGATTTATTCATATCCCTTAAAGATTATGAGCTTACCGAATCAGAAAAAAGCGTTATGTATTTCTACATAGCAAGATGCTATCAGCTTATGGGATATTTTTCAAACGCTTATACAAATTATGAAACTGCTGTTTCCTATGGCTTTGAAAATGACCTCGTACCGCTTTTCATGTCACGCTGCTGCAGTGATATGGGTGAAATCGAAAAGGCTGTTGAAATCTACAACAAGGCATGTGAAAACAATAACGAATATACAGCTGTTTTCAGAACTGATATCGGACGTATGTATCTTTCGGAAAACAACGCAAGAGAAGCTCTTAAATGGTTTCTTGAAGCTGTTGAAAAGCGTGAGGATTACAGCAACGCTCTCGGCGGCTGTGCAATTGCATACACACTCATTCATGACCTTAAAAACGGAGAGGATTATTACAAAAAAGCTCTCCTTAACAATATTCCTAATCCTGACGATTTTACTTCCTATTATAAAAAAATACAGGCTTCCGTTGTCCTTGACGGAAAATCATCTGATAATTAAAGGAGCTGAGATAATTGTATAAAGCTTTATATCGCAAATGGCGCCCACTTACCTTTGATGATGTTATTTCTCAGCAGCACATCACAGAAACTCTCAGAAATCAGATTATAAACGGAAAAACCGCACACGCATATCTGTTTACAGGTTCAAGAGGTACGGGTAAAACAACTTGTGCAAGAATTCTTGCAAAGGCTGTAAACTGCCGCAATTTATCAGACGGCAATCCATGTCTTGAATGTGAAATCTGCAACGAAGCTGAAAGTGCGGCTTTATCCGATATAATTGAAATTGACGCCGCTTCAAACAACGGCGTTGACGATATCCGTGATTTGCGTGAGGGAACAGTATATACTCCTGAAAAGTGCAATTACAAGGTTTATATCATCGACGAGGTTCATATGCTTTCACCGAGTGCGTTCAATGCTTTGCTGAAAATAATGGAAGAACCTCCTGCTTATGTTAAATTCATACTTGCAACAACTGAAATACATAAAGTTCCCGCAACTATCACTTCACGATGCCAGCGGTATGATTTCAGACGAATAAGATCTGAGGATATTGCAAAAAGACTTCTTTATATTGCAGAGCAGGAAAATCTTGATTTATCAGAAGACGGTGCGAATCTTATTGCAAATCTTGCAGACGGCGGTATGCGTGATGCTCTTTCGCTTCTCGACCAATGCTCAATCTGCGAAGAAACTATTACTGCATCGGTTGTTTCAATGATTACAGGCGTTGCAGGTCATGAATATCTGCACGAAATCCTTGAAGCTGTACCTGATGAAAATACAGCCGCCGCTTTATCCGTAATCAGTTCTCTACACTCAAAATCAAAAGACCTTACACGTCTTTGCGAAGAGCTTATTATGCAGCTGAGAAACATTATGCTCATAAAGCTTATGGGTGATGACGCTGAAAAGCTTATTGTATGTATGCCTGAGGAATATAAGCGTCTTACTGAAATAAGCCGGAAATATACAGTAGAAGCCGCTATGGACAGGATTTCCGTTTTGCAGGAATGCCGTGAAAAAATGAATCGTGTCCTCAATAAGCGTGTTGAGCTTGAAATGGCAATTATAAAAATTTGCAGAAATATGTCTGTAAATAATGCTGTATCTATTGACAATTCTGAAATTTATGATAAAATAAAAAAGTTAGAGGATAAAATTAAAAACGGTGTTGCTGTTAAATCTCATACAGGAAAAAATGAGGTTGACGAGATTACGTCAAAGCAATTCAGCAGTCCGTTTACTGACGAGCCATTACCTGCTGTTGACCTGAAAAACATCAAGGAAAGCGACCTTATGTTATTTCAGCAATGGGGTGCAGTTCTTGCAGAGCTTGAAAAGCTTAATCCTGCTGTTGCGGGAAGCCTTGCGGATTCTGCGGCAAAATATGTCGGTAATGTTATATTTGTTCTCGCTAAAAACAGATTTTTCATAACCCTGTTCAAAGTTAAGGAAAATGCCGCTTCTTTGCGAGAGGCTATTTACCGTGTATCGGGAACGCAATTCATAATTAAGGCAAAATGCAGTGTTTCCAAGGAAGAACAGCAGTCTATGGCTGAAAATCTGATTAAAAAAGCACAAAACAACAGCATTGAAACAGCTGTTGAGTAAACATACTGCATCCAAGGCAGTAACATTATTATAATTTTAAGGAGAATTTAAAAATGAAAGCAAGATTACCAAAAAATGTAGGTATGGGCGCTAACCAGAATATGAATGCTATGGTAAGACAGGCTCAGAAAATGCAGGACGAAATCGTTGAACTTCAGAACGATATCGAAGCAAGAGAATTTACAGCTACAGCAGGCGGCGGCGCTGTTGAAGTTGTTCTTTCAGGTAAGAAGACTATCAAGAGCCTTACTCTTAAGCCTGAAATCGTTGATAAGGACGATATCGAAATGCTTCAGGATCTCGTTATCAGTGCTGTAAATGAAGCTATCAACAACATTGAACAGACAACTGAAGAAGAAATGAACAAGATTACAGGCGGAGTTTCTCTCCCAGGCTTATTTTAATGGCTGACCATAACGCTCTTCCGCTTATAATTCTCACTGAAAAGTTCGCAAAGCTCCCCGGAATCGGTATGAAAACGGCTCAGCGTCTTGCATATTTCGTTATGTCTATGGAAGAAAATGAAGCTGTTGAATTTGCCGAAGCTATTGTAAATGCCAAGAGAACTGTTCACAACTGCAGCTGTTGCCAGAATCTTACAGAGCGTGAGATATGTCCGATCTGCTCAGATGATGAGCGTGACAAATCAGTTATCTGCGTTGTTGAAAGTCCGAAAGATGTTACAGCTTTCGAGCGTACAAGAGAATATAATGGCACTTATCATGTTCTGCACGGGCTTTTATCCCCTATGGACGGAATTACTCCCGATAATCTCAGAATAAGAGAGCTTATCGCAAGAATTTCCGACGGCTCGGTAAGCGAAGTGATTATGGCTACAAATCCTACCGTTGAGGGCGATGCAACTGCACTTTATATTGCAAATCTGCTTAAACCTCTCGGTGTAAAGGTTTCAAGACTTGCATTCGGACTTCCTGTCGGCGATATTCTCGAATATGCCGATGAAGTTACGCTTTTCAAGGCTTTGGAAAACAGAAATTATATGTAAGACAAACGGCGGCTTTATAACAGCCGCCCTGTTTTTTAATATTGAATATGAATATAAAAAGATTTATTGCAGACCTTTTCTATCCTACAAGATGTCCGTGCTGTCATGAATTTATTTCATACACTCAGGATTTCTGCGAAAAATGCAAAAACAACTTTACTTTATATAAAAAACATGATAAGATTGAAAACTGCGATTTGTTTCTATCTCTTTATGTGTATGATGAGAAAATAAAGCCTGCTGTAATGCTTCTTAAAGACGGCACAGGCGGAAACAGTCCTTATGCTTTTGCCTGTATGCTTTATAGGCTGATTAAAGAAAACGAACTTTCTGCCGACATTATCTGTCCCGTTCCTATGTTTAAAGCTGATGAGGAAAAGCGTGGATATAATCAATGCAATTTAATTGCAAAGGAATTATCGGCTATGACGGGAATTGAATGGAGCAAAAAAGCTCTGATTAAAATAAAAGAAACAAAATCACAGAAAGAGCTATCTGCAACAGAGCGAAAACAAAATCTTTCCGACGCTTTTTATGCTGACAGCGAAATCGTAAAGGGAAAAAGTATAATACTGCTTGATGATGTATGCACAACAGGTTCTACGCTGAAATCAACCGCAGAAAAGCTGAAAATGGCAGGTGCTGAATATATAATTGCCCTTACCTGCTGTAAAACAGAAGAAAAGCAGAAATTGTAAATAAATTGTTATTTCATTGACTATGCTTTTATTTTTTAGTATAATTATTGATGTGCTTAAACACGTTTATTATTGAATTACATCTTTTCGGAGGTTTTTATGTATTGCGAGCATTGCGGAACAAAGCTTGACAGCGATTCCAAATTTTGTACAAACTGCGGCAAAAGCACGTCCGAGCCGCCTGTTACGGCAATTTCAGAAAACAGCAGCGATTTTTCTGCACCTGTAGATAATTCTGTTATTAATGATATAAAAGCTGATAATTTCATCGCGCACTCACAGAATGAGCCTGTTACAGAACAGCAGAATGAAATTATTTCCCAATCTGATGAAAGCAGCAATTCATCTGTATCATCTGATAAGTTTGCTGAAACGGAAAATTTTGATGTCGAAGTAATAGAAGAATCTCCCGTAGGTAAAGGACGAAGATTTGCGGCTGTTCTTCTTGTGCCGTTTATTCTTGTTTTTATGATTATATTCAATTTAGTTGCAACTGTAAGATTTTCACTCGGCGGTGAAAATCTGAAAAACGCATTTAACAATATTGATTTTGCAGAATTTCTTGATACTAAAATGAATAATGAAAATACTGTTATTTCGTATGTCTATAATCTTGTTGATGATGGTATCAAAAAGGAATACGATATAAAAGAAAAGAATATTAAGAGATTCATAGAAAAATCAGAGCTTCAGAATTATTCGGCAAATATAATTTCACAATATGCTGATTTGCTTGTTCTCGGCAAGGGTAAGGCTTCGTTGACGGCAGATGATGTCAGCGACTTCGTTAAAGATAACAGCAAATTCGTTGAAGAAGAATTTGGATATAAATTCTCAAAATCAGATTACAGAGAAATCGAAAAGGCTTTCGACGAAACAGATGTGACAATATATCTCGACTCTTCAACATGGAAAAAATTCGGGTTTGATTTCAGATATACATATATCGTTATCTATATCGTGCTTGCTGTAACTTTTATTTTTACTGC
>JAFWWU010000131.1 GCA_017523285.1 Ruminococcus sp.
CCGAGAGTGATGTAATTCTGCTTTACTTCTGCATAGCCGCTTGACTGATAGCCTTCAACAACGAGTGACACCTCATAAAGCTGTGAACCCATGTCAAGACCGAGTTTTTCCCACTGCTTGAAGTGTTCTGAAATATCGATAACGCCCTTTGAGCTCTTATCGCCGTCACGACGAACTGAGAAGTACTGAGGGAATGTTGCTGTACCATCAATTGATGGCTGGTTGTAACGCATTGCCTTATAAACGTCATAGATGTGACCGTTTACTGTGATTGTACCAACCTGACCCTGTCCTCCCGGTGGTCTCCAAGTACCGAAGTTTTCGATAATGTAGTACTCAACGAGGGAATTTCTTGTCCAGCCGTAAACAGCAAGATATGAGTTGCCGTTTGGACGATAGTCTGCGTCGTATGAGAGCTTGATGTCGCCTACAGATTCCCATGTAGGTGAATTTGAAGCCCATTTCTTGCCTGTACGAGCAAGATAGTTTTCGATGCCGCTCCATTCAGCGATAAATCCGCCGTTACCTGTGAGCGTCATCTTTGAAGTGCCCTGATAATTCTGGTTCCAGAGTTCCCAGTCAAGACCGTCTTGTGTGCCCTGGTCGCACTGGTCAGCAGCAGTAACTTCAAGAGATGTTGAAGCCGGAACGCACATAACGCCGACCATAGATGCGAGCATTCCGTTAAAAACTCTGCCTAAGAAGCTTTTCTTCTTCATAAAGATCATTCCTCACTTTCTTAATGATGACTGTTTAAGCATAGTGTGTGGGTTACGCTTAAATAAAGTGTGATGTAAGACCCCATAAATTTTTGAAAAGTAATATTCAATTTTTACCTTCCAACATCATCCTACCATATATAATTATAACAGCAATATATGTTAAAGTCAATAGAAGTAGATAGTTTTAGCGTTAAAATATGGATATGTTTGTCAGAAATATACAATTTGGGTTTTAAAATTCTTGTCGTATTTGTGTACGAAATAATAAAAAATAAAAACTAATAACAATATTTGATTAGTCATCGCAAAAAATGCCCTGCTTTTCAGCAGGGCAAGTGTTTATTTATTATTAATTTTTGTTATTTTCTGATATTGTTCAGACCGTATGCAAGAGTCATTATACTGTCACCGAGATGTACATTTTCAACTATTGCGTCGGAATGATTAATTTTCAGATCGTAATGACTGAAATTCCAGAAAGCTCTGATACCATACTCAACAAGAGTATCTGCCATATCTGCAGCAGCAGATTTCGGTATACAGAGTACAGCCGCAACAGGCTTTTCGGATTTACAGAATTCTTGTAGTCTGTCGGTGTGCATGATTTCGAAGTTTCCGATTTTCTTTCCTTTAAGATTTTCGTCAGAGTCGAAAATTCCAATAAGCGTAAAACCCTTGGTGTCGAAATTAATATGAGAAGCTATTGCCTTTCCGAGATTTCCCGCACCGATTAAAATAGTCGGATTAAACTGATCCACACCGATAATTTTACCGATTGCGGTATGCAGATCGCTGACAACATAGCCATATCCCTGCTGACCGAAGCCGCCGAAGCAGTTAAGGTCGTGACGTATCTGCGAAGCTGTAAGCCCCATGCTTTCAGCAAGCTGTCTTGACGAGATATGCGGTACATTCTGCTTTTTCAGTTCACCCAGAAATCTGTAATAGCGTGGCAGACGCTTTATCACAGATGCGGAAATGTTATCTTTTGGCATATTCAGCCACACCTTTCAGTATTTGTTCAGATAAGAGCGGATAATCTGTTGTTGATTTCTTCAAGGAAGGTCTTTGAATCTACCTTTTTCTTGTTTTCAAGCTTTGAAAGGAGGTAAAGGTCACCTGTCATGATACCTTCTTCAATAGTCTGAATTGTTGCCTTTTCAAGCTTATCAGCAAAATCACAAAGAGCAGAAATGTTATCAAGCTCGCCTCTCTTGCGGAGAGCGCCACTCCATGCAAAGATTGTTGCAACAGAGTTTGTTGATGTTTCTTCGCCCTTGAGGTACTTGTAGTAGTGACGCTGAACTGTTCCATGAGCAGCTTCGTATTCATAAATTCCGTCAGGTGATACGAGAACAGAAGTCATCATAGCAAGTGAGCCGTAAGCAGTTGAAACCATATCAGACATAACGTCACCGTCATAGTTCTTGCAAGCCCAGATATAGCCGCCGTTTGAACGGATAACTCTTGCAACAGCGTCGTCGATGAGTGTGTAGAAGTATTCAATGCCGAGTGCTTCGTACTTTTCCTTGTATTCATTATCATAGATTTCCTGGAAGATATCCTTGAATCTGTGGTCGTATTTCTTTGAAATAGTATCCTTTGAAGCAAACCATACATCCTGCTTGAGATCAAGACCATAGTTAAGACAAGCTCTTGCAAAGCCTGAAATACTGTTATCAAGGTTGTGAAGTCCCTGAAGAACACCATCTGAGTTCTTGAATTCGTGGATAAGCTCACGAGTTTCATTTCCGTCCTTGTCAGTAATAACGAGTTCAGCCTTTGAGCCCTGCTTAACAGTTGTTTCTGTGTTCTTGTAAACGTCGCCATAAGCGTGACGAGCGATTGTGATTGGCTTTGTCCATGTAGGAATATATGGCTCAATACCCTTTACAAGAATAGGAGTACGGAAAACAGTACCGTCAAGAATTGAACGGATTGTGCCGTTAGGTGATTTCCACATCTGTGTAAGGTTGTATTCAGGCATTCTTGCAGCATTAGGAGTAATAGTTGCACATTTAACAGCAACGCCATACTTCTTTGTAGCTTCAGCAGAATCAAATGTAACCTGATCCTTTGTCTTTTCTCTGTTTTCAAGACCTAAATCATAGTATTCTGTGTTGAGTTCAATATAAGGTTCGATGAGAATATCCTTAATCCATTTCCAGAGAATTCTGGTCATTTCGTCGCCGTCCATTTCGACGAGGGGAGTGGTCATTTTAATTTTAGCCATTGGTTTTTACCTCCGTATTTTAAAATTTTATAAGCATTAAATTATCTTAGTCACAATAAATAATTCAAGAGCAAAACTACCAAAAAACACAAGTAATTCCATAAGAACAGCTCTTTGATTTGCCTTATACGGCTCACTGGTTTTCAGAAATATTTTTTCTGTAAGGTCAAATAATTTCTTTCCAATAAATGAGAAAATAAGAAAAAACACGAGAAAAGAGCATGATATAGCGATTGCTGCGGGGCTTGATTTGCTGAGTTTTGTATCCGAATTTACCACAAAGCAAACCTCCATTATCATAATTGCTAAGGAGAATGCAACAGCATATAAGCATCCCGGCTTATGTTTTCTGCCTTCAAAGTGTATCTTCATATATCCCCCTTTAATCACAGCCGTCGATGCTTTCGGATATTGATGATGAATTATCCTTACTATCATTGCGAGCCTCATTAATTGCAGGTACAATAGCACCAAGTAAACCAATCATCAGAATTATTACCGCTTCCGTAATTTCTGCGTAATGTTGTGCCGTTTTATCGTCCTTGTAGCGTCTCAGATACTTCTTTTTGGTAAAATCAAATATATCCTTTCCGAGCACAAAGCAAACGGCATACGCTACACACAAAATTACTATGATAACAACAACTAAAACTGTTGGAAGATTCCATAATTCTAATTTAAAGAAAAATCCTACTGAAATCGCAGATGAAACTCCACTCAGTAAAACTCCGTATCCTAAGCCGGGGGAATAGTGTATTCTGCCTTTTAATCTTTTTCTCATATATCAAATCAAGTAAAGTATTCTCCGTAAAAATACGGAGAATACTATTGAAAATTATTACTTCATTGATTCTCTTGTGTAATCGAGAAGTCCGCCTGCGAGCATAATATCCTTTGTACGTCCGCTGAGTTCGCAGAGAACAGGGATTTCCTTGCCGTTTGTCTTGTTTACGATTGTAAGCTCAGATTTTCCGTTTTCAACATCCTTTCTTACGTCAGCAAGAACGAGCTGGTCGCCCTGAGCAATGTTATCATAGTCAGCTTCGTTTACGAATGTAAGTGGGAGGATACCTGCGTTAATGAGGTTAGCTCTGTGGATACGGGCAAATGACTTAACGAGTACAGCCTTAACTCCGAGATAGAGAGGAGCAAGTGCAGCGTGTTCTCTTGAAGAACCCTGACCATAGTTTGAGCCGCCAACAATAATGCTCTTTCCGAGTTCCTTTGCTCTTGTCGGGAACTGTTCATCGCATACAGCGAAGCAGTGCTGTGAAATAGCAGGAATATTTGAACGGAGTGGGAGAATCTTTGCGCCTGCAGGCATAATATGGTCTGTTGTGATGTTATCGCCAACCTTGAGTGAGCATGGAGCTTCAATGCTGTCCATAAGAGGAGCAGTTTCAGGGAATGGCTTGATGTTTGGTCCTCTGAGGATTTCAACGCTGTCCATATCAGCTTCAGCAACAGGAGGAACAATCATATTATCATTTATAGTGAATACTTCAGGAAGCTTGAATTCAGGCATATCACCGAGTGAACGTGGGTCTGTAAGTACACCTGTGATAGCTGAAGCAGCTGCAACCTCAGGAGAAACGAGATAAATCTGTCCGTCCTTAGTTCCTGAACGTCCTTCAAAGTTTCTGTTGAATGTACGGAGTGAGATACCCTTTGAGTTAGGTGACTGTCCCATACCGATACATGGTCCGCAAGCACTTTCAAGAATTCTTGCGCCTGCATCGATAAGTACAGAAAGCGCACCGTTTTCAGCAAGCATATTAAGAACCTGCTTAGAGCCAGGAGCAATTGAAAGTGAAACGTCAGGGTGAACTGTTTTACCCTTTAAAATGTGAGCAACCTTGAGCATATCAAGGAGTGATGAGTTAGTGCATGAACCGATACAAACCTGATCGATTTTCATACTGCCGATTTCGGAAATACCCATGATGTTGTCAGGTGAATGAGGACAAGCAGCAAGTGGTTCAAGTTCAGAAAGATTGATTTCAAGAGTTTCATCATAAACAGCGTCTTCATCAGGAGCGAGAGCTGTCCATACTTCTTCACGGCACTGAGCCTTAAGGAATTCTCTTGTGATTTCGTCTGATGGGAAGATTGAAGTTGTAGCACCGAGTTCAGCGCCCATATTTGTGATAGTAGCACGTTCAGGAACTGAAAGTGACTTAACGCCTTCACCGCAGTATTCGATAACCTTGCCTACGCCGCCCTTAACTGAAAGTCTTTTGAGAACTTCAAGGATAACGTCCTTAGCAGCAACCCATGGGCTGAGCTTGCCTGTGAGGTTTACCTTAACAACCTTAGGACAAGTGATATAGTAAGCACCGCCGCCCATAGCAACAGCAACATCAAGACCGCCTGCACCGATAGCAATCATACCGATACCGCCGCCTGTAGGAGTGTGGCTGTCTGAACCGATTAATGTCTTACCAGGCACGCCGAATCTTTCAAGGTGAACCTGATGGCAGATACCATTACCG
Organism: Ruminococcus sp.; assembly: GCA_017523285.1. Lineage (GTDB taxonomy): Bacteria > Bacillota > Clostridia > Oscillospirales > Ruminococcaceae > Ruminococcus. Next base: position 5,448 of record JAFWWU010000131.1, read on the forward strand.
GGACGTGAGAAGTAGATACCGTGTTTTTTTGCAACGCTTCCGATAAATCTATGGTCGTCAGCGTTTTCGAAACCGCTCTGGAGAGTGTTGTGGTCTATGTAAGCAACAGAACGCTCTGTTTTAACTCTCGGAACGCCCATAGCCTCAAATTCAAGATAAGCCATAGTACCTGTTGCGTCCTGAGTAAGAGTCTGATCGATTTTAATACCGATTTCCTGTCCTTTAATCATCTCACCGTCAACGAGGTGAGCCTTAAGAATTTTTTCTGTAAGTGTTAAACCCATTGAAATCAATCCTTTCATACATTTAAAAACTATATAATTCAATTTTACACTAAAACCATAGTGTTTGTCAAGAAATTAACAGATTTTATTGCATTGAATACTAAAATAAACTGATATAACGAAAAAAAGCTGTTACAATGAATATTTCATTGTAACAGCCGCATCGAGATTAATCCTCAAAATTGAAATTTTCGGCATTTCTGCTTTTGAATTCTTCAAAAACAGCAAACATTGTATCTTCGTCCTCAAGCGGAAGATACTCATCAGAGTTTTCATCATCATCGTTGTGTTTTACTTCAAAAATAACTACTTCCTCTTCTGTTTCTTCGTATGGAAGAACAACAGCATAGTCTGCACCGTTGAATTCAAAATAATCAAGAACTTCAAATGAAGTTTCCTTGCCCTCATCATCAATAAGAGTTATAAAAGTGCCTTCATCTTCGATATCGTCGAGTTCTTCTGAATCGAGTATATTATTATCCTGCATAGCAACCTCCTGAATTTAGATTTAATTTCCGATAAGTACATTATAGCATACATATTTATAAATGACAATAGTTTTATCAGTGATTTACTAAAAAATAGTGGGCGGATAGAAATCCGCCCACTAAGCTGTAAACTGATGTTAATATCAATCGATATATTTTTTTTCGAATTCGGTTATGTTGATAGCCTTATCGAACAGCCATCCCTGAGCGTAGTCAAAGCCGCAGGAATTGAGAAAATCAGCCTGACTTTCAGTTTCAACACCCTCGAAAATAATGTTCTTCTTTGTTGTATTGATAAGAATACACATCTGCTTGAGGTATTCACGATGACGTGAAGAAACATCGATATTATCCACAAAGAGCTTATCAACCTTAACGACATCAATAGGCGCATCAAGCAGGAAGCTGAGTGATGAATAACCGATACCGAAATCATCTATATCAACCTTAAATCCCTTATCACGAAGAATTCTCATATTTTCAAGCATTGATTTGCTGTTTTCCGAAAAAGCACTTTCGGTAATTTCAAGCTCAATGAAATTCTGTGCCACACCGTATTTTTCCGCGAGGTCGATAATTCTGCGGGTGAAATCCTTGTTGTTGTTATTGATTCTTGAGAAATTAACGGAAATCGGAATAGGTTTTTTGCCGAGAATGTTCCATTTCTGAATCTGTTTCAGAGCTGTTTCGTAAATATAGAAGTCAAGGTCGCCGATATATCCCGATTGTTCAAGAACATCAATGAACTGTCCGGGGAATTTATATGTTCCGTCGGGATTACGCCATCTTGCAAGAGCCTCAGCACCGACAATCTTTCTTGTTTTGATTGAGAATTTCGGCTGAAGGAACATTTCAATCATACCGTCCTCAATAGCCGGTTTAAGCTTGCTTATAATCATTTTTGCATGATTTCGTGCATATCTGAGAGATTCGTTATAGATTATAATATTTGCGTTCTTATCGTTTTTAACCTGACGACGTGCGAGATTTGCATTGTCAAGTACAACCTTGATGTCTTCTTCGTTATTCTTGATGAAATAAATACCTGTTGCAAGACCGATTTCGCTTTCACAATATTTATTTTTCTGGAGTTCTACGAAGTTTTTGTCACGTTCTTCGATAGCTGCAATAATTTCTTTTTCAGTATTGCCTTTGACAATAGCAGCGAAGAAATCAGAGTTGATACGGCTTGCAATTACATTCAGCTCGCATTTATTGATAAGCGCACTGAAATCATAAAGCATATTGTCGCCTGCATCATAGCCGAAATTATCGTTTATATAAGAGAAATTATTGATATCGGAATAAACAAGGGCAAGACAGGATTTGAAATCGTGTTCCCTGATGATTTTTTTAGCTTTCTCCTGGAATGTATTACGATTAAAAAGACCTGTAACATGATCTGTTGTAGAAAGTCTGTTGATAATCTCTTCGTTTTCAGCGTTATTGATAATCCATTGTTTTTCCTTGTCGATATTTTCAATTCTGCCGTAAATATGTGAAACTTTGCCGTTTACATCAGTTGTGCTTACATAATGGAATCTGAACCACTGATAATCACCTGAAGCGATTTTGGCACGGACTTCAATAAAATTCTTGAGTGGAACTTTTATTGCAGTATGCAAAGCGGTAGTGAATTTCATATGGTCATCAGGATGCATTGTATATTGAGCAAGGTCGTTTTTTATAAGTCCTTTAAGATCAGAGTTTCTGCCGAAAATAGCGGCATACTGCTGAGGTACTATAACGTTGTCCGTTTCGACATCGTATTCAAACATAATATCGTCTGCAATATCTTCAAGGATTTTATATTTTTCTATTTGTGATTCTATGAAATTATCCTTTACTTTTCTTTCAGTTATATCCGTATATGAAACAAGGAATCTTCTTTTTCCATCAGTAGAATAAGACTGAGCGTCGGCAAATACAAATACCGTAGAACCATTTTTATGAATCATACGGAAATGCTCACGGAAACAGCCACCTGATTTGAGAGCTTCATTAAGCAGTTCGACGATTCTTTTTTTGTCATCGGGATGAATAAGCTTTCCTACATAACCGCCGTTAGTCACTTCAAGGTATTCTTCTTCTGTATATCCTATCATTTCAAAGAATTTTTTTGTAGAAAAGAACATTTTAAATCCATTTGGGTAAACGTCATAAGCTACAATACCGCATGAGATTTTATCAAACAGAAGATCGTAATTGACCTGAGCATTCGGAGCTTCTTTCTGATAATTTGCAACAAGGGAAGTATTGCTTTTTTCGGGAATCAGAATTATAACAGCCTCTGAAGAATCGTTATCGCATAATTTTGCATATAACAGGAAAGAGGAAGAAGAGTTATCGGAAAATCTGATTTCAGCCTTAAAGCATATTTCTTTAAAATCCTCGATTTGCTTCTGCATTTCTGAGAGTGAAACGTCAATGGATATAATATCAAAAAAAGTAATATTGTTTTTGCTGAAATATTCGGTATCATATCCTGTAAATAATGTGAAATTTTCATCGCAGAAAGAAATTTCTCCATTTTTTATATTGACGCTGCATTTTGCGAACGGGAATTTTTTAGCAAAGAGATTATCCAAAGAGAATCACCCCAATCTTTTATATTATCATTACAATAATTATACTATATGCAAAATGAATAATCAATAGTTTTTTCGAAAAATATGTGAACGTTTTGTGAATTTACATTAATTGCCACGATCAAATTGCTATAATGCGTTAAAATGGTAAATCGTTAATTGGTAATACAAAAGAGAATATACGCTTCTGATTATACTGACTGTAAATTAACTGAAGATTATTCAATGAATTTTTTGTTGATGAATGAAAATAATAATATTGCCGAATTGATACAGCAATAAATTCGGCTATGTAACAATCAAATGAAGAAAGTCGGTGATTGATATAAAAAACAGAAATAATTCAAAGCCTGTAGAGGGAAATGATGAGCTTACATTTCAGCGCTCCGCTTCATCAGGGGATATGACAGGGCTTATTCCCTCAGGCATCGAAGATAATGAAATCGATTCATACGAGGATGTTTACCCGTATCTTCCTGGCAGTTATAAAGATGTGATTATATGATTTCAACGGACAGCACAATGCTGTCCGTTGAATTTTGTTTAATAGTGATTGATATTATTGGTTAAATCCTTGCAGTTTAACCAAAAATTAATTTGCCTCTTTTTATTTTAATTAAGTTATGGTATAATTATATTAGCTAAATTTTAGCTTGATTTAGGCTTCGGCAGTGTTGCTGTGATATATGTATAATTATAAACGGAGATATGAATATGAAAAACGGCGTAAAAATGATTGACATTGCGAAAAAACTCAATGTAAGCGTTGTAACTGTATCCAATGCTCTCGGCGGAAAAGATGGCGTAAGCGAAGAGCTTCGTGCGAAAATTCGTGCGACAGCTGACAGCATGGGCTATAAACCGTCAAATTCGAAGCGTGATAAGAAACAGCCCGTAAATACAGGGGCAGGCAAAAGTATCGGTATAATTACGGCAGAGTGTTTTGCGGCAGGCATAGGTACTTTTTACTGGGAACTTACAGCTAATATTTCCAATAAGCTTTCTGCGCTTGATGTCTATACTGTTTATGAAAGTATCAGTGTTCAGAATGAAAAAGACTGTGTTCTTCCGAAAATTCTTACAGAGAACAGAATTGATGCTCTGATAGTTATCGGACAGCTCGGACAGCCTTATCTGAATGTACTTTCAAAGGTTGAAATACCGCTTGTTTTTGTGGATTTTTATGATAATCATTATGATATAGATTCAGTTGTATCCGATAATTTTTTCGGTGGTTATGTTCTTACTGATTATCTTGTCAGAAAGGGACATAAAAAAATTGGATTTTTCGGACATGTAACGGTTACAAGCAGTATTAATGACAGATTTCTCGGCTATGTCAAATGTCTTATGGAAAATGAGCTTGAATATAATCCGGAATGGGTGATAAAGGACCGTGACAGATACGGTACGATTTATTCGGAATTTCAGTTTCCCGAACAGATGCCGACAGCTTTTGTCTGTAACTGTGATGAAACAGCGTTCAGAGTTATAACGAATCTGAAATTCAAGGGCTGTAAAGTTCCTGAAGATATTTCGGTTGTCGGATATGATAATTTTACTGTTTCAAATATATGCATTCCGACGATAACAACAATGGAGGTTGATCTTGAAAAAATGGCATCGGCTTCCGTTGAGATAATTATGAAAAAACTTGCTGACAGTACATATTCCGAGGGCAGACGAATTATAGGAGGCAGGCTGATTGAGAAGAATTCTGTGCTTGATATCAGCACAAAAAAATAACCCCGATTGGAGCAGGAAATAATGCTGAAAAGATTTTACGGTCATTTTAGTACAGTTACACGTCACAGATATAAGGTTTTTGTGCATTGTGTAAAGGCAGGTATTATATGGCGTGGACTTACTCATGACCTTTCTAAATTTTCGCCTACGGAGTTTATTCCGGGTGTTAAATATTATCAGGGAACAAGAAGTCCGAATGAAAGAGAAAGAGAAATATTCGGCGCTTCAAGAGCGTGGATGCATCATAAGGGACGTAATCGACATCATTTTGAATACTGGACGGATTACAGTCCTGTTACAAAACAGGTTGAGCCTGTAAAAATGCCGACAGTTTTTGTAATTGAAATGTTCTGCGACAGAGTTTCAGCAAGCAAAATATACGGAAAAGACAAATATACCGACAGAAGTCCGCTTGATTATTTTCTTCTTGTCAAATCTAAACGCGTCATACATCCCGAAACCTCAGCTCTTCTTGAAAAGCTTCTTACAATGCTTGCAGAAAAGGGCGAGGAAGCTACATTTGCTTACATAAGAAATATGGATAAAAAAGGTATGCAATACTAATAGTGAAACCGCACAGAAATGTGCGGTTTTTTATGTGTATATCGCCATATATTAACATTTTCGATTGACATTGACAGGGGATAATGATACAATATATATGTATAAATTTACATTCGCTAAGTTTATTTTTTGAGAGGGGTAATCTTTATGAAGATTAAAAAAATTCTCGCTACTATGCTTTCTTTTGCGGTAGTAGCGGCATCAACTTCAATCTCAGGATTTACAGGTGCAACTAAGTCTGCATCAGCTCTTGATGATTGCAACGACGACTGGCTTCACGCGGTGGGAAGCCGACTTTACGACATGAACGGCAACGAGGTGTGGCTCACAGGTGCGAACTGGTTCGGCATCAACTGTTCTGAAAACTGTGCTCACGGTCTTTATGCCTGCGATGTTGACGACTTCCTCAAGGGCGTTGC
>JAFWWU010000132.1 GCA_017523285.1 Ruminococcus sp.
TCAACAGGAAGCGAGAAGCATATTCCACGATTTTCTGTAAGAATTCCAGCTTCTTCCATAATCTTTTTCATAATCTGTTCCCTGTCCTCTTTTGCAACAACGATGAGAACAACGTCTTTTTCAGGCTGAATTGAAATACCTAAAAACTTTGCGGCTTCTTCTCCGCCAAGTCCAAGGCCGTGTAGAAGAGTTCCGCCTCTTGCACCAGCACTTTTAGCGGCTTCCTTGACTGCCTCAAAGCCACCACGATTTACTATTGTAACTATAAGCTCATATTTTGCATCAGACATTTCTGTAAGTCCCTCCTTTTCGGGTGTTGTTCCGCCAAGCGAAAATGCCGTACCTGACGCTGCTGATATCGGAACAGTAAATGCTATTCCCTTTCCTGCCTCGGTAAGAGAAAGCTTATTATTGAAAACTTCGTAGAGATGCATAACCTTGTCTTCAGGGACAAATGAAAATGCCGTTACTTTCTTGTTTTCACCAAGACCTAAATAATCAAGCATTGCCGAATCTGCCGAGCCATAAGCGTGAGTAAGAAAACGACACACAATGTTTTCTTCAACAAGAGTATTCTGAACGATATGTCCATAGCTGTAATCGGCAATAAGAATCATTGCTTTCATACTCTGCTTTCCTCCTTATTATCGAGAATAACAACTGTATCACAGGCTGCATCGAGTCTGATTGGAAATACCTGACCTTCAATAGCAGTAGTTTTCGGTGCAGTCTTGAATTTGCTGATAAGTCCTAAAATCTGTATTGTAAGCAAAGGAGTCATGGCAACCATTGCAACTATTCCGAATGCATCCTCTGCCATATTTCCGCCTGCGGCAAAGCTTGCGCCCATAGCAAGAGGGAGAAGAAATGTTGCTGTAAGCGGTCCTGACGCAACTCCGCCCGCATCAAATGCAACAGATGTGAAAATCGGCGGAACAAGAAAGCTGATTATAAGAGCAAGTGCATATCCCGGAATTAAAAACCAGAGAATAGATATACCTGTTATAACTCTGATCATAGCAATTCCGACTGATGAGGCTACACCAATTGCAAGACTGAGACCTAATGCTTTTGCAGAAATTCTACCTTCGGTTATTGTTTCAACCTGCTGTTTAAGAACGTGAACGGCTGGCTCAGCAGAAACAATAAAATAACCGATGATCATTCCAATAGGAATAAGTATCCATGAATATCCGCCGCCTGCAAGGCTCTCGCCAAGATACTGACCAATCGGCATAAATCCGATATTAGCACCTGTAAGGAAAAGTACAAGTCCTATGTATGTATAAATAAGTCCGACAAAAATCTTTATAAGAGTTTTTTTGTCAAGTTTAAGAGAAATCGCATTAAAAAACAGGAAAAACACAACTATCGGAAGTATTGCCATTGCAACGTCTTTCATATAATGCGGAAGTGCGTGTGTAAATTGTCTGAAAACCTCAGAAACGAAGTCATATTCACCAATTGGCGAAAGAGTTTGCTGTGGAATATCTGTGTTACTTGATGCACCAAGAATCAATACTGTCAGAATTGGTCCGATAGAACACATTGCTACAAGACCAAAGCTATCCTCTTCAGATGTCTTATCACCACGGATTGATGAAAGACCAAGACCTAACGCCATAATGAACGGAACTGTTATCGGGCCTGTTGTAACTCCGCCCGAATCAAATGCTGTTGGAATAAAGCCTGACGAAATAAGCGGAGAACACGCAAATATAAATACAAAGGCATAAAGAATAACAAATAAAACAGATATCTTTATCTGCAAGAAAATACGCAGAAATGCAAGTGCAAGGAAAACGCCGACACCTATACCTACTGCCCATATCATAACCTGAGATTCAACAATCGGAGTCTGGTCGGCAAGAACTTTAAGGTCGGGCTCAGCAACGGTTACAAGAACACCGATTATAAAGCAGACAGGCAGAATGAGCCATATTTTTTTCAGCCTTACAAGCTTTGCACCGATTTCTTCGCCTATGATAATCATAGAGGTATCCGCACCGAGTGTAAAAAGTCCTATTCCGACAACGAGCATAATCGTCCCGATAAAGAACATAAAGAACATCTCACCGCTTACAGGAACGATTGACAGCATAAGAAGAAAAACAATTGCCGCAACGGGAAGAACGGAGCCGAGTGACTCTCGTATTTTTTCCATCAGATTTTTCTGCAAAAAATCACCTCTTAATCTAAAAGTATACTATTAATAATATATCATATTTCAGGATTTATTGCAAGGATATAAATCTGCATTTTCTGTAATTGTATGTAATTAAAATAGTTATTGCTTTTCTTATATTTATGTGTTATAATTCAGAATAATAAAATATATTTTATTTGAAAGGTACACTGCTATGACAGAAGTAAATAAAACCCTATACATCCCTCTTTACGGAAAAGCTTATGTCAGCAAAAAAGGACTCTTCCTTAACGATAAAAAAGCAGAAGAAATATGGGAAAAAGAAAAATTCACTCTTAAAGGCAAATCAAAATCAAAATGGCTTGCTTACTATATGGGAATACGCTCTGCTGTTTTTGATGAATGGGTAAAAGAAAAAACATCTGATACAGACGATATTACAGTAATACATATAGGATGCGGAATGGACAGCAGAATTGAACGCATCGGTAATAGTAAATACAAATGGTATGATGTTGATTTTGAAGATGTTATAAATGAACGCAGACGTTATTACACCGAAAACGAAAGCTATAAAATGATTGTAGGCGATGCAAGAAGCTGTGAATGGCTTGATTACATCCCCGAAAATAAAAAGGCTGTAATAATTATGGAGGGTGTGAGTATGTATCTTAAAGATAATGAGATACAAAATCTCTTTAATAACCTTGCCTCACATTTTGAGCACATCTCACTTCTTGCAGACTGTTATACAATTAAAGCAGCAAAAATCTCAAAGCATAAAAATCCGATAAACGATGTTGGAGTAACAAATGTTTACGGAGTTGATAATCCTGAAATATTTACAAGTGAGAGCGTTGAATTTGTAAAGGAGCATAATATGACTCCGCAGAAATTCATTGACGAACTGCATGGAGCAGAAAAATGGATTTTCAGCAAATTATTTGCAGGAGGATTTTCAAAAAAGATGTACAGGCTGTTTGAATACAGGAGCAAATAATATTAATATTATGAGAAAATGCTCTGAAAGAATTGAAATTAAGTAGCTTATATGATATACTTGAATACGATACAAATATATAATTGGAGGGGAAATTTTGAATATAAGAAAATTCAAAAAATTCAAACAATCAACTACGCAGACAATACTTCTCAGCTTCTTTCTTGCAATAATAGCAGGAAGCATCTTGTTATCTCTGCCAATAAGCACTGCTGACGGTAAAGGTATACCATACATTGATGCCTTGTTTACTTCTACAACTTCTATATGTGTAACAGGACTTGTAACGGTTTCGACAGTAAATACATGGAGTATTTTCGGTCAGGCAGTAATTCTGCTGCTTATACAAATAGGCGGACTCGGTATAATTACTATTATGTCAGGATTTATGATTTTACTTAACCAAAAAATCAACATGAAAGACAGATTATTGATTCAGGACGCATTTAACCTTAACACTCTTTCAGGCATTGTAAAATTTGTAAAAAAAGTTCTGAAAGGCACCTTTTTAATTGAAGGAACAGGCGCATTACTGTATATGACAGTATTCATTCCTGATTTTGGGTTAAAAGGAATATGGATTTCAATTTTTAATTCTATATCGGCTTTTTGCAATGCAGGAATTGATATTATAGGTGATGACAGTCTTTGCAGATATGTACATAACCCTATAATCAACTTAACAACTGCATTTCTGATTATTTCAGGTGGAATAGGTTATATTGTATGGTGGGATTTACTCAGAGTTTTACCTAATATAAAATCCCAAAAATCAAAATGTTTCCGCAAATTGACTTTACATAGCAAAATAGCTATTGCAACATCTGCAATTCTTATATTTTCAGGTACAATTCTTTATTTGATTTTTGAATACAATAACCCTGCTACTATAAAGGATTTCAACATTTTTGAGAAAATACAAGCTTCGTTTTTTCAGTCGGTAACAACAAGAACGGCTGGATTTGCTACAATACCACAACAGAATTTCACAAATGAATCATCACTCGTAACTCTTATTCTTATGTTCATCGGAGGTTCTCCTGTTGGTACGGCAGGAGGAGTAAAAACAGTAACTGTTGCCGTGCTTGCAGCTACAACTCTCAGCATAATCAGAAATCAGGATTATACAGTTCTTTTTCAAAGAACAATATCAAAAGAAGCCATCAACAAATCAATTGCAGTTATCAGCGTTGCATTTACAGTTTTATTTATATCAACATTATTACTTTCATCAGTTATAGAGGCTGATATTATTGATATTATGTTTGAAACAGTCAGCGCAACCGCAACTGTCGGACTATCAAGAAATCTTACTTCTTCATTGAATTTATTGGGGAAAATAATTATCATATTTACAATGTATCTTGGCAGAGTCGGACCAATTTCATTTGCAATTATTCTTAATATGAAAAATACACATAAAAAATATGTCAAAGATCCAACCGAAGATATAAGTGTTGGTTAAAAATTGAAAGGATAAAATATCATGAGTATACATAAATCATATGTCGTTTTCGGACTTGGAAGATATGGAAGAGCAGTAGCAAAAGGTCTTATAGACAGCGGGGCTGATGTAATGGCAATAGATTCAAGTGAGGACGTCGTAAATTCAGCTGTAGCGGATATCCCTTTTTGCAAATGTGCTGATATTACAAATTATGAAACTATTAAAAGTCTTGGGATTTCCAATGTGGATGTTGTTATAATAACTATGGCAAGTAATCTTGAAGCAAGCATAATGGCAACTATGCTATGTAAGGAATGCGGTGTAAAAACAGTAATTGTAAAATGCTCATCTGAAATGAATCAGAAAATACTGCAAAAAATCGGTGCCGATATAGTTATTTTCCCTGAACAGGAATCAGGTCTGAGACTTGCCAAAAATCTTGTAACATCAGGATTTGTAGATCTGGTAGAACTATCTAAGGATATTTCCATGGTTGAACTTGATGTAAAAGATGAATGGATTGGTAAAAATCTTATCGAGCTGAACCTCAGACGTAAATATTCAATTAATATCGCCGCAATAATAAAAAACAACGATATTATTGTAAATATAGATCCTGTAAATCCATTGGAGAAGGATATGAAGCTTATAGTAGTTGCACACAAATCAAAACTGCAGAAATTAAAATAATAATCACTATAATAACTAAAAAGGCTGTTTGAATACAGGGGCAAATAAAGTCTATAAAACGGAGATTATTATGAATTACGAAGTTTATATGCACGGACAAATTTTAGGTACACACTCATTTAAGCTTAAAGGTGGATTCTTACAGCCTGATGAATATTCCGAAATCGAAGCGAAATACTTTTTGCCGGGCGGTGAAACAGGTACAGGAGCAACTATACTTGCTTCTCTTGGTGCTACAGTGCGAATTGACGGAACTCATATCGGAACACAGGTTGCACCGCTTATAAAGGAATTCTACAAAAATAAGTCAGTAGATTTATCCTCACTTTATTTTGACCCTGAATATGAGGGATTAATGGATTACGTTGTTATTGCAGGTCTTGTGCGTTCTCCTATGGGAGTATTTCAGTCTCTTTATGAAAAAGGTACAAAAAAGCGCTGGAATATGCCAAAAGAAGATGATATAAAAGGCTGTAAGGTTGCGGCAATCGACCCTTTTTTTCTTGAAGAAACACATGCTGCCGCTGAACTTTGCGTAAAGCATAACAAGCCTTATGTAACTATCGACTGTACTCATGACAGCTATCTTCATCAGCATTGTGCTGTCAATGTAGTTTCAAAGGAATGCACACAATCTGAGCAATATAAAGATAAAAGCGAAGAAGAAGTCTATAAGCTTCTTACTGAAACAACCGACGGACTTGTAATTATCACAAGAGGCGAAAAAGAAATGCTCTATGGCAGAAA